>CAZENS010000008.1:18392-25568 GCA_964513905.1 uncultured Candidatus Saccharibacteria bacterium | reverse complement strand
TCTTCCATGTGAGCATGGTGAATACGAACCTTGACGCTCGTTCCATCTTCGAGCGGTGCTTCTACCAGCCCTGCTCCAATAATTGGCTGATACATCTGGGTTGTCTGATAGCCTTTCGGCAAGTCTGGGTAAAAATAGTGCTTTCGATCGAATCGGCTTTTGTGCGCAATTTCACTACCAAGCGCCTTACCTGCCTTAACCGCCAACGTCACCGCTTCACGGTTTAGCACCGGCAACATACCAGGCAATCCGTAATCAACAGCGCTAACATTCTGATTCGGCTCGGCAAATCGCGAATCGTTATCGGCCGCACTAAACAGTTTTGTTTTTGTAGCGAGCTGCACGTGGCACTCAATGCCGATTGTCATTTCATATTCATCGTATACACTCATTAGATTGCTCCTACGTCTTTTAGACCTTGCTTAATGCTCGCTAACGCCCTGCGTGCCGACGTATAGTCGATCCTTACGTCGGTTTCATGGGCTATTCGATTCCGCAGCTTGTGGGCCGCCCAAACGGAATTTTTATTAGAAAAACTGCCCGTAGCGTTTTTTAATCGTTGTCCCATTGTTTCACCCCTATAGCCAGATTCTTTCAGCGCGGCATCAAGTAATTTATCTGCATTTAGAATAGACAAATGGTAACTCGCCTCGCTATCTCGCTTTAGAGATGATTCAATTTTCATCCATTTTGATCGGTACTTTTGCTTATCAAGCTTTTTTTGGCCCTTGATAAAGAACAGGCCACTAACAATAAAGGCAATCGCAATTACGAGCAAAAGAAACGTGAGTACATTATTATCCATAAATTTCCTCTACATCTTTCGCAATCGCCAATACGTCCGCATCAGACTGTCGATTTCCGATTATCTGAAGACCAACAGGTAGGTTGTTGCTATTGCCGATAGGCACACTTACCGCCGGTAGCCCCGCAAGACTCGCTGGAACCGTCATTACATCCTCTAGGTAGGTCGTGAGGGGGTCGATATCTCTTCCTGACTTGAATGCTGTGCTTGGCGCAACAGGACCAATCAGTGCGGTGTATTGAGATAACGCTTCAGAAAATTCTTGAATTATGAGCGTGCGTACTTTTTGAGCTTTCTGATAGTATGCGTCAAAATATCCGCTAGAAAGTACAAAACTCCCTATGATAATTCTGCGCTTGTTCTCTGTCATGAAACCCTCTGCTCGGCTTTTTGCATATACTTCGGTAAGGTTCTGCGCCTGAGAAGATCGGTTCCCATAACGAATGCCATCGTATCGGCCTAAATTGCTACTGATTTCGGCTGGCACGACAACGTAATAAACTGCCAAAGCGTGTTTTAGCATAGGTAAACTAACTTCGTCTATCTCGTAGCCCTTATCAACCAAAGTCTTGGCTGTTTCTTGTACTCGAGCCTTCACGCCTTCGTCTACGCCATCTGCCATAAATTCTTTAATAATAGCAACCTTCTTTGATATAGCCGTACTATCTTTTGGAGAAAAATAATCCGGAAGCGACGTCATATCCTTTTCGTCCTTACCAGACATAATGGAAAGAACAAGCTCAGTATCTTCTACACTAGATGACAGCACGCCGATAGTATCGGTTCCGCTCGCCATCGAAACAACTCCGTAGCGACTAACCGCTCCATACGTTGGCTTAATACCTACTACGCCGTTAAAGCTTGCTGGCTGACGAATTGACCCACCCGTATCAGTGCCGAGCGCAAACGGTACAGTATTGAGCGCAACCGCTACCGCAGATCCGCCACTACTTCCGCCAGCGACTCTTGTTTTATCGATAGCATTTTTTGTAACACCAAAAGCCGAATTCTCCGTCGAGCCACCGTGCGCGAATGCGTCAAGGTTAACAGCGCCAATGCATATTGCACCCTCTGCTTCAATTCTTTGAACAGCCTCTGCCTGAAGAGGAGCTTCAAAATTCTCTAAAAACTTACTAGCTGCAGTAGTTGGACCGCCAAAATGCAAGAAATTGTCCTTTACCGCAAATGGAACACCGGCCAACTTACCTGTAATCTTTCCATTATCAACATCGGCAGCCCTTGCTAGTGCACGATCCTTTTCGATATGCAAAAAAACATTGTGATCATTTGTAGATTCTGCTGCTTCAATCGCACGAGTAACACATGCAACCGCCCCGTTAGCCAAGACGTCCTTTATACTATCTGCAATCGTCATAATACTTTCGGCACCTTGATCTGACTATTAGATGTGTTTTGGCCAGCCGTAGACAAGAGCGCTTCCCTTGTTGGTCCGTTATTATCGACCGCATCGTCTCGCCATACATTTTGTAAGTCAGTAACTTGATAGGTTGGCTCAACATCGTCGGTATTAAGCTCTTGCATCTGGTCGATATAGCTTAGAATTTTTTCTAAATCACCACTTAGGCCATCCAATTCAGAGGATGTTAATTCAATCGCACTTAGCTCGGCTAACTGCTTTAGCGATTCTTCTGTTATATGTGTCATTACTCTATTGTAGCCACTCAATTTATACAAATCAAGAAGGCAACAGCGCAGCTACTACCACTGCGTGCCGCTCGGCGGAGGTGTCTGCTGCGGCTGCTCGCCAGGAGATGGTTGCCCCTGTTGCGGCTGAGGTGGGTTTGCTGGTGGATATGTAGGCGCCGGCGATGGCTGCGAAGGCTGTTGTGGGGCGCTCCATGGTTGCTGAGAGGCTGCCCCTTGCTGTGATGGACTGCTTGGCGCAGCATAGCCACCGCTCGTACTTGACTGCTGAGGCTGCCAGGATCGAGGGTCGACATATTGACCCTGAGCAAATGCGCCGTATTGCGTTTCATACTTTGGGCGTACAAATATCTTTACCATAATTCTAGCAATCATCAACAACACCAAGAACAGCCCTGCAATAAGTGCAACAATTTGTGCTGCAGAGATTGCAACATTAAAGTTAGACGTGTCTGTGGCACTACCAATCTGAGATTTAGCATAATTTGCCATTGGTGTTGCCAAATGGTTTTGAGGATATAATCTTGCTGAATCATTAAATAACTTATTTGCCTCTGTGTAATTACCTTTTATAAGCTCCTTGAGGGCCTTATCCCACGTGTCAGCAACTATACTTAATGGCTGAAGCGATACATTCCTTGATTTTGCAACACTTCTTATTTCGGATATGTCTCGAATTACCGTCCCCATAAAGCAACTTCCTGTTGGGCAATTTTGATTATTGAATGTTGCAACACCCACTACTTCACCACTCCTATTAATAGCTGGAGCTCCAGAGAATCCAGGATATGAGGCTGTTGAAACAAACACTAACCTTTGTGCGTTATGACCGCTAAACACCTCTCCTGCCCCACCTTGTCGGAACAGTGGCGTTGGACGTAGTTGGCCAGATAACAACGAGCCTACTGTGTAGGATGGCATACCAATAATATTAACTGGCGTTTCTTTCGGTAGGTTTGTATCTGACGCCAAAGCCAATGCAGGATAAGTGATATTATTTTTCAACTTTAAGAGCGCAAGGTCTTCGCCAATCGTTTCGCCGTTAAAAATCTGCTCTTGTGTTTTGTCGGTTGTATATTGACTTCCCTCAATATCAGCCGTAACAACCGTATCAGAATAAGCAAACTCCAGTGCGCCATTACCAGTTTCGTTCACAACAATAGGCTTGTCCTGTAGCTGAATCGCGTAGCTGTACGATTCTTTGGCAATTGTGATATTTTCTGGTACGATTTTTGCGCTAAGCGAATTCACCTTCTCAACTACATCCTGATTCCGCTCCTGAACGCCAGCAACAATAGCGTCTGCATCTGTTTGCATTAATAATCGGCCTTCAACCATGTACGAAAGAACTCGATCAAGCCGTTCGTACATTTGTGCGGAGTTTGGAGCATCGACTATGTACGAGCGTATCGCCTCTTGCGGCTTTACTTTCACCACGCCCGCCGATGTAGCAACAAGGCCATCCCTTGACACAAAGAATCCAGTTCCCGACCTATCTACACAAGCGCCGGTTAGAAGCGGCCCCTCTTTGCCGGTAGGTAGGGTAAGCTTAATATCTGCACAATAGATTGAACCTACCCGCACTGTTGCAGGTGCAGCTTTTGCAAACGAATAGAAATCGGCTGTTTCTGTTAGGTACGGGGAGATTTTTGCAGCTTTTTCTTGAGGAACTTGTTCACTTGATTCTGGTGTATTTTCGGCTTCCGTTTCTTCTACTTGCTCTTTTCCATCAGATGCCGTTACCTCTTCGTCGGACTTTGCGTCCAGCATCGATTTATCTGCCTCGTCAGCAGCCTCTTCGGTAAGCAATGCATCTTCATCAGGCTTCTGATATGTCATATCCGCCAGCACAGCTTCAAGCTGAGAAAGTGTCGAAAAGTTCGCAGACCGTATGTTATTAATACAGGCAACATACGGGCGATCCTGCTGCACTGTAACATAGCAATCCTCACGCTTTAAACTGGTTACACCGAAATCTTCGTTCTTGCTTTTGTACGAAATCTTTCGATACTCAGTCTCGCCTACTTTTTGCACCTCAACATCACTTGGCGTTACCCACTTATCGCTTGAGCGCTGAGCGGTTGTCTCTTCTACAAGAATATCCAACTTAGATAGCTCGCTGTATTCCTTTTTATTTTCAAACTGGCCCCAATAATCCTTATCTAAACTTGAAGTAATACGTAACTCTGGCGGCATCATTGTTATTTCATTTCGAGAAGCCTGACTTGTTTCTACTGGCCGAAGGCGAATGACACTATATGGCCTTTTTTGAGACAAATCATTAGAGGAGTACGTTACATCTTCTGAAAAACCAAAGCCAGAAAGTTCACGCGTATTGTAGGGTATTGTCACTCCCAGCGAAGAAACAATAGTTTGCTTACTAGGGGCAACCGAATCGGGCTCAATTACCGCAGCGGCTCCTGCCAACGTCTTCCCAGTGTCAGATGACGACTTAAAACCAAGGGCAATCCACGCAATTAACGCAATTAATAAAATAACGCCAGAGATAATCATACCGATCAGCAACATACCCGCTAACGTTAATTTTTTCTTTTGTTTTGGCGCTTGCTGCATTGGCTGCATTGGCGACTGTTGTGGCTGAAATTGTTGTGGTTGCATAATTATGCTTATTTTACCACAAAACGCTAGCGCTTTGCACGTATTTCTGCGATTAGATCGCGAAGGTCGGCGGCCTTTTCAAACTCGAGGTTTGCGCTTGCAAAATTCATTTGTGCAGTTAGGTCTTTTTCAAGGTTGTCGTATTCATCCTTCGGTATCTTTTTCAAATCAATCTTTGGCTTTTTATCTTCTTTTTGTGGAATAATCGCCCGTAAGCCTTCGTCAATTTTTTTATCAATACCGGTGGGTGTAACGCCATGTTCGTGGTTATATTTCTCTTGAATTGATCGTCGCCGATTTGTCTCATCTATCGCCGCTTTCATGCTTCGGGTAATAGTATCGCCATACATAATCACCCTTCCCTCAACGTGGCGCGCTGCACGACCAATTGTTTGCACTAGCGCACTTTCACTTCTTAAGAACCCTTCTTTGTCGGCATCCATAATTGCCACCAAGCTCACCTCTGGTAGATCAAGCCCCTCACGCAGTAGATTTATACCAACCAGCACGTCATACACGCCCATCCGCAAATCACGAAGGATATCACCACGCTCCAAGGTGTCAACCTCACTATGAATATAGGCAGTTTTTATTCCAATATCGTCTAGGTGCTGGCTTAAATCCTCGGCCATGCGCTTGGTTAGTGTAGTAACAAGGATACGTTGACCCTTCGCTGTCAATGATCGAATTTCATCAATTAGATCATCCACCTGGCCATCAGTTGGGCGCACCTCAACTGGCGGATCGAGCAATCCAGTTGGACGTATCACCTGCTCTGCCGGCGAAGGACTATGCTGCAACTCGTACTCTCCAGGAGTTGCTGATACATAAATTGCCTGATTAATATGCTTATAAAATTCCTCAAATCGAAGCGGCCTATTATCTAGCGCGCTCGGCAAACGAAACCCATGCTCAACCAGCACTTCCTTACGAGCTCGGTCACCGTTATACATACCTCGCACCTGCGGAAGCGTCATATGGCTCTCATCTACAAGCAGCAGCCAATCATCGGGAAAATAATCTATCAGCGTGGCGGGTTGCTCACCAGGTTCGCGGTTGCTCAAATACCGGCTATAGTTCTCAATTCCCTTAACAAATCCTGTCTCCTCGAGCATTTCAAGGTCATACTTTGTCCTTTGCGATAAGCGTTGCGCCTCTAGATGCTTGTTGTGTTTTTCAAAATACGCCAACCGTTCGGTAAATTCGCTACGAATACCCTCGATGGCATGCTGAATTCTCTCTTTTGGTGTAGCGTAGTGGCTACTTGGAAAAATCGTAACCGAAGCAGGCTCTCCGAGTATCTCTCCAGTCAGAGGGTTCATTCGCGTAATGCGATCGACCTCATCGCCAAAGAACTCAATGCGGTACGCTGTATCCATGCCCGCAGGAAAAATATCAACCACGTCACCCTTCACACGAAACGTTCCTCTATCAAAATCAATGTCATTTCGTTGATACTGAATATCAGTCAATAAACGGACAAACTTATCTTGCTGTCTTCGTTCGCCTGCGCGAATTTCAATCGACATATCGGCGTACGTATCCGGAGAGCCAATACCATAAATACAGCTCACGCTTGCAACAATAATAGTATCTTTTCTCGTTAGGAGCGCTGTCGTTGCCGCATGGCGCAGTCTGTCAATTTCATCGTTAATTTTTGAATCTTTTTCGATATACGTATCGCTGCTTGCAATGTACGCCTCTGGCTGATAGTAATCGAAGTAGCTTACAAAATAATGAACCTCATTCTCTGGGAAGAACTGCTTAAACTCGCTATACAGTTGGGCGGCAAGTGTTTTATTATGCGCCAAAACTAATGTTGTTGACTGCATCTTGGCAATAATGTTAGCCATCGTAAACGTCTTACCGCTACCAGTAACACCAAGCAGCGTTTGTTCACGCTCACCAGCCAACAACCCGTCAACTAACTGCTTTATTGCAGACGGCTGATCTCCAGTTGGCTGATATGATGAGGCAAGTTTAAACTTCACCCCTTTAGTATATCACTACTTATAGTGCGCACTCGAGAGTATGTCGAATGCTTGCTTATACTCTTTTGTTTCGGTAAAGTTTTTTGCTTCTTCAAA
>CAZENS010000008.1:0-18292 GCA_964513905.1 uncultured Candidatus Saccharibacteria bacterium | reverse complement strand
GCATACCCTCTGCCATTGGTGAATTACGAGCAGGATAAACATCCTCTCCAAGATTCACCTTCCAATCAGCAGGATATTTAAAGCAAAGTTTTTCATATCTTAAGCATGCCTCAGCGAATTTTTGAGTGGCAGCAATGTCTTTAGTCTTTTCGCCTGGAGCCTCTTGGCCCTCTGCCTCTAGCGATTTTGAACTACGCTCTGTTACTGTAGACTTATTAGAGTCACTATTATCTTCCTTCTTCAGGAATAAATAGGCTAACACTCCAAGCACAAGAGCCAGTGCGACTACAACCGCTGCAATTATGTACATCTTTTTTTTCTTGCTTGGTTTCATTTTTTCTCCAAATTTATGTAAAACTATATTTGCATAGTACACTCACCCGTAAATAAGCACAAGCGGCTTCACTTATTTTTTACCTTATGCTACAATTTACATAACATGAAACCAAAAATAGACACTAAAACAACACCTTTTCCGCTGTGTGCACCACGCGAAATACTACTTCAATCAGCAATGTTCCGGCTTGGAAATATAGAAGACGAGGTACAGTCTGGATACAATATTATTCATAAGTATCACAAAACTGTTACCGTGTTCGGATCGGCTCGATTAAAAGAAACGAGCGAATATTACCAAGCTGCTCGTGCAGTTGCAAGGCAACTTGCAAAAGACAACTATGCCGTTATTACTGGCGGCGGGCATGGCATTATGGAGGCAGCGAACAGGGGTGCATTTGAAGTTGGCGGATCCTCAATTGGATTTAATATCAAACTTCCTCACGAACAAAGCCTAAACGAATACACGACCGATGCCTATGCCTTCACTCACTTTGCACCACGAAAAATCGTTATGACCCTATATGCCGATGCCTACGTATACTTCCCGGGCGGGTTTGGTACACTCGATGAGCTATCAGAAATCCTCACTCTTATTCAAACAGGAAAAACCGTCAAAGCTCCAGTTGTACTTTTTGGAACGAAATTCTGGGCGCCATTCGACGAGTTCGTTAAAAAAGAACTCCGAGACGACGAGCACCTCATTTCGCCTGGCGACGAAAACCTCTATACGATCACCGATGACATTGAAGAAGTTGTTCGGCTAGTAAAAGAAAACCAGACCTACTGCGACCATTGATCCATCGCAACTTACAAAGACGAAAGTAGCCGATTAACAACCCTGTTTCCATCGGCTACTTTTTTATACCGAAGAATTATCTCTTTTTTTAGCTCGACCTGCATGTGCTTTAAAGATCGAGAGCTAAACGAAGCATTATTCTTGTCATCAGCAGCGACATCCTTCTCGTTAAGAGATATACATCGATCTTTTACAACAACACCAACGTAATCATACTTGCATATGGGTTTCTTTTTGCCAACATTAGCTCGCAGGGCGTTATACACCTCTAGCGGAGTACTGTCTGCGCTATCTAGCCGTAATGCTTTAATTGCAGAGTGGGATGATTTTAGAATATCACCGACTAACTTTGCATCAATACCGCGATTGCCTACTGCAGTCTCCAGTTCTGTAAATGTTTGAAGCAATAATCGATCGTTCGACTTGCCTAGCAATTTTGCCAACATCTTCGACATACTATAGTGGCCTCTCGATAATTGGCATATCGTGTAGCGATGCCCCCTTATACAATATGCCTGTTTTTGCACCAATCTTCTTTACCACGGAGGTTGAATTGGCGCTCGCAAATATAACTGATTCTCGCAAACTCTTTCCGGTCGCCCACTGGCTCAAAAAACCAGATCCGAATGCATCGCCCGCTCCAGTCCTATCAAGTGCATCAACGTTTTCATACAGCCCAGCCTCAACTGCCGTCTTTCCATCTGTCGCAAACACGCCATTCGTACCATCACTAATAAGAACGACCGGAACGAATTTTAGTAAACGACGAGCCATCTCTTCGCTCGTGCCATCAGTAACAAGCATAGCGGCCTCTTCTTTATTGAGCAGTATTATCTCAACATCCTCAAGAAGCGTTTTAAGCTTTTGCGATTTTGACAGCTCACCTTTACCTGGGTTAAAGCAAATCTTTGCACCAAGTTGCTTAGCCTGATGAAAAATTCTATCAAGCGTCTCCATATTACCTGCCATGCTTGATACATATAGCCAGTCTGCGCCAACCTCGGCTACCTTAAAGTTATCAGGGTTATAGTGCGTGCTTGCCCCCCGATATGTTAGGATTGTTCGCTCGCCGTTTGGAGCCAATAGCAGCACCGAATATCCGGTCTTTAAATTTTGTGAATAAGTAACACGGCTTGTGTCAACGCCTTCTTTATCTAAATCTGCAAGCACAGCGTCGCCGGCTGGATCGCGCCCAACTGCACCCATAAAGATAGAAGGAAGCCCTTGCCTAGCAAATGTTACAGCTGCGTTTGTGGCCCCTCCGCCCGTGCTAAAATTAATATTATTGACATCAGCCTTAGAGCCAAGTTCTAACTTTACAAAACAGTCGTGCGGATTCGCACAAACTGGTGCAAACTCTTCACTATTACTGAGGAACACATCCTGTATCGCCGCTCCAATTGAAAGGATCGTTGGCTGGCTCACTATAGTACCGCCTTTCCAGCGCTACCGAACGCTTGTATCTTCTCTTCAACAACTTTCTGAACAGCCTCGTATACAGTCGGCATCAGCTTAACAACCGCATACTCATTTGGGTTTTCCGCCAACACCTGCTCAAGGGTTTTTCGAAACACATATCGCATATCGCTGTTGATATTGATTTTTGTAACGCCCAACTTTGCCGCAGACTCAAAATAATGAAGCGGCGTTCCGCTGCCTCCATGCAGACTAATACCGCAATCAATCGCACCGCTAATTTTTTCTAGTAGCTCTAAATCAAGCTCCTTAGGTACTGGATACTTTCCGTGAAGATTTCCGATCGCAGCTGCGAAGGTGTCAATTCCTGTTGCTTCAACAAAAGCCCTTGCTCCTTCTGGAGTGCTGAACGTTTTACGAATCTCATCGTAGTCAATGTCGGTATCATGAACATTACTACTGCCACCAAAATAATGTGGCTCGCTCTCTACTAAAGCACCCGTAAAGCTCGCATACTCAACAACTTCTTTTGTTTTTGCAATGATTTCCTCTTCAGACGCATTGTGATTTGCTTGACTAATATCAATATGAATAAATTCAAAGCCAATATCAATGGCACGCTTACAGGCCTCAACGGTTGGACTATGATCAAGATTTAGGTACATCTCTATACCGTATTCCTCTTTATAGTTGTCAACCATGTCTCTGATATTATCGATGCCGATTGCTTTTACTTCGCCGTCAGAAACCTCAACAAGCACCGGTGAGTTTAGCTTTCTAGCAGCTCTGGCTATTGCGATTAACGTTTCTTGATTATCAACGTTAAACGCACCGACAGCAAAATGTTGAGCCCTTGCTCTCTGGTATAAATGACGTGCACGCGTTGTATTATCTCGAATCTCTCGAATTGTTAAGCCCATGTAACTCCCCTAACTAGTTATTATAAAACTTATGATTATTATAGCAGTTCTGGCCAAACAACCCTACATGTTCTGATGGTACTTTGACACTCTTTGCACAAAACTTGCAATAACTGGTGCAATTTTTCCAGAAGTGAGCCCAAAATAATCTAGTAGCTCGGCCGCCGAACCGCTCTCTCCAAAGCGATCCTGTATGCCAATTCTCTTTAGCGGGGTTGGAAGTTCTTCAGATAACAACTCTGCTACAGCTCCGCCAAAACCAGCGGCAACCTGGCCCTCTTCAGCCGTAATAACACGCCCAGTTCGCCTTACGCTCGCTAGAATCGTGTCTTTATCTAGTGGCTTAATAGTTGGAACATGAACCACCTCGCACTGAATACCCTTATTTGCTAATTGTACCGCAGCCAATAATAGCTGTGCCGTCATTGTACCTGTTCCCAGCAATGTCACGTCGCTACCCTCTCGAACAACGTAAGCAACCCCTATTTCGAACGGGGACTGTAGTTCACTAAAAATTGGCGAGTCATCTCGAGGTAGCCGTAAATAGCTAGGCGAATTGTTCGTAGCAATCGCTAGCGTTGCTTTTTCGGCCTCATGCGCATCGCCCGGCGCAACAACAATCATATTGGGGAGCGATCGCATTAAAGCGATATCTTCAAGCATCTGGTGGGTTGCACCATCTGGACCGACATTCACTCCTGTATGACTCCCGATTATTTTAACAGGCATATCGTTTAGACATATTGTCGTTCGTATCTGCTCCCAGTTTCTGCCAGGACTAAACGCTGCATAGCTACCAGCAAACGGGATCTTGCCAGCTCGCGCCATACCACTAGCTACGGTTACAAGGTTCTGCTCCGCAACACCAACTTGCACAAATCGATCAGGGAACGTATCAGCGAACTCTCTCATTTTTATACTATCTGTTAAGTCAGCACAAAGAGCAACAATCTCGCTATTCCGCTTGCCGGCTTCTACTAATCCTCTACCGAATCCGCCCCTTATAGAGCCTGTGTCGTAATCTCCATGCCAAAACTTCTCTTGAATACCGTAGCGCATTACTCACCTACCTCCATCTTCCCGTCAAGCGTCCGAAGCTTGTTGAGCGCAATTTTTGCCTGCTGATGATTCGGTGACATTCCGTGCCACTTGTAGTCGTACTCCATAAAATCGACTCCTTTGCCGGGAATTGTATGTAAAATAATAACACTCGGACGGTTGGTGATTGAACGCGCCATACTCGCAGCGTTTAAAATACTCTCGATGTTATGACCGTCAACCTCTTGCACGTGCCAGCCAAAACTTTCCCACTTTCCACGCAGGTCTTCTAACGGCATAACGTCCTCTGTTCGTCCATCGATTTGGATATTATTTCGATCGACAAACGCTACCAGCTGACTTAGTTTATACTTGCCGGCAAACATCGCCGCCTCCCAAATGTTACCCTCATTTAGCTCACCGTCGCCCATTACCACGTAAATAAAGCGTTGCATGTCTTTATCGAAATACTGCAGACTATAGGCAATCCCCGCCGCCTGGCTTAGCCCACAACCAAGTGGCCCGCTTGTTGTCTCTATGCCTGGTAGCGCGCTACGCTCGGGGTGGCCCTGTAGCCTACTCCCGCGCTTGCGTAACGTTTTTAATTCATCTTTTGGAAAATAACCCGCCTCCGCCATAGCTGTATATTGTACCGGTACTGTATGGCCGTTGCTTAGTATTAAATAATCTCTTTCGTTCCACTCTGGATTGCTTGCATCATACTTTAAAATAGAAAAATAAAGCGCTGCAAATAAATCGCTCATCCCCAAAGGGCCTGCACTATGGCCACTGCCAGCAGCCTCTAGCATTAAGATAATATTTTTCCGAATAGAATTTGCTTTTTCAGAAAGCTCCACCAAGCTCAGCTGCTTCATCTATAGAACGCCCTGTTTGCTTATTTCAACCACGAGTTCGTTGTACGCTTTTGCCGGATCATCTGCCTGCTGAATAAATCCACCTGAATTTAGTACGGTAACACCGCCTTGCGTTAGCGTATACGCATTATCAACATTCACGCCACCGTCCCAGCCGATCTCTGCCGTAGAATTAATACGCTTTACCAGCCGAACTTTCTCGAGTTGCATTAGGCTTGCTGTACCTCCGTATTTGCCCAAATCACCAGTAAAGATCATTACGTGATCAGCCAACCTAATTAACTCAGCAACATCAGATGGTACCGTTGGGCGCAGTAGTGCCACCCCTGCTTTTATACCATACTGCTTCAGCATTGCCATAGCAGATGCAAGATTTCCATCAGCCTCTGCATGAAAAATAACCATGTTCGGCTTTAACTGGATGAGCGTCGCCAGGTACTCTTCTGGTCGTTGCACCATAGCATGAATATCAGCAGTCCAGCCCTCTGGCCACCAAAGCTCTTGCGTGCCGACAGTAAAAGTTGGCGCAAACTCGCCATCGCTTATATCAACGTGAATATGTCTTGTGAAGTCCTGAACTTTTTCTACTTGTTGCTTATATTGCTCCGCATTCTCAGCAAGAATCGCTGGTATAACTACTGCCATACTACGCTACCTCATCAATCTGTGCATTGCGTCGTCGAAAACGCGGTGCATTGGCAAACGGCGTTTTCAGCCACGTATCAACAATTTTTTTCCATTCAGTGTCATCGCCCTCAAGAATTCGAGCCGGCAAACACAGGATGTTGCTATCGTTATCATTTCGGGTCATTTTTGCCTCGTGCTCATCCCAAATCACACTTGCTCGAATGCCACGAAAACGATTTGCGGCCATGCACATGCCCTGGCCTCCTCCGCAGAGTAGTATAGCTCGAGGATCATCTTTTTCGTCCTCCCCCAGCACCTTCAATGCTGCCATTTGAGCAAACTCCGGAAAATCATCATCTGGTTGCGGAGCCTTATTTCCAACGTCTTGCACTTCATATCCACGTTTTGCGAGATATGCGTGAACAGACTCCTTTAGTCTATAGCCATTATGATCGGCGCCAAGAAAAATCTTCATAGTATAAGTATAAGCGTCTTTAAGGTGTAATGCAAGAATACGATCACGCAATTTCAGCGCCCCTTCCCCGAGTATGATATACTTTAAGCGTTAAATAATCATAAGGAAAATAGTATGAATCCAAACGAAACACCACTAGCAACCCCGGAAGCTGCAACGCCAGCGCCTCAAGTTGTTGCGTCACCGCCCAGCAAAGCCCCAATGAAACACCGAAATGTCATAGCTGTTGCACTATTGCTCCCCATAATCACATTTGGAATCTATAGTCTGTATTGGATGGTTTCGACTAAGCTTGAATTAAACCGTCGCGGCTCTAATATTCCAACTGCATGGATTCTCATCATTCCAATCGTTAATATCTGGTGGATGTGGAAATATAGTGAAGCTGTAGAAGAACAATTTGGCAATAAACTCTCGGCGCCCATCTCTTTTATCCTACTATTTCTTCTTGGAAGTATTGGTGGTGCAATTATCCAAAACACCTACAATAAAGAATCAAAATAATAGCAACAAAAAAATCCGCCCCAGATTACGGGGCGGATTTTTTAGTTTGTTTACTACGAGCGATTACGACCAACGTCGGCAACTAGCTCAACAAGCCGATTACTATAGCCCCACTCGTTGTCGTACCAGACACAAACCTTTACTAGATTTCCGCCTACAACCCGAGACAAGGCGAGGTCAACAATTCCAGAGTGGCTATTGCCAATAAAATCACGGCTCACCAAAGGCTCTTCGCTCACGTCTAAAATTCCCTGATAGTATGGCTCAGCTGCAGCCTTTTTAAACGCTTGATTTAATTCTTCTACTGTTACATCTTTTGAAAGTAGAGCGGTTACATCGCTAATAGAGACAACAGGGGTAGGAACACGCATACTAATACCATCAAATTTGCCCTTCAAGGACGGCAGAACTTTTGTTACTGCAATTGCCGCACCTGTACTTGTAGGAACGATATTTTCGGCAGCATTTCTTCCCTCGCGAGGATCCTTTTTAGGCGCATCTTGCAGGGCCTGACTAGCCGTGTAGCTATGCACGGTTGTTAGCATAGATTTCTCAACACCAAACTCAGCATCTAAAATTGCCATTACAGCGCCAAGGCTGTTTGTTGTACAGCTTGCGTTGCTAACTGTTGGCGTAGAGGTGTTAATCGCATCATCATTCACGCCGATCACTACAGTGTCTGTATCTTCAGACTTAGTTGGTCCGCTAATCACAACACGTCGCGCACCAGCTTGAATATGCTTACTCGCGTCCTCTGTTTTGGTGAATAAGCCTGTTGATTCAATCACGACATCAACTCCCATATCCCCCCATGGCAACGAGGCCGGGTCGCGCTCGCTCAAGACACGTACTTTTTTACCGTTAATCAGCAGGCCGTCGTCTTCGCTTGATACCTTGTGCTGATACACTCCATAATTGCTGTCGTACTTTAATAGATACGCAAGTGTTTTTGTATCTGTTAGATCATTGATTGCTACAATTTCTATATCGCTTCGCTCAAATGCAATTTTAAATGCACTACGGCCAATCCTTCCAAAGCCATTTATCGCCACCCTTGTTACACTCATGCGTTCTCCCTTTTAGCATTAGCAATATTGCTTTTATTATATCGCTTTTTTATGTGCTGTGCAAAATTACCTTCTCCTTTTCTATTTTATAAATAGGCCAGCGTTGCCAGTAAGTGCTATAATCACCTTATGAAGCGCCAAGATCTTATCAACTACGCAAAAGAGCTCTATACAGAAGATGAGATATTTGAGCTTGATCTTGCAATTGACTTCGCGACCCATGCGCATCAGGGTCAAAAGCGAAAAAGTGGA
This sequence comes from uncultured Candidatus Saccharibacteria bacterium, assembly GCA_964513905.1. GTDB lineage: Bacteria > Patescibacteriota > Saccharimonadia > Saccharimonadales > Saccharimonadaceae > CAMEGH01. The sequence continues at coordinate 9,983 of CAZENS010000008.1, read as the reverse complement.
GAGCCCTATATTACGCATCCGATGGCAGTAGCAGCAATACTTGTCGATTGGGCAATGGATATCGATACAGTTTTGGCGGGCGTTCTTCATGACACGGTCGAAGATACCGACGCCACACTTGAAGAAATTGAATCACTTTTTGGCCACGATGTTGCGTTTTTAGTTGACGGCGTTACAAAAGTTGGGCAAGCTCGCGCTGGAATGCAAAATCTCGATGAATACCTTCCGCAAACAACCGATAACCTTTCTAAGTTACTTATAGCGGTTTCGCAAGATGTTCGCGTGGTAATCATTAAGCTTGCCGATCGCCTCCACAATCTTCGCACGCTTTCGTACATGCGACCCGAAAAACAAAAGAAAATTGCCAAAGAAAGCCTTGAGGTGTTTGGGCCAATGGCTGATCGATTAGGTATGGGGCAAGTTCGAATGCAAATCGAAGAACTAGCGTTTAGTTACCTTGATCCGAACGAGTTTAATCGCTTAAAAAATCTGATGAAGAAACGACTCGGAAAGAGTACGCGAAAACTCGGCGCCGTACGCCTTGAGGTTGAAAAAAAGTTACAGGACGAAAATCTAGACTTTGAAATTAATGGCCGCGTAAAAAGTATCTACAGTTTATTTAAAAAGTTAAAGAAGGTTGATGGTAACATTGATGACATTTACGATCTAATGGCGCTGCGAATTATTGTTGATAAAAAGGAAGATTGCTACCGAGTTCTTGGCATATTACATAGCATGTACCAGCCAATGATTGCCCGTATTAAAGATTACATTTCTGTACCTAAACCAAACGGCTACCAAAGCTTGCATACTACTGTTATCACGCCAAACAAGCATATTGTTGAATTCCAAATTAGAACCCACGATATGCACGAATACGCCGAACGCGGACTGGCAGCCAGCTTTCATTACCACGAGCAAAAATCTAGCAAAGAATACTCAAAGCGAGGCGTTTCTACGTTGCCGCCACAACTACAATGGATTAATCGCTTGCAAGAAATTGCACAACAACTAACCAACCATGAAGAAATTAGTCGCGAGCAGCTTAACGTCGACCTCTTTGATGATAGGATTTTTGTATATTCACCAAAAGGCGATATTTACAATCTCCCCGAAGGCGCACTACCACTTGATTATGCGTATCTTGTACACACCGATATTGGTAAGCATGCCTACGCTTGCAGGGTAAACGGCAACATTCATCCCTTTAATAAGCCGATTCAAAATGGCGACATGATTGAAATCGTAACCCGCAAAACAACGCAACCCAAAAAAGAATGGCTCGACCTTGTAAAAACGAGCCACGCCCGTAATAAAATACGCCACCAACTCAAGCAACTTGGAGTAATAGAAACGCTCACACATGCGGCGGCAATTATCCGCGACAAAGCTGTGCGTAAGCGAAAAAAGTAGCCTATAGAGAGCTACTACTTGGTTCATCTGGCGGTAAATAAAAATCTAACGCTGTTTGTATTAAAACCCGAAAAGGAGGCTCGAACCCCCGAAGAGTTTCTGACGGCACCCATTCGTACGACCCCTGCCCACCTGCCATCGGAGGATTTTCTTGATTTATCTTAATCAGGTACAACACGCGAGTGACCAGACCTTCTCCAGGCTCGTACTCTACATCGAACCCAACTTTAATTGCATCTTGCGTTTGCAGAAAGATATTTAACTCATTTTGTAGATGTCTATCTAAAATTTTTAAATCATCATCCGTAGCAACCGAACTATCTCCTGGGAGATCGTATCGATAGCCGTTCATCGCATCTGCAGGATGCTTTTTATACACTAAAAAATCACCCTGCAAATTCCGAATAAGTATTTTAACAATTTTTGTATCTACCATTGTGCTGCGCGAACTACTCTAGCCCTACTTATCGTTCCAGCGATCAATCGAATCTCGTATTACCTGCTTTGCCTCTGCGATATCGCCCCAACCTTCAACCTTGGTGCTACCAGGTTTTTTCAAATCCTTGTAGTGATTAAAATGAAACTCTATCTGCTTTAGTAGCTGCGTTGATAGGTCGTTGAGTGACGTAATGGCGTCTCCTGTATTTCGATCATCAGCGGGCACCGCCACGATTTTGTCGTCTACTTCACCGTCGTCAACAAACTTCATAACACCAAGAATCCTTGCTTCAAGGTATACACCTGTTGGCAACGGCTCATCGGTAAGTAGCAACACGTCAAGCTCATCACCATCCTCATCTAGCGTCTGTGGAATAAAGCCATAATTTGTTGGCTTTGCAAATACTGCTGGCTCTTCCCGATCAAGCATAAATAGAGCTTTTTCGCGATCCCATTCAATTTTATGATTTGACCCTTTTGGAATTTCATTTACTACGGTAATCATACCATTATCAACATCACCAGGGTTTAATACTACGTTATAATCTGCCATATATTCTCCTTTATACACTCAGTATACCACTCGCACAAACATCTTTACAGGAATGGTGTGAGCACTGATATACTATAAGCATATGCTTATTATTGGCCACCGAGGAGCGCGAGGACTAGCTCCCGAAAATACGCTCGCCTCTATGGAGGCGGGTATTGATGCTGGCGCAATTATATTAGAGTTTGACGTACACATTACAAAAGATAGCATCCCGGTTATCATCCACGATGATCACGTTGTATACGGGAATAAAAAGCACTACGTACGCAGACTTACCTACTCTCAGCTACGAAGCCTTCATGCCGATACTAAAACAATTCCTACACTTGCAGAAATCTTAAACAAGTACTGGAAAAAGGTATACTTAAATATTGAAGTAAAAGGCAAAGGCTCCGGCAAAGCCGTGGCAGAAACGCTACAAAAACGCTGCAAATCACATGCAGATTGGGATCATTGCCTGATATCATCGTTTCGACCAAAAGAATTACAGGCAGTAAGAAATCGTTCCGCGCACGCAAGCCTTGGACTCATTCATAAAAGAAACCCGCTTCGTTTTCTCGCACATTATCGAAATCTCGACCTTTCAGCCGTTGGATGGCATAGACTATATATAAATCCCGTTGCAATTGAAACCGCAAAAAAGCTCGATCTTTTTACATATGTCTATACCGTTAACAGGCCAGATGGAGCCAATCGACTTGCAAAACAAGGAATTGATGCAGTCGTTACCGACTTTCCAGATAAAATCTATAGGAGCACAATATAAAAACTCGCCCCACAGAGAAGGCGAGTTTTCTATACGAAGCTACATACTTTGTTGCATTATATTTAGCAACTCATCCGACATCTGCGGCTCTTTTATGTCGCTCGGCTCAATCGCCTTTACGATAAACTTTAGCGCCGCACCTGCTGGAATATCTTCACCTTGCGACTGATCGCCATACGCCAATTCGCTTGGAATCGTTAGCTCACGAACACCGCCCATCTTCATACCAACTACACCCTGAAGCCAGCCCTCTATAACACCGCTCACAGGAATCGGAGCTTTCAGCGACTCGCCGTCGATTGAACTATCAAAAACCTTACCCTTATCGTTCCAGCCAATATAATACGCTCGCATCTCTTCTGGGTTTTTTACTTCTGCGCCAGTACCCTTCTTCAAATCTTTCTTGCCAAGCTCTTTTACTTTTGAGCCATCAAATGGTTGCGCACGGGATTTATACCCCTTCATTTCATCAAAATATTTTGGTGAAAGCTCCTTTGCTTCGTCGGCAAGCTTCTTATTGTAAGCTTCCATGTCTTTTTCATATTTTGCGTAGTGTTTCTCAAGCTCTTTTGACTGCTGCTCTTGCTCTCGCATATCAATTTCCTGATTTTTATTTGCCACGATCACGATAAAAAATGACCCAATAGTACCAATTGCCATAACTGCGGCAATAATAATAATTCCGATTCGCTGCGCCTTTGACGTCGCCATGTAACCCCTCTTTCTAAAACTGTATTACGTTTTAGTATACCATACGCAAGGCACGCTACCCGGCAATATCAAAGTTTTTAAGCTTTTCTTCTGCAGACCTTGTCATGCGCGTCTGAAGCTTCAAAAGCTGATCATAAATACCGCCAGATTTGGCTAGCTCACGCGGTGACCCAACCTCATCAATCCTACCGCCCTTGAGTGTAACTACCGTATCAACATCTGCAATCGTACTCAAACGGTGCGCAATAATAATCACCGTTCTTCCCTTCATCAGCTTTTCTAGTGCGTCCTGAACAGCAATCTCGCTGCGACTGTCTAGGGCGCTAGTCGCCTCATCTAGAATAAGGATTGGAGAATCTTTCAGAATAGCTCGTGCAATAGCAATTCGCTGCTTCTGGCCACCACTTAGCTTAACGCCTCTTTCGCCAATTTCCGTATCATAACCGTCGTCTAACCCGACAATAAAACTATGTGCATTCGCCGCACGAGCCGCTTTTTCAATTTCACTATCCGAAGCGTCTGGTTTTCCGTACGAAATATTCTCGCGAATTGTACCACTAAATAGCGCAACGTCTTGAAATACCGTTGCAATATGACCACGAAGACTTGCCTGGGTGATGTCATTAATGTTTTTATCGTTAATAAATATTCCACCCTCAGAAGGTGTGTATAGCCGCATAAGTAGATTTACGAGTGTAGACTTACCACCGCCGCTTTCACCCACTAATGCCACCTTCTGCCCCGCCTTCACCTCGAAGCTAATATCATTTAGGACTTTTTTATCATCCCCATATGAAAACGTCACATCTCGATACGAAACCGTAGCATTTGTTACAGATAGCGCCTCCTTGCCTGCCTCGCTCACTACCTCAGGCTCTTCATTCATCGCCTCGGCATAATCTTTACTGTTTGCAACCGCACGCTGATACATATCAACAAAAAAACTAATATTTTGTAACGGGAAGCTCGTTTGCTGCACCAGTGTTAGCACCAACACCATATCGCCGATACTCATCTTTCCCTCTGCGGTATTTGTAAACAAAACTGCCAGAACTATAGCGTACAAAACAGCTTGAACAATCATTCGATAGAAATTCATCACATGCCAATATCTTGACTGTTTTTTGTTTATTTTTTCAACTTGTGCAAGCTTTCCAGAAAAACTTGCCAGCTCCTTTGGTCCGCTACCAAAACTTTTTACAAGACGAATCTGACCAACCACCTCTGCGAATCGCCCACTTGCAATATCAAAATGCTCGTTCTTTTGTTTTTCGTACGCCTGCCACTTTTTACTCGTACGAGCAGTTAGCCACAGGTATATCGGTATTTGTAATACTATCGCTAGAGCAATCCACGGACTGTACCACAACATCACACCAACAGATATCGCAATTGTTAAGAGCATTTGCAGCAAATTATTCGCAAACGCATTAATAAAATTTGTAATGTCGGCAATTGCTCGGCTTAGTCGATTGATGATTTTTCCAGTTGTTGCTTCATCGTAATATTTTTGAGGGAGCCGCAATAAATGACGATAATAATTCTGAGATAATTGCCTACGCATTCTTACAGCAAGTAAATCACCGATATGGCCGCTCCAATCGCGTAATGCCGCCGAAATTACACTTGCAATCCCAACGACTGCAACGACTCCTAGCAACAACCGTGCATCATACTGCGCGCCCGCAACTATCGATACGATTTCGTCTGTTGCAAACTTAATAGAAAAAGGCATCACCATGCCAAGTAGCGCCAACACCACTGAAGACACTGCTGCAATCCACACATACATGGATATCCCACGGGCATACCCAAAAAGACGACTGATTTCTTTCATATAACTATTATACTACAGCTATTTTTGATATGATATAAGCATGGAAAACATAAGCATCTCTAATATTACCGCTCGAGAAATCCTTGACTCTCGAGGAAACCCTACCGTAGAAGCCGAAATTTCGCTTAACGACGGAACAGTGCAGCGAGCTTCTGTACCGAGTGGAGCAAGTACTGGCAGCCACGAAGCCATCGAGCTCCGTGACGGAGAAACTCGTTTTGGAGGCAAAGGGGTTCTTACAGCAGTAGCAAATATTACAAACAAGATTGCCCCGGCATTAGTGGGCAAAAATCCCTTGCATCAACAAGAAATTGATGCGACTATGATCGATCTTGACGGCACGCACAATAAGGCAAATCTTGGCGCAAATGCCATTCTAGCAGTGAGTCTTGCCTGCGCAAAAGCAGCCGCTGCAAGCCAAGATAAATCTCTACACAACTACATTGCAACACTCGCCGGAACGGAACAACAGCAATCAATTCCCTTGCCAATGATGAACGTGATGAACGGAGGCCAGCACGCAGCAGGAAGCACAGATATCCAAGAATTTATGATCATACCAAAAGGTGCAAAAAATATATTTGAAGCGATTGAAATGGGTGCGAATATTTTTCATTCATTGGCCAAGGTTCTTAAGCAATCGGGCTACATGACGACCGTTGGAGACGAGGGTGGCTATGCGCCAAAAGTTCAGCACGGCAACAAAGAGCCTCTTACCCACATACAAGAAGCAATTCAACAAGCAGGGTATACTCCGGGTACTGACATTGGATTGGCGCTAGATGTTGCAGCGAGTGAATTCTACAAAGATTCGGAGTATCATCTTGCCACCGAACAAAAAACACTATCTGCAGCAGAAATGATTGATGAGCTCGCCACATTTGTACACGATTTTCCAATCATTTCGATAGAAGACGGCCTGTCTGAGGACGACTGGGAATCGTGGCGCTCCCTTACTTCAAGAATTGGAGGAAACATTCAACTTGTTGGCGATGATTTACTGGTAACGAACAAGGAGCGTCTGCAAAAAGCCATCAACGAACAAGCGGCGAATGCTATTCTTATTAAGCCAAATCAAATTGGAACACTTACCGAAACAATAGAGGCGGTTATGATAGCCAAGGAGGCCGGCTGGAGAACTATCATTTCACATCGTTCTGGCGAAACAGAAGACACCACGATTGCACATATTGCCGTTGGCCTTGGTGCTGGCCAAATAAAAACTGGCTCGCTTAGCCGCACCGATCGAGTAGCAAAATATAACGAACTAATGAGAATTGCCGAAAAGGCGCCGCACCTACAGCTTGCGCAGCCGTTCGAGGGATAATATATGGCAGTAATTGCATTCTATGAATCAAGCCCACTTGATACACGCCAGCTAACAGAAAGCCTCTCCGCTACTGATCACTATTGGCAGTATATCGAGCAGCCAATTACACTACAAAACGTCAGCACAGAGGCTGAAGTTATTTCAGTGTTTGTTAATAGTGTTGTTACTCGAGATATTATGGATAGAATGCCGAAGCTAAAGCTCATTGCTGTACGCGGGAGTAGTTTCGATCACATCGACCTCGATCACGCACGTATGCGAAATATTATCGTCGTTAATGTGCCTAGCTTTGGTGAAAATACCGTAGCCGAGCACGCGTTTGCACTACTGCTTACACTCACTCGCCGCTTAACAAGCACTATCCAAGAAACCAAAGAGGGTACCTACGCAGCCAAAGACCATGTTGGTTTTGATCTTATTGGCCGGACCATTGGCATAATTGGCATGGGGCAAGTTGGCGAATACGTAGCACGAATCGCTAAAGGGTTTGGTATGGAAATCCTTGCAAATGACAAAAGTGAAGACCCTGCGTTGGCGGAACGTCTTGGTTTTACGTATGTTTCATTCGACGACCTACTTACCAAAAGCGACATCGTTTCTTTACATGCGCCGCTTAGCCCAGATACCTATCATATGATAAATCAAGGTACGCTCGAAAGAATGAAGAATAACGCTATTCTTATTAACACCTCTCGAGGGGAATTGGTTGAAAATAGGGCCCTCATAGCCGCCCTTCAAGACAAAGAAATTGCTGGCGCCGGGCTAGATACACTTGAAGGTGAGCGTTTTTTGCACTCTGAACTAGCCATAAAAAATATTACCGAAAAAGCATCATCACCCGAAAGCCACCTACATAGCGCAGAGGTAGCGACCCTCATTCGTATGCCGAATGTAGTAATCACACCGCACGCAGCCTACAACACTACCGATGCGATTAAGCGCATCAATGACTGTACTGCAAAAAATATTATTGATTTTTGGTATGGAAAATCGCCTAACCGAATTATTTCACCAAAAAGCTCCGGAAAGCTGGTGATTATCCGACACGGCCAGAGTGAATGGAACGCACTAGGAAAATGGACGGGCACAACAGACGTTCACATCACCCAGCAAGGGATCGACGAATCAGCCGAAATCGGCAGAATATTAAAAGATATTACATTTGACTACGCCTACATATCCCAACAAATTCGTACCCGAGAAACCCTTGAAGCCTTTAAGAATGGCTCTGGCCAGCTTGATCTACGTTACGAAAATGCACAAGCCCTTAACGAACGAGATTATGGCATTTATACCGGCATGCGAAAAGATGATATCAAAAAGATTATTGGGTCTGATGCCTACGACGTGTTGCGCCGAAGCTGGGATAGTCCTGTTGAAGGTGGTGAATCGCTAAAAAATGTATACGAACGAGTTATACCCTTCTATCTAAGAATCATACTGCCACGTCTTCGACATGGGCAAAATATACTTGTGGTTGCGCACGGAAATTCAATTAGATCACTCATTAAATACGTAGAAAATATCAGCGACAGCGAAATTGGCGAAATGGAAATGATTCAAGGGTGTGCACTTGAGTACGAACTTGACGCAGAAGGTCGTGCAAAAAAGAAAGAAGTTCGCAATCTCGAAGTTACCAACGATTTTGAGCCGTAACATAAAACTCCCATAAGCATTCATTATGGGAGTTCTTAAATCACACTCTACAGTATTACTATATAACTGTGCCGCCAGTAGCCTGACACATGGCATCCGTAATTTTAGTGACGATTTCGTTCGCCTGCTCGCTTGATAGCGTTTGATCATGTGACGTAATTCTAATGTGGAATGTAATGTTTTTTGTTGTTGAGCCTTTTGACTTGTATGCACCAATCGGCTCTATATGCACATCCTCGCCAATGTTATCCAGATAATCATTTGCAGCCAAGCGTAGTTTTTCGTATGATACACCATCATCCACCGCTATAGATATATCGCGGTTTATAGCTGGGTATTTACTGAGCGGTAGATAGGTCGCTCGTGGCTTTTTGGCAATTTCGTGAAAACTCTCCAAATCGAGTGTCATAGCGGCTACATGTTGCGGCAATTTAAAGTTACGTATCACCGACTGCTTCAACTCGCCAATCATACCCACAAAGTCACCGTCCCATGTCTCAACAAGTGCACTACGCGAAAGGTCGAATGGTGCAGCGACAGGATAATCAAGCGGTTCGGCGATTGGCTTAAAGCGAAGCGTAAAGCCATGATCCAGCGCCAGCTGCGACACTAAGCGACGCATATAATAATACGGCGCACCCTCACGCGGCTGTCTGCTGGCATATACCGCATCGACAAATTGCATCTCTTTTGGCAAGCCATTGTCATCATCCGCATGATACTTTTTGTTATGCCCTTTACCGATCTCAAATAAGACAAACTCATCGTGTCCCGCCTTTATATTCATATGCACTTTATCAAGCAAACTTGGCAGTACAGTCAAGCGGTAGTATTGCAGGCCAGGACTGAGCGCATTGCTTAGCTTAAAGGCTTGCGCAACATCCTGCTCAGCCTTTTTCAGGGTGTTTTCGTGCACGAAACTATACGTCAGTACTTCGTTTGCACCAGCCTGAGATAGACTAGCACGAATACTCTGCTTTGTCCTGCGAAGCGCGTTCTTCTGAGCTGGCTTCGTACTGCGCAAAGGCAATTCGCGTGGCAGTGCATCAAATCCATGCAAACGACCAATCTCTTCTACGACATCCTCGGCTTCTTCAATATCCATTCGCCAAAACGGCACATTAACATGCAAATCGTCAATATTATCCTGACGATCCTTAGGATTCCAGCCGCAATCTTCACAGAGTGGAAATTCGACATTACTAATCATCCGCACCATGTCATGTTTAGATATATCCGCCCCAAGTCGTTCACGAATAAAATCTGGTTTAATCGTAAG
>CAZENS010000007.1:0-37266 GCA_964513905.1 uncultured Candidatus Saccharibacteria bacterium | reverse complement strand
AGCCTAATAATTCGAGTTTAGCTCTCTCTGGCGAAATTTTTTCTACTTGGCTGGGATGGAGGGATTCGAACCCCCGAATGCCGGGACCAGAACCCGGTGCCTTACCACTTGGCGACATCCCATTGTTTTATGTGCGTTAATAATTATAGCAAAGAACTAGTTGTTTTCAAAATAACGACACCACAGGTGGTTATACACCGAGCGACGACTTGATAGCCTCTAAGCTTGGCTCTTCAGCCCCGTAAAGACCTGTAATATCACCGTCTGCTGTAAAGGCGATCATAACTCCTGGCCTTGTTATCCCGTAATGTTCTCGGAGCTCCTTGTTCTTGTTGTAGTCTGCTACAAAAAATGTTGCATCTTTCGAGAAGTTATTAAGATTAGCCTTAATAAAATCATACGTTTTTTTGTTTGTTGGTACGTTTTTATCATAAAAGAAGATAATCCGTTTCCCCTTGGTCTTTTTGAATAATTCAGTTTCTAGTGTCTTAACTGCGGCACCTTTTGCGCTATTCGAGCTTGATGATGAAGTTGCGCTTTCTGCATCACCCCCCTGCTCACCTGCAGTACTAGTTTTCTCTTTAGTTTCGTTTGCCTTTGAGTCGGTGGTTTCGGTGGTACTTGTTGTTAGCTCTGTTCTACTTTCGGGTTCTACTTTTTTTGAATCACTCTGTAATAACAAGCCTGCGTACAAAAGTACAATGATTGCAATCCCTGCTCCTATCGCAATTTTTAGCCGCGAATTCATATGCACTAGTATAACTGCTTATGCTGCATTTTGCTAGCGAAGTGTATAATAAACTGTATGACATCGAAAGAATTTTTTAGTATTGTTTACCGCAACTTTTTTACCCCCATTGTTATCGCAATCTATAGCCTAGCGGCGATACTCCTGCTCCTTGGTGAGTATAGAGATGCGTACTTTGTTTCGGTAGTTATTACGATCAACTTTGCAATCGGTGTTATGCAAGAAGTGCGAGCACGTTTGGCACTAAGAAAGCTGGAGCTAATGAGCGCGCCACGTGCACATCGAATTTTACCCAATGGGCGTACGGAGGACGTACTATATACAGAACTTCAAGATGACGATGAGATATTACTCTCTACAGGTGATGAGGTACCTGCAGATGCGATAATCCTTTCGAGCAAGGGCATGGAGGTTGACGAAAGCCTTCTTACAGGAGAATCGGCTTCGGTATATAAACAGCCTGGCGACACTATTCTTGCAAGTACTGCGGTTGTGGCAGGAAGTGCAAAGGCACGCGTATCTGCCGTAGGACATGCAACCAAGGCCGGTAAAATGACAAAAAAACTAAAAGAATACATACCAGAAGTTACACCATTGCAACGTAAAATAAACTTTGCGATTAGTGCGCTCACCTATGGGGCGCTGGGGCTGTCTTTGTTGGTTATTGTGGTGTACGCAGCCATGGGAGAAAATCTCATTCGCATATTTAAGACGGTTACATCTGGCGCAGTCGTTGTAATTCCAGAAGGCCTCCTTTTGGCGAGCACGCTATTGTTGGCGTATGGATCATTAAAGCTTGCTGCCGAGCAGGTTCTACCGCAAAAGCTGACTGCTATAGAAGCTATGGCTTTGTTGAATGTGCTTTGTACGGATAAAACAGGTACTCTTACCGAACCGAGTGTTGTTTTTGATAGATTTTTGGCGTTTGATGATAAAAACGATAGCCGATATTATCGTGAGCTGATTAGTGTTACCGCACAAGAAACAAGCGGAGGTAACGCTACGGGCGAAGCAATTATTGCTGCACTCGATACGCCCGCTCAGTACGATACGTTAGACATCCTTGCTTTTAGTAGCGAACGCAAAATGAGCGCTGTTCGAGTAAAGATTGGCTCATATTCCGAGCAAACGATTTTCATGGGTGCGCCAGAGTATGTATCCAAGTTGTCAAAAATAACTCAAAAACAAGCGGATTTAATTGAAAAGCTGACCAAGGAGGGTAAACGGGTGCTGCTTGTTGCTGTGAGTAAGGATAGCAAAACCCCGCTTCGTCAGCTTGTTGAACAGCCAAGGGGTGTGTCGCTGCTAGGTCTTGTTATTCTTAGAAATGATCTTCGTGAAGGCGTGGTTCAAACTGTAGACTTTCTTCAGCAGCGAGGTGTTAGTGTTCGTGTGATAAGTGGTGATAATCCTGACACGGTTCAATATATTGCAAAAAAAGCTGGAATTATTGATTATGATCGGGTTGTTACTGGCGCTGAACTAGAGCAGATGGATGAAAAAGAATGGTACAAAACAGTGTACCGTACAACAATTTTTGCACGAGTTTTGCCCGAGCAAAAGGAAAAACTCATTCAAACATTTCAGCAGCAACGAAAGTTCGTTGGCATGGTCGGCGACGGAATTAACGATGCTTTAGCGCTCAAGAAGGCAGACTTGGGTGTAGCGATGTATTCTGGCGCTGCGGCCAGTCGACGCGTTGCTGATATTGTGCTGTTGAATAATTCTTTCAATGCACTGCCAGTTGGTATGAAGTTAGGTAATCGGATCATGCAAGCAATTGAGATTATCGCTACACTGTTCTTTCATAAAATTTTATACGGCATATTTTTATTACTTGCTACAATGGCGCTCGGCATTGTTTATCCGTTTGAGCCTCGCCATAACACGTTTATGAACGTATTTTTAGTGACGCTCCCTACTATTATGTGGACGCTGTTTCCGCCTAAGCCAAATTATCGGGTGAATCCTAAAGATTTTTGGCGAGATACGCTTTTTGCCGTCCTGCCGATTTCGTTTATATCTGGCATAACGGTTACATTTAGCTACTGGTATATGACGAGTATCGGTACAGCTGATCATAAGAGTGTTACTACTACGACTGTTATTATCGCTACGTTCTTTGGAATTTACCTTGTGCTACTTATGCCACGGTTACTAAGAATATCGTATGACTTTTGGGCAAAATTTGCTCGAGCTTTATATATTATTCTGGCAACAGTAGTTGCTAGTGCTGCATTTGGTTTTGGGTTCGCCCGTAGCTTCTTCGACTTTACGCAGCCTGCGTTTGCAGATCTTCTACCTGTATCGGGTTTTATTATTGTATCTGCGCTGCTTCAGTGGTATCTTGCTAACCGAGCCGGAAAGCGAATTGCAAAACGAGAGTCTTCGTCCGAAGTGTAAGGCTCTTCTTGTAGCAGTTACTTGGCTGCTGATGGCTTTGTGATTAACTTATGAAGCTCGCTAACAACTATTGGAATAATCATCGCAAGGGTTGAAGTTACGGCAAGGTCAATAAGGTGAAGTTTCTCCATATGAAGAATGTCGCCAACAGGAGTGAACAAAGTGAGTCCATGTACTACGATGGTTGCCGCTAATCCAACGTAGAACGGAGCACTCCATACGCGTAGGCTTGCGAAAATTGATCCGTAGTCGCTTCGTACGCAGAACGCATTGGCGATTTGGGTAACAACGAGTATATGAAATGCTACCGTTCGGGCGTAATCTATGCCATGAGTTTGCAGGAAGTAGATAAAGCCGGCGATTGTAAGAACTGCCATAGATAGAGAGATGAGCAACATTCGGATAATCATGTCTTTTGATAGTATTGGAGCATTTGGGCGAGTTGGCCTGTCTGATAGCGTGTTTTTATCAGCTGGCTCCAACCCAAGAGGTATTACCATAAAAGTGTCCGTTACAAGATTTACCCATAAAATTTGCACTGGGACGAGCGGAATCGGAAGCCCCATAATAAGTGATGCCATCATTGTTAAGATCTCACCAGCATTAGTAGAGAGTAAAAAGAGGAGCATTCGCCGAACGTTGCTGATGATTGTTCTCCCCTCTCGTAGTGCATCGATAATGGTTTTAAAGTTATCATCAAGCAAAATAATATCTCCAGCATCTTTTGCGATATGTGATCCACTGCCCATTGCGAGCCCAACGTGTGCGCTCGATAGAGCGGGAACATCATTGACACCGTCTCCAGTCATGGCTGTAATATTATGCTGCTTTAATATTGTTAAAATTCGATACTTTTGCTCTGGAATCACGCGGGCAAAAACACGCACATTTTTTAGTACTTTCGCCAACTCTTTATCTGTCATGGTATTTATTTCTCGGCTATCAAATATTTGACTTCGCTCTGTAACCATACCAAGCTCTTTCCCGATAAAATATGCAGTTTCCAGGTGGTCTCCGGTTATCATTCGAACAGTTACTCCCGCCCGCTGAGCAGATTTTACGGCGGCTTTTGCTTCTGGGCGCAACTGGTCTGCTACAGCTAAAAATCCGTCGAAGCTGAATTGTGTTTTTGGTGGCAAGTTACTGAGTAGATCCACAGGCTTTTGAGTCGTAGCGTGCGCAACTGCAATTACACGATATCCGTGTGACGTCAGCGCTTCTAGCTCTGTTTTTGCTTCACTTAGTTCTTTTTTTGATAATTTACTACGCCGTAGTATGTGCTCGGGCGCTCCTTTTACAAATAGGTCGTATTGCTTTCCGCTATGCCAAAGACTACCGCTCATAGCAAGATCCTGATCAAACGCAAAGCTAGTGAGTGGAGTGTGGCGAGTCAGGTTAACGCCTTCTTTTTTTGCAAATTCTGTAATTGCTATATCGAGCGGGTCGCTGAGTGAGTGTTTGCTGAATGATATCGCTTTAACAGCCTGCTGTGTAAGATCTTCGGTATTAGTAGATGGTTGCCACGTTGTTGATAGGCTAAGTTTATTCTGGGTCAGTGTACCGGTTTTATCTGTTGCAATTGTCGTAACGGCACCAATTGTTTCTATGGAGCGCATTGTTTGAACCAATGCTTTTTTTGCTGCCATGCGACGCATTCCGAGTACTAGTACAACAGAAATAGCAACAGGTAGGCTTTCTGGTACGGCAGATACGGCAATTGCAAGAACAAAGCGTAGAGCCTCGATGATTTCCATGCCTCGCACAATAGAGAGCCCAAATGCCACAATAGATATTGCAAGTATAACAATTATAATCTGGGAAATTAACGTATCAATCTTTTTTTGAATTGGACTCACAAGATCATCTTTTTTTACGAGGCTTGCAATTGCTCCGAATTCAGTTTTATTGCCAGTGGCTGTTACAACATAACTTGCATTTCCACCGATTACAAACGAGCCTTGATACACCATATTACTTCGTTCGTAAATTGGCGCCTCGCTGTTAACGGGGTCGGAATGTTTGCTGATTGGCTCACTTTCACCGGTTAGCTGAGATTCATTCACGCGCAACTGATTAGCCGCAACTACTCGTCCGTCTGACGGTATCTTCTCTCCTTCGCTTAGTAAAACAATATCGCCGGGAACAAGAAGCGAAATATCAATCTTCTGCTCTTTTTTGTGGCGAACAACAGTTACTTTTTGTTGGCTTTTCTTTTCTAGCGTACGAAGCACTTTTTGAGTTGAGTAAGTTTGAATGTAAAAGATTACGGCGTTCAATATCATGATGAATCCGATAATACTTGCATCAAGCGGCTCTTTTTGCCACAGGCTTAGAGCTACCGCAGCACCAAGTACCGCCATAAACACGTTTGCAAACGGCTCTATAATAATTCGCCAAAGCGGTTTTCGATTTAATTTAACTTCATTTTTTCCGTAAATCGACAGTCGTTTTTTGACTTCTGCTGATGAGAGCCCATTTTTTGATGTGTTTAGCGAGGCCAGCGCTTGTTTTGTAGATTGACTATAGTAAAGCATTACCTTCATTATACACCGAAAATATTTGTTGTAATATAAAAAGTACCAGAGGTGAATCTGGTACTTTGATCGTTGTGGTGATACTTAGCTGATGCGGATTAACTGGAGTTTATTTGCTTTCAGGCCGGCGCTCCACTGGATTGTGTCATCTGCTGTGCGGCCAATTAGACTTTTTCCAAGTGGACTTTGGACTGATATTCGCCCGTCACTAGGGTTTGCTTCGATACTGTTGACTAGCGTGTAACGAAATATCCTACCGTTTGTATCAAGCAGGTCGACTACCGATCCAATCGCAACCTTTAGTGCATCGCGTTTTCGCGGAAGCAACTTGGCTTTTGAAAGGTGCGACTTTTTCTCAATAAGGTCTGCTTCTAGCGACTCTACTCGGGATAGCCGTTCTATTCTTTCGTAGCGTTCTTCTCGTGAATCTCCGCCACTTAAGTCTCTTAATTCTGCTTGTGCGTGTTTAACTTGGCGCTCCAGCTGAGTGATAGATTTCTTCAGCTCTTTCATGCCTTTTTTACTTAAATAAACTGTTGATGGTGTACTCATTGCATACTCCTTTTTGTTATGATGATTGCGTATTGCCCTCATCTATCATCAGTATGCCAATCGAATCTGAGAATAAGCTTAATGGCAATTGTTTTTTAGGGAATTCGGATAGTAAAAGTTGTGGTGTCGTTTAGTTTACTTTTTACAGTAATTTCTCCGTGGTGAAGTTCAATGATTTTTTTGGCAAGAGAAAGACCTAATCCATAGCCCGGAGTATCTTTTTTTGATCGAGATGCGCTTGATTGATAGAATCTGTCAAATATTTTATTAATATCTTTCTCTGGTATGCCGGCTCCGCGATTTTTTACACTGATACAGAACCGTCCACGCTCCTTGAATGTACGGATGAGGATCTTGTCTGTTGGTGTGCTGTATTTTAGTGCGTTTTCTATGAGTATAGCTACCGCTTCTTTGATGCTTTCGGGGTGCGCCTGCGTTACTGGGCCGGCCTTGTTTGCTTGTAAAGTAATTAGGGTTTGTTGATTCTTGGGGAATGCTGAAATTGCCTCTGCTGCCACTGAATGTAAATTGGTGGACTCCCAATCGTCGTTCACAACCTCGAGCTGAGCTAGGCGCAGCAGGAGCGTAGATAAGTCACTCAGTCGTGTAACCTCTTCCAGGTTGCTCTGCAGCACCTCCCTGAGTTCTTGTTTTGAGGCACGCTTGTCGCGTAGGATTACTTCGGTTTCTGCTTTAATGATAGACAGCGGCGTGCGTAGTTCGTGACTAGCGTCGCTCGTAAAGCGACTTTGCGCCTCGTGAGCTTCTTCGATTGGGCGTAGTGTGTTTCGAGCCCAAAGATAACTACCAAAGCTCGCCCCCGCAAGAATAATTAAGTTTGAATAGATCAGCAACGTAAGGAAGTTATTCGCCGCCTCTTCGTATTGGTGCTCTTGTACGCTTTTGTAATTAAATTGCGTAAAGATATCGCCGCGCTCCTCGATGCGAGTGCCAATAACACCAAGCCTTGCCGATAGCTCCCCTAGCGCAAAGTTATATACTAGAATACTAAACGAAATGCTAATCAGCATAATAATAAGAAGATACCAGCCTGTAAGCTTTAGCGTCGCCGATTCAAACATTGATTGAATATTGTGCATTACGCCTCTATTTTGTAGCCGATTCCACGGACGGTTTTAATATATTGCACGTTAAAGGTGTTGTCGATCTTTTTTCGCAGATATTTAATATATACTTCTACCGTGTTTGGAAGGATGTCTGCGTCAAAATCCCAAACCTCAGAAATGATTTTATCTTTACTTTGGGTTATCCCTGGCGATTGCATAAGATACTCAAGAAGCGATAGTTCTTTTGAGGTTAGACTAATTGGCACCTGCTTAAAATGCACTTCACGGGTGTTGGTATTTAAAGTAAGATTGCCTACCCGTAGAATGGTTGCGGTTTGTTCTTTTGGCCGGCGCAATAACGCACGGACTCTAGCGAGCAATTCTTCAATAGAAAACGGTTTAACAAGATAGTCATCAGCTCCGCTATCAAGTCCTTCGGTCGTGTGATGCGTTTCGCCAAGTGCAGTTAAAAATATCGTAGGTGTAAATATTCGGTCTTTGCGGAGTTGTTTTAATAATTCGATGCCGTCTTTGTAGTCATCGCCTGGTAGCATTCGATCGATAATTAAAGCGCCATACGGCTCTGTGCTGGCCATAGCGTAGCCGGCGTCTGTGTCGTGTTCTATATCAACAGCGTATCCTTCGGATTGCAATGCTCGCTTTAGTGCTTTAGCTAGCTTTATCTCATCTTCAATAACAAGTATTCTCATGGCGATATTGTAGCAGGTAATTCTGAGTAATTACTTAAAAATCCGCTTGAGCGAAAGTCTGTCTGAATATTCCATTGCACCATATCGAAAGAGTTTAACCGCTAGTTGAATAATGAAACTTCCGAGGATAAATAGTATCGCTATTACCGTGGCAGATTCTACAAGTGATAGTGAGCCAAAGGCGTTGCGCAGCATTGCGGTAACTGGTGCGGTGAACGGGAAATATGTAAATACTGATACTACAATTTGCTGAGGGTCGCTGAGAATGAGTTGCATAATGTAAAACGGAATAAGCATCATGAGTATACCGATACCGAACCATTGCCCTGCCTCTTTGGCTGTAGGCATAATGGCACCCACCGCAACAAGCGTTCCAGTAAACAGAATCATACCGCCAATGAATAGTAAAAATCCAATTGCCATCGTAGCTGGATCCAGCACGAGCTTGTCGATGATGGTAAGGTCGGGAAGGTTTGCGGCGCCTGCACCATCTGAACCAAGGAATAGGTACGCAGCAACAACCGGGATAAGGAGTATGATTGCCTGTAGAATTCCTGCCATAAACGTTGCGATCAACTTACCAACAATTAAGTCAGTCGGATTAAGAGCGGTAAGGATCATTTCTGTTACACGGTTTTCTTTCTCTTCTACTGTACTATTAAGCAAGTTATTGCCAAGCATTGTAACTGCAAAATAAAACAATACCAAGAATATAAGTGGTGGAGCCGCTGCCCACCAGCCGGCAGACTCTGTGCCATCGTCTTTGTAGGCGGTTGTGGTAGATTGTATGTTACCTTGAGCAACTGCAATCAGCTGTGGGTCTCCAATACTTTGGCTTGTGCTGAGGTTGAGCATTTGCTTTGCAACTGCGTCGTACTTCCCATTATTAAATAGCCCGTCGTCTTTTGCGTATATTTCAACTGGGTTTTTCGTTAAGTCTTTTGGATAGTAAAAGAACGCATCTAAATCGCCGTCTTTCACGGCTGTAATTGCGGTAGACTTGTTGGTCGATTTTTTTGCCTTAAATCCACCGGCAATTTCTGGGGATATTATTTTTGATTCATCTAGGTATTGCATGCTGAACTTTTCTTCAGCTAAGTTTGCCTGGCTGTCTATGCTTGATTTTTGACTATAGAAAGCAATTGCAAATATCGCTGCGATGAGTATTGGCAAAGATAGCGTTGCCGCCCAAAACGAAGGCTTTTTTACGGTACGAGTAAACTCAAACCAAATAACCGTTCCAAGATTGTGATGACTTGCCATGCTACATAGCCTCCGCTTTTAGGTTAGATTGCTTTCCGTAAATCGAAAGGAAAACATCGTCCATACTTTTCTTATTAAATTGTTTAAATATTTCTTCTATAGTTCCGTAGGCTGCTTTTTTGCCATCTTTTAGTAAAATTGCTCGATCACAAAGTCGCTCGACCTCACTCATGTCGTGCGTAATATATATAATTGTTGCGCCATTGTTTTTTTGCTCGTCCACTATGTCCATCAATAGTCGTCGATTAACTGGGTCAAAGCCTTTTGTGGGCTCGTCGAGTATAAGAATGTCGGGATTATTCATAATTGTAACGCCAAGTTGGACTTTTTGTTGCTGGCCGCCAGAAAGTTTATCGATTTTAGTTTTTGCTTTGTCGTCTATTTGAACTTTTTCTAGATATTCTAAAGACCACTCTTTTGCGTTTTGACGTGTAAGTCCTTTGAGCTGGCCAAAGTAGGTCATCACGTCAATAACAGATTCTTTTTTGTAAAGTCCTCGTTCTTCAGGGAGGTAGCCTAGTTTGCCCCCATCTTCGGGTGTAAACTCTTTCCCGTTAATGTGCAGCAATCCGGAGGTCGGTTTATATATTCCCAATAGGGCGCGAATTGTGGTAGTCTTACCGCTTCCGTTACTGCCAAGAAAACCAAAGGTCTCCCCCTTTTTTACTGTAAAGGAAAGATTGTCGATTACTGTTTTATCGCCAAACTTCATAGAAAAATTATCAACTTCGATACAAATTTCGGGTTCATTTTTAGGCATATTTGCTCCCTTCGTTATCTATTAATAGTACGTTGCGTGGTACAATTAGGCAAGTGAACGAAGGATTCAATTTTACAGTTACACATAAGCTTGACGGATCTCATGGGAGAACTGGTGTCTTAGAAACTCCTCACGGGAGCATTTCCACGCCTGCGTTTATTCCGGTTGGTACGCAAGCTACGTTAAAGTCTTTAACGCCCGAGCAACTTCAAGAAACGGGAGCTCAGGCTTGCTTGGTGAATGCCTATCATTTGTACTTGCGCCCTGGCCACGAGGTAATTGATAACGCCGGAGGAATTCATACTTTTATGAACTGGAGCGGTCCTACGTTTAGTGATAGCGGTGGATTTCAAGTTATGAGTTTAGGGGTTGGCTTTAAAAAAGTTATTGATATGACCGGGAAAGCTGGTGAAAACGTATCAAAAAAGAAAGACAAACTTGCAACAATAGATAATGATGGCGTCACCTTTAAGTCACATTTAGACGGTAGTTTGCATAGGCTTGATGCAGAAAAATCTATGCAAATTCAACATGGAATTGGTGCTGATATTACGTTCGCGTTTGATGAACTTACGACATTGCACCACGACTATGATTACCAGGTAGAATCGCTGCATCGTCGAACGCATCCGTGGGCAGTACGCAGCCTGCAAGAACACAAGCGGCTAAATAAGGAGCGCTCACATCGTCCGCCACAAGCACTTTTTGGTGTTGTTCAGGGTGCAAATCACGAAGATTTACGACGTGAGTGTGCACGGTTTCTTGGCGCACTAGATTTTGATGGTTATGGGCTCGGTGGCGCACTAGAAAAGGCTCGCATTGGCGAGATTGTTGGCTGGATGTGCGATGAGTTGCCAGAAAATAAGCCACGCCATATGCTTGGAATTAGTGAACCTGATGATATCTTTGCTTGTATCGAAAATGGGGCTGATACGTTTGACTGTGTCTCCCCTGCCAGGGTAGGCCGTAATGGCGCATTGTATACCAAATATGGCAGAATTAATATCAAACGAGCTGAGTTTAAAGAAGATTATCGCCCGTTTGATGAAGATTGCGAATGCTATACCTGTAAAAACTATTCACGTGCCTATTTGCATCACTTATTTAGGACTGGCGAGCTGCTTTCAAACACACTTGCAACAATCCACAACGAACAATTTATAGTTACGCTGGTTGATAATATTCGTAGCAGTATAATGAACGGATCTTTTTTAGAATTTAAAGCACAATTTTTAGCCGACTATTATAATTCAAAATAGCCAGCCTTAGATTGAATTTTATAGCAAATATGCTAAAATATAATAAGTTACATAAGGAGAATATAGCTAACTATGAAAGTAAAAATAGAAATTGATACTAAAACGTTTGTTCGCTTTTGGCTGGTTGTTATTGGTTTTGGCCTTGCAGGGCTGGCAATCTATTCGGCTCGTACTGCATTAGTTTTAATGATAGCCTCACTTTTTCTAGCTTTGGCCCTAAATTCTCCGGTAAGTCATTTAGCAAAATTGATGCCTGGTCGTAGTCGGCTCGGCGGAACGGCTGCGGCTTTCATTGCCGTGGTAACAGTTCTTATGGGCTTTATCTTTTTAGTCACTCCCCCAATGGTGCAACAGTCCATTCATTTTGCAGAAACGATTCCCGGCCTAATTGAGAAAAATCAGTCCAGCATTGATTCACTTGGTAATTTTGTCGAAAAGTACAACCTTCAGCCACAAGTTGATAGGGCTGTCGAATCTGTAAAAGTAAAGGCTACAGATTGGGCAGGAAATATCGGTGTAAATCTAGTAAACGGAGTTGGCTCAGTCTTTGGGGCGATTGTTTCCTTGATTCTTGTTCTCGTTATCAGCTTTTTGATGCTTCTTGAGGGGCCAGATTGGATGAGGAGAATTTGGGGCATTTATACAGATAAAGACATGAAGAAGCACCACCAGAAACTTATTTCTCGTATGTACGATGTTATGAAGGGTTATGTAAATGGCCAGATTGCAGTAGCGGCGATTGCGGGTGTTACCTCCGGTCTTACTGTCTTTATCATGTCTATATTTATTCAGGAGGTTTCTGGCAATCTTACGCTTCCAATTGCTGCGATTTCGTTTATTCTTTCACTTGTTCCGATGTTTGGTGCAACGATTGCCGGTGTGCTTATCACAGTGCTGCTTGCACTAAATAGTATTCCTGCGGCGGTGATTTTCCTTGGCTACTTTATTGTATATCAGCAGATCGAAAATAACTTTATCTCCCCTGCTATTCAGTCAAAAACAGTTCAATTATCGGCGTTAATAGTGCTGGTTTCTGTAACAATAGGAACATACATGTTTGGCTTGATTGGCGGGTTGATTTCAATCCCGATTGCTGGCTGGATTAAGGTTCTTGTAGAGGATTACCTTGAAAATAGACGAACAACCAAAGAAAAGTCAGTTGGTTCTGTACCACGATTGCTATCAAAAGTTCGTCAAAAAGAAAAGCAGTCGCCCTCTACCAAGAAGGCGTAAGGCAGTGTATTAGTGACGTTCCCAGATACTGTAATTGGGGGTGTCGCGAATAAATATCCCGTCACTCGAGAGTTCGTCTCTTATCTTATCGCTTGTTGCCCAGTCTTTATTGTCGCGTGCTCGCTTACGCACGATAATTAGTCGTTTTTGCTCGTCTGTAATGTCTGGCGTATCGTTCTCAAGGGTGAATCCAAGCGATTGATCAACGTGATGAATAAAATCTGTCAGGGATTTTTGATTGATTTGATGGAGCGGTGTTTCTAATACTTCATTCAGGACTTTATCAATATGCGCCAGCGCTTCAGGTGTGTTGATATCATTTTGAAGTATTTCTGTTAAGAACCTCTGCGCTGCGTATGAGGGGATCACGTTTGTGTCAGTGGTATCGAGCGTAGCATGTATTTGGTGACGTAATGATGCAATACGCTTCCAGTTTTTTAGCCTTTGTGCGGCAGCAGCTAGGTTTTCAAACGTAAAATTACCTTCGTTTCTGTAGTGACTTTGCAAGATAAACATTCGAAGGTCTTGTGGGGCAAATCCTTTTTCTTGTAGATCCTCGAGAGTATAGCCATTACCAAGGCTTTTTGATATTTTCGTGCCATCTACCTTCAGGTGGTTATTATGAAGCCAAGTGTTACAGAACTTTTTTCCGCTCGCCGCTTCGCTTTGTGCAATTTCATTTGTATGGTGAATTGGTATGTGATCGATTCCTCCGGTGTGAATATCGAGTGTCGATCCAAGAATTGCCATACTCATCGCGGAGCATTCAAGATGCCAGCCGGGGAATCCCTGCTTGGACTGTGTATTGTCCTCGAGCAAGTCGGTTGGTGTGGGCCATTGCATATCACGAGTTTGCCCGTCTGGGGTGAATTTCCATAAGGCAAAGTCGGTTATGTTACGCTTTTCAGTGTTTGTTTCAACGCGTGCTCCTTCTTTGAGGTTGTCTATGTTAATATGTGCAAAATCTGCATACGTTGGAAACTTGCTTGTATCAAAGTAAATACCGTCTGCAATTTGATACGTATATCCCTTTTCTTTTAGGGTTCGGACTAAGTTAAGTTGCTCGTCTATAAAATCAGTTGCCTTTGTGATATGGTTTGGTCGAATAATATTGAGCGTATCGAGTCGATCTAAAAAGTATTCTTCATAATATTTTGCGATGTCCCATGCTGTTTTGCCTTCACGTTTTGCGCCTTTTTCTAGCTTGTCCTCCCCTTCGTCGGCATCGCTCACAAGGTGTCCAACGTCTGTAATATTCATAACTCGGTTAACGTCTAGGCCGTTTATTTCTAATGTTCTGACGAGTACATCCCAATAAAGATAGGCTGCCCAGTTGCCAACGTGCAGATAATCATAAACGGTTGGACCACAGGTGTAGATCTTTACTTTACCAGGTTCCTGTGGTGTAAATCGCTCGACTGTTCGAGCAGGAGTGTTATAAAAATGTAGCGACATAATGCTTATATTGTAGCAGATTTGTTTAAGGCTTTGTTTGTTGCTGTGAGTAAATCCTCAACAATTGTTTCTGCGGAGTCGTACACTCTAAAGCCAGCTGCGTACTTGTGTCCGCCGCCGCCAAAGTAGCCTGCAACATCTGCTGCGATTGGACTATTTGATCGCAGTTTACCGGTAAGTTTTCCGTCTGGGTAGGTTTTGATTGCCACCGCTAGTTCAACACCTTGTACTAGCCTCATCTCGTCAAGTACAAGGACGCTTGGGTTGTATTGGTCGCTATAGGCTTCAATTTCAGAGAATGGTATTTTGACAACCGCCAGACGGCCATCAAGATAATACTCGATACGCTCAATAAGTCTCCCTTTGTATTCAAGTATTTCGGCAGATTTTTTCATAAATTCACGACGAGCCTCTTCGATTGTTGAAGGGCTTGCGCCAAGTTCAGCTAGGTGACTTGCTGTAGCGTATGCTTTTGCATCAACATTTTGAGTGGTAAGTCCGAGCGTGTCCGACAATAGCGCTGCAAGCATTGCAGACGCTGCTGGCTTATTTATAGTCCAGTTCGCTTTTACCGCTAATCTATGTAAAATCTGGCTAGCTGATACACCTTCTTCAAGGAGTAACTGGTGAGGAAAGCTAAGGGTTGGTTCGGCATCTATGTGATGATCAATTACCAAAACGTTGTGTGACTCAAGGAAATGTCGTACTCCTGGAGCCTCGAGCGCTTTGCTCATAAGAACATCTGCAGTTGTGTCGACAATTATAGCAAGATCTGCATGAGTGTTGAATTCACTGTCTACCCTATCCCAGCCGGGTATATAGCGCATGTATTTGGGAATTTCTACCGGGCAATATAAACTAACTTTCTTGCCCATATCGCTAAGTATTTCTTCAAGTGCTAAGCTCGTGCCAAGGCTATCTCCATCGGGGTTTTCTGCTTGAATGACAACAATATTTTTTGCGGTTGTAATTAAGGTAATTGCTTCATCGTACATTATAAAATCTTACGTCCTTCGAGTGCGTGACTTAGTGTTATTTGATCTGCATATTCAAGGTCGACGCCAACGGGTAGACCTCGAGCGAGTCTACTCATTTTGACATTGATTCCAGATTGTGCGATGTGTCTCTGGAGGAAAAGTGCTGTTGACTCCCCTTCAACGCTTGCATTGGTGGCGATAATTATCTCCTCTGCTTTGTCTTTTTCAATTCTTTTTGTCAACTCGGTAATGTGTAGCTGCTCTGGCCCTATTCCGTCAATTGGCGAAATTGCGCCACCGAGCACATGATAGGTGCCATGGTATTGCCCTGTGCGCTCGAGCGCAATTATATCAAGAGGTTCTTCTACGACGGCTATTAGCCTTTTATTGCGTGAAGGATCGCTATAAAGCGACGAAACCTCTTCGTCGGCACCAATTAGGGCAAATGTAACCGGACACGATTTAACACCAGTTTGAAGACTTTCGATGGCGCTTGCAAGTGAACTATTCGATTCAGAGCGAGCTCGAAGTAAATAATATGCATAACGTTCTGCTGTGCGAATGCCGACGCCAGGAAGTTTGCCCAGCTCATCTATTAGCGATGTGAGTGCTTTTGGCAGCAATTGCTGTGTCACTAGTTTTACATCCCAGGTAGGTTCATGCCGCCCATAAGGGGCTTCATTTTTTCTGCGGCTACTTCTTGTGCTTTTGTCATTCCATCTCGGATTGCCGCCTCAAGCCAGCCTTCAAGTTCTTCAATATCCTCAAGGTCTACGTAGTCGGGATTGATTGAGATGTTCTCAACTTTTAGCTCACCGTTGATTGTTACTTCAACTGCGGGATCGTCATCTTCGCCGCCTGCAGCTGCAATAATCTGTTGCTTCTTTAGCTCTTTTTGTGCTTTACGTAAATCATTAAGCATTTTCATTTGGTCAAACGCCATTTTAAACTCCTCCTCTGTCGTTATCTTTATAGTATAGCTTATTTGTCTGTATTTTTGTATATATACAGTCTGTCTGAGTGCTCGCCAGCAGTTCGGTCTGCGATAATTTGCGTCGGGATGTACTCCGATGTGACTTGCTTGCTATCGCGAGTAGCGATAATAGTATTTTTGTTTGTCGGCGTTTTAGGATCTTGGGATATGTCTAAGTTAAGATCTTTTACGTCGCTGTATAGCTGATAAAATGCGTGATCCGTTGGAGACACTACAATAGCGGGTGTGCGCGACTGCTTTTTTGCTTGTGAGATAGCATCTTTTATGAGTGCTAAGTCATGGCTTGATTGGAGTGCTAACGGTGCATTGTAATGGTATGTATAAAAGTAGCGAGACGAATCTGATAGCATGATTCCCCCAATAAGAACAACGAGTGGAATAAGTCCAAAAACTCGAGCGTAAGGGTTAAGTGGGAATAGTTTATACCAATACCCTAGCAGGTAATCTATACCGATGCCGATAAACATAATAAACGGAACAAAAAGCAATTCTGGGTGTCGAGGGTTAATTAAAACAACCGGAAGAAGTAGCGTCATCCAGGTGGTGAGCAGATAGTTTTGCGCTCCGTGGCGATACTTTAATAGTCGATAGGCCCCAAGTAGCGTGAGCATAAGTGAAGGCAGTGTAAAGAACGGCGTAAGCTGGCCAGTAACCTGGGTGCTTTGACCGGTGATGTCAAATAGCTGTAGTGCAATTAACTTAATGTTTTCTATAAAATCAAACGATAGCGACCCCGTTGATATCATGAGTGCAATCGCGAGTATTGGCGTTTTGTATATCATATATATAAGTGGAATAACTGTTGCTATCGCCAGAATTGTAGACACTACGACTAGTTGCCTTGGAATGCGTTTTTTCACTAGATGGCGCACATGAGGATGCAGCATGCTACCGATCAGCAGGGCTATGATAAGGAAGATGCTCAGTGGTGTATATAAGCTTAGTCCAGTGGCTATACCTAAAAGTGGCATAGTTAGGTATTTTACCTTTCCCTGTCGGACACTTAGTGTAGCAAGAAGGAGGATGCAGATTGGCCAAAAAATCGTCATAATTTCGGGTGTACCTTGTTGCGCTAAGAATATAAACGGTGTAGAAACTGCTGCGATTCCACCTGCGATAACACTGACACTCGGCTTTAGCCAGCGCCGTAGAATAAATATCAGGCCAACACCTGCGGCGGTTGCAATTAGTAGCGAAGGTAGCTTAATGCTGATACTATTCACACCAAAAAGCGTGATAGATATTTTTTGCAGTGCGTGATACGGCAGGTCTGTTATAAGAAGTGAGCTTGGTTGGTCTGGACGAAGCGAGGCGCTAATAAGTGTACTTGTTTTTTCGCTCGCACTAATTCCCCCTGGGGCATATATTGCAGCTAGAGTAAGCATCGCTATAAGCGAAAATAAGAGCAATCCGTATCCTAATAGAAAACGCCACCGGTAAAATGTTATCTTTTTTACGGACAGTTTTTTTGACATAACGTAAACTATTATATCGTTATTTGTGTCGATTATCCAGAGACATAAATCGTAGCCTTTCTGGATGGAAGTATAGTCCAACTTTGCCAACAGGCCCGTTTCGGTGTTTTGCAATGATAAGATCGGTAATATTTGCCACGTCTGGGTTGTCGGGCTCGTAGTAGCCAGGGCGATAGATAAAGCTTACAATATCTGCGTCCTGCTCGATACTTCCAGATTCTCGAAGGTCAGAAAGCTGTGGAATTGGTGGTGTTCGTGATTCAACTGTACGAGATAGCTGACTCAAGGCGATAAGCGGTACGTTTAACTCACGCGCTACAAGCTTTAGTCCTCGTGATATCTCACTCACTTCCTGAACACGGTTTCCATCACTACGGCCGCTTCCCTGCATGAGCTGAAGATAGTCGACAATAATAAGGCCTAACTCCTGTTCGTGTGCAACACGTCGGGCTTTTGTGCGCATCTCTAGCACGCTCAACCCAGGTTTATCGTCAATAAATATCGGTGCTTCGGCCATTTCACCCATTGCATCTGTGATTTTGCTAAAGTCGTCATCGCTGAGGTTGCCTGTGCGGATATTCCAGCTATCAACACCGGCGGCATCGGCCAACATACGATCAACCAGTTGCTCTTTACTCATCTCGAGCGAGAAGAACAGCACGGCTTTTTGCTCAATGGTAGCGACATTATACGCAAGGTTGGTAACAAGAGTCGTTTTACCCATTGCCGGACGTGCCGCTAGAATAATTAAGTCGCTACGTTGTAAACCCGCTGTCATATTATCTAAGTCTCGGTAGCCAGTGCGAATGCCACGAAGCGCCCCCTTATTTTGATGAAGCTCTTCCATTCTATCAAAGCTGTCGGTCAAAACACTTTCGATGCTAATTAGATCTTGCTTGAGTGATTGATCTGACACGCTAAATAATTCAGACTCTGCCTTCGATAGTAGTTCTTGGACGTCGGTATTTTCATCGTACCCCATCTCACTAATTTCCCCACTCGCTTTAATGAGGCGACGGCGAACAGCCTTTTGCGCTACGAGTTCAGCGTAGGCTTCAGCGTGTGCTGCGGTCGGGACATAGTTTGTTAGTTCAGATAGGTACGCCGACCCGCCCACTAGCGAAAGGTGGTCTTTACGTTTGAGTTCATCTGTTAATGTCAACATATCAACAGGCTTATGCTTTTCGTATAGTCGCATAATACCGTCAAAAATAAGTTCATGATTTTTATCGTAAAAATCTTTAGGTTTTACAACTTCTGAAACATCTGCAAGCACACCTTCGTCAATTAAAATTGCACCAAGTAGGCTCTTTTCGGCATCGATATTTTGGGGCGGAACTTTTGCCGCAACACTACTCTTCTCAGACATCTATTTCTTCTCCTCCACCCATCATAGCAGCAATTTTTGCGACTTGTTCATCTTTTGGCGGTGCGCTTGATGCCACAACCTCAAGTTCAATATCGCCACCGTGAGTTTCGGCAATTGCATTATATAAAACCGATAGATTTTTTGAACTTTCAAGGCGCTTTTTATTAAAGCTGTTCACGGCATATAGCGTCAGTGCATCGTCTTTAATTTGGGGGGTGCACTTTTGTAATAGCGAGTAAAGCCCGATGTTACCTGACTTTTTTTCTGCAATAAATGAAAGGACCTTATCCCAATCGAAGTCAGAGATAGGCTTTTTTGGGGCGGGCTTTTTTGCTGGGGCTATTTTTGGTTTTGGTGCGATAGGAGCAGTTATCGCCTGGGGTTTAGGGGTAACGGTTGACGAAACTGTTGTACTCTTCTTGGTAATCTTTTTTGATGAATTTTCGGGAGCGCTAGTATCGGATGCAATGTGGGCGCGACTTAGCAGAGTAACAAGCAGCGTTATGTCCGGATGTGAAGATTTAGAAACATTTCCCAGCCCTTCAAGAAAATGTACTAGGCTCGGATTTGTGCTAATTTGACGATAGAAATGTGTTCGCAGCTGGCCAGCAAGGGTTCCGGCGCTTACGCCCGTTTGTTCGATTGATTGAATTGAGTCTATTATCTCATTCGGATTCCGGCCCTTAACTGCATTGGTAAGGTTTTCTATGTGTTCACGCTGTGCAAGCCCAAGTCCATTCTCTACCATCTCGCGAGTTATTTTTTGATTTGAAGTGTGGCGTATTTGATCTAGCAGGCTAATGCTGTCTCTAAAACTCCCACCACCTTGCTCTGCGATAATTTCGAGGGCGTCTATGTCGATAGAAATCTTTTCCTTTTTTGCAATGTGTGCCAGATGCTCGGATACTTTTTCTGTGTCTACAAGATGAAAATGAAATCGTTGAGTCCTGCTCTTAATCGTTACGGGAACTTTATCTACGTCGGTTGTAGCAAGAATGAAAACGATATGCTCGGGCGGT
The DNA here is from genome assembly GCA_964513905.1 of uncultured Candidatus Saccharibacteria bacterium. Taxonomy (GTDB): domain Bacteria; phylum Patescibacteriota; class Saccharimonadia; order Saccharimonadales; family Saccharimonadaceae; genus CAMEGH01. The sequence continues at coordinate 17,448 of CAZENS010000007.1, read as the reverse complement.
TCCTCGAGCATTTTTAGCAGCGCATTGAACGCCTGCTTTGAAAGCATATGAACTTCGTCGATAATATATATTTTCTTAGCAGCAGCAACTGGAGCAATAAGTGCCTTGTCGCGCAGGTCGCGAACATCATCAACGCCATTATTACTGGCGGCATCAATTTCAATAATGTCGAGGTGATCGTCTTCGTCGGTATATGGAAGGTTGTTGATTTCGTGTGCAAGAATTCGTGCAACCGAGGTTTTGCCTGTACCTCGGGGGCCAGTCAGTAGATAAGCGTGTGCAATGGATTGCGATGCCAGGGCGCGACGTAAAATATCGGTGATATGTTCTTGCCCGATGATTTCGTCTAGTGTTTTGCTGCGATATTTTCTATACAGCGCTACGCTCATTATAGTCCCTCATTACTCCTCTTATTATATCATCAATCCCATCTCTTTTGCTGCAAAATAAAACCACCCGCGAAGGGGTGGTTTGTATATAAACTAGAGAGGGCTACAACGCAGCTTCAACCGCAGCCCATGTTGCGTCTGGGTTGTCTTCTGGGATAATAATTGTAACTTGGTCTCCGATATTAATACGGAAATATGTAACGCTAGCTAGAAGAATTCTATATTCTTTACCGCCTGCTTCTACATAGTATGCGCCGTCATGCTGTACAAGTGTTCCGATAATTTGTCGACGTTCTGTTGGGCCAATTTGTTTGTAGATAAAGCCGCCACCATCTGTGATGGTTAGTTTTAGCATGTCGCCTTCTACAAGCTTTGACTTGCTGGCATAATTTGCTGGTACAGGGTAGCTTTTTCCGTCAGGGCCAATCATCACTTGGCCGTCGAATACGCCCTCTATCACCTTTCCGGCTACATCTTCTTGGCTATTCTTTGGTGTTACAATTTGACCGTCTTCGCCAAGGATGCTAATCAAAAGCTCCTTAGCGGCAGCCAGGTTTGTTTCAGCATCTTGAATCAATGATTTCAAGCGCTTGACTTGTTTCTCTGGTAATTCAGACATAATTCTCGCAGTTCCTTGTCTGTGTTTTTTATTACAATATCATATCTATATATACAGCAGTTTAATGCTTAGGTCAAGAGGTCTTGCGAGTGCTCTGTGCGCTCGCTAGCTGTTCCGTATGTCGTGCCCACGTTTTGCCAAATCATAAAGGCAGTAGCCACAAAATCCAGCAGATCCTATATTGTTCAGTAGACGATTACGCGATTCTATAATGTGATTTCTGTTATTAGCTGCCTCCATTGTGCAGGATTGGTTGCAGTGTCCTCCGAATCCGTATCTGCTATCGTGATTTGGTTTTCTTGGGTCGACGAGCCCCATGGCGTGACCAGATTCGTGAGTAACTACCGTTAAGAACTCGGTAGGATTATGTGGGTCTTCAAGGTCGAGCCTGTGTGATGATACGACTACGTGACCATCGTGACCTGCCACTCCAAATGCATAATTGACCGATCCGTCATAAGAAGTGAGATCGCGCCCCGTTGCCCATACATTCAAACCTCCACCCTGCCAGCATTCATGACCAGCAAGTATAGCAGTACTGACCTGTCCACTGTTTCTATACTCTGGGTAAGATCTGTAGGGGTATTCAATCGTGTTAACAACGGCCTGTAAGCCCATTCTATGATAGACGTTATTTATACCTATCTCAGCAAATTCAATGTGCTGTGGCGTTAGTGTATGCTTTTCGACATGGATAGTAGCGGGTGCTTTTACTAATCTTGACATATCTATATAATACTATAAAATAGTAATAAAGTCAATACTCAAGGAGTCTTTTGGTATGGTCTACTGTAAGAAGCACCTTTCCACAGCAAAAACATTGGTGGCTCTAAAATTGTTGCAAATTTTACAGTTGAAAATAAATACCGCCACGTGATATGGCGGTATTATTTCAGTAACAATAATCCCAAATATTACTATACTAGCTCTACGCTAGCGCCAGCTTCTTCAAGCTTCTTCTTTGCTTCTTCAGCTTCTTCCTTAGTAGCTTTTTCTTTGATTGCACTTGGAGCGTCGTCGACAAGAGCCTTCGCTTCACCAAGACCAAGTCCGGTGATTTCTTTCACAGCCTTAATAACAGCAACTTTCTGTCCGCCAGCGTCTTTAAGCTGTACGGTGAATTCGCTTTTTTCTTCTGCGGCAGCACCTGCGTCTCCACCGGCAGCTGGACCAGCAACTGCTACTGCAGCTGCAGCTGGCTCAATGCCATATTCATCTTTTAGTACGTTTTTTAGTTCGTTTACTTCAAGAACTGTTAGTTTCGTTAGTTCTTCAGCAAGTTTTTTTACATCAGCCATTTTTAGCTCCTTACTTGTAATAATCGGTTAATAATTAATTGGTTGCTTTTGCTTCGACGCCATCGAGCAAGCCGTGAAGGTTTCCAGAAAGCGCATTTGTAACATCGTGTACAGGTGATAGTAACTGTGATACAACTTCTGCAATGAGCTGTTCTTTGCTCGGTAGTCCAGCAAGCGCTGTTACTTCAGCTGTATCTAGCGATTTACCTTCTTCACTAAAGCCACCGACAAGCTCCAGCGCTTCGTGGTCTTTTGAGAAGTTTTTTAGCACTTGTGCTGGCGCAACTTCGTCTTCACTGCTAAATGCATACAGAAGCTGTCCTTCAAGCGCAGATGTATCTGTATCTTTGTAGGTGTCGTGCTCTGATAGAGCTACTCGCACAAGGCGGTTTTTCACCACTTTAATAGTTACATTTGCCTCACGAGCAGCTGCTCGCAAAGCTTGAAGGTCTGCTACGCTAAGGCCCTGATATTTTGCAAATGCAGTCATTTTTGCATCGGCAAGAATGTCAGATACTTCAGCAACCAAAGATTGTTTTTTATCGCGGGTAATTGCCATAAATTAAACTTCCTTTTGGTTAGGTTTATAATGATTGGGATATATTGTTAAAGATCTGGTAGTTTGGTATCAAATATCTTTATAAAAAAAGAGTCTTTGATTCTCGCACTACCAAAGACTTACTCTTAATTGAAATGATTGTTTGTCTCATTCCTCGGTAGCGTATTAAGTCTTTGTTTCCTTGGACTGCTACTGTCTTTGGCAATGTCTTTACGTAGTATATTCTACACTAGTAAAAAAGTCAACACATTTTAGCTATTTTTATTTGTTTCTTGCTGAGGTGCTGTCAGCTTAATTACTGGTATATAGGTTATGTCGTACTCAACGTGTTCTGGCAAACTATTTGAGCTTTCTGCTTGAATAGTTTTTAGCGAGTGCTTAGACGGCGTGTCTTCGGGCGCTCCCGTTAAGCGAATAATGGCCGTCAGACTGCTAGTCTCTGCTGGTGTTTCTAGCACTATGCTGGAAACGCTTACATCTGGGTGGTGTTTTCGCATAGCCTTAGTGAATGTATCGATAAAGTTTTTTGTTGCTAGTGATTGTTTTTCTTGTTCTTTGGAGATAATTCCAACCGATCGTCGAATGCTAAGCTGTAATTTAATATCTGCTTGTAGCTTTTTCTTTAGTTTCTTATCAATTTGCTCCTGAAGTTCATAAGATATAGTATCGCCTTCATCTATAGTTGCCTGCGCGTTGATAGTAATAACGTTGCGGTTGTTTCGCTTTGCCACAGAAGTCTCGATATGATCGACTCGTGAGTTTTGATACCGCGTGTGAATTGTATCTTCAATCGTGGTGCGCACTTCATCCTGAACAGTTAGATTGTAGGTGTAATTTCGAAGTTGGTACGTAAGTGGAAGCACCAGTAATAGTAAACTCACACCGATAATCGATAGCACGCGTACGGAGATGTGTGATTTATCTGCCGCAAGCCAGTGCTGAAATGTGAGATATATCGTACCAATAAAGGCGATTGCAAGAACATTCAGCAAAAAAAGCAGCATGCCGCCATAGAACACCTGGCTCATCTCTAGTGATAAGCCAACGCCAGCAACCGAAAGTGGCGGCACCAGCGAAGTTGCAATTGCTACGCCCGCAAAGCTATCTGCAATTTTATGTCTCGATAGCGCAAGAACTCCAACCAGTCCAGCTCCGAGTGCAATGAATAAATCTAACAAGGTTGGTGTTGTTCGTATCGATATTTCATCAGTAATGTTTTTTAGTGGTGATATTTCTGTAATTAAAAATGAGGTGGCGAGCGCAATTGCGATGGAGACCACAATCATAAGCAGAGACTTATGCATGATTCGTATATTGCCGTCGTAAATACCATACGCAAGCGAGAGAACTGGAATAATAAACGGAGATACAATCATACCACCGATAATTGTCGCAGATGAATCCATCAATAGACCCAACGTACTAATCACGACCGACACAACAAGTAGGAGTACGTATTCAAACGTAAACGAGAGCCTTTGTACGGTTTTTGATTTTAGATGAGATGTTTCTACGGGAATTGTAAAAAAACGCCGCATGGTGTTTAGCGGGCGAAATCTACGCATTCTTCCCTCCCGTTTCATTGTGCTTATAGTATACCATTATGTCTGGATTGTGTTGAATGTTTTCTTTGCTAAATTGCGATGATTGATCGGATGTCTTGTTGAATTTCTTCGCGGGTGCGCATGTCTCCTGACTTGTTTGTGCAATTAACAGGAATGTACTTATCTGGAAAAAGTTTGCATAATTCTTCATAGCAAAATTTTACTTGTTCAAGATATTGCTTGTTCGCTTCGTGGATATCACGTTTCTTATTGGTGTATGATCGTGGGTCTTTTGTATCAACATTTTGCTGTGCAATATCAGACGGCAAAAGCAGTACAATATTTACATCTGGTGTGAGCATACCGAGCACATTTGTTTCGTAAGATTGAATATCGCTATAGAACGCATGTCTTTTTGCAGTATTTTGAATTTTCGCCCCCTGATGAGCAAGATTTGATCCGACGTATCTATCCAGTACGGCGACTCCGTCCGGTTTGGCATTCAGCCAGCTAGAAATTTCTGGAGTGCCCGCCATACGATCGGTCGCAAATAAAAGTGCAACAACTTCCGGTGGCATAGCGTCTATGTCGCCATATTCCCCATTTAGATATTTCTGCACAAATAGCGAAGATTCTTCTCCGTATCGCGGAAACGATGCTTTCATAACTGGTCGGCCGAGCGTCTCTTCGATATATTGCCGTGTAAGTTCAGCTTGTGTCGCTTTGCCTGAGCCATCACCACCCTCAATTGCGATTAGTCTGCCGCGGCTCATCCTACTTATACCCTTCGCTGAGTCCACTAATTTCTTTGGGCAGTGCGCGCTTGTCCTTAAAGGCACGAGGCAGCATCATACTTGGGCGCCAGCTTGCTATTAACTCGTCTAAATTGTCTGTATGTTGATATTTTCCACTCATTCCCTTGCGGCCATCACTGTAGTCGCCTTCTACAGGTGAAATTGTGTCATGGAATATTAGCTGCCCTACTCGCTCGCCAACCGGCAGTACTACTGACTCGTGCTGATTAAGATTGTATATTTCTAATGTAATGCGGTTGATGTAGCCAGGATCGATCCATCCAGCATCAAAACACACTGCTACGCCATTGCGGCCCCAGCTGCTACGGCTTTTTACTTCGGCGGCACCTCCGTGAGCACGTATACCAACGAATTCGTGTGTATGCGCCAAGATGCGCTCGCCTGGTTTAAGGACAATAATCGGGTGATCCTCGGGAATGTTTTCAAATAACTTATACCCATTCTTCTCACACCAATCCTTATGCGGCATGGCTTCGAGCGGCCCTTTAAAATATCGTGCGACGTCTGCCTCATCAAATGGGTTGTACACCTTTGCATTGTCAGAATATTCTTGTTTATAAAAATAATAGCCAAGCGTAAAATCTAAACTCGCTTCGCTCACGTGTCGCTTGTCAAACGGCGTGCACACTATCGTGCCATCATTCACCGCCTGTAAAATATCGGTATTACTATATACTGCCATGTTCCCTCACTTTGTTCTAGATTCATTGTATCACGCTTGGGTGGTATAATTAAAAGTAACAAAAGAGGTATATATCTATTAAGACAAGGTTAACTATGATAATGAAGGACTTCATTGATGTCTACTAAAGAAAAGTGGTATAACATGCCGTTTCTGGCGGCTGAAGGTCGAAGCTGGATGTTGGTTATTTGCGCAAGTTTGATTATCGTCGCTAGCATTGTTATGTCTGTAGTTGCACTACTTAATCTTGACACTATTGGCTGGATTACAACCATATTGATTCTACTAGTCTCGGGAGGGTCAACGGTGTGTGCGTGTTTGGCTATTAGGAGCGGGAATCCTGGTTGGATTTTGCTGAATCTTCTTTTGTACCGCTAGTAGCAGGGATGTCAATATTAAGTGCGTGTACGCATAGCGTATACTAATATTGTGTATAATCGTATTATTTTCAAGTGGTATATTTTCGCTAGAGGTTACGATAAAGTAAGCGAGGAGTAGGTATGAAAAATATATTAGTTGCGTATGACAAGAATTTGGCTATCGGCAATGGGACTGACTTGCCGTGGGGGCGGGACTTACCTTCCGACTTAACACGCGTTAAAGAGCTGACGCTGGGCAATACAATCATTATGGGTCGAAAAACCTTTGAGTCGATTGGGCGCGCACTGCCCGGACGTCAAAATATTGTCGTAAGCAGAACTTTGGAGCCGCAGGCAGGCCTGGAAGTGGCACGCAGTCTGGATGAAGCATATCAGCTAGCGCAGCATGATGAAGTTTTTATATTTGGCGGTGCGCAGCTGTACGAGCAGTCAATAGATAGTGTTGAGAGAATATATGCGACAGAAGTAGATGCTGAGTTTCAGGATATGACAACGTATTTTCCACGACTAGATTCTAAAAAGTGGCAGGCTGTTAGTCGTGAACGCCGAAAAGCAGATGAGCGTAATGAATATGCTCATGACTTTGTGGTGTATGAATACACTAAAGATTAGACAGCAATCGGCGCCTTAATCGGCGGATACGGGTCGTAGCCTTCAAGCTTGATGTCATCGAAGGTGAAATTGTCTATATTTGTGATCGATTTGTTGAGTACCAATTTTGGCAAGGCGCGTGGCGTGCGCGATAGCTGCTCGTCGACTTGATCCATATGATTTACATAGAGGTGTGTGTCTATCGTTGTGTGTACAAATTCACCAGGTTCTGTGTTGGTCACTTGCGCAACCATACTCTGAAGGAGCGCATATGATGCAATGTTAAACGGCACGCCCAGAAACGTATCAGCACTGCGCTGAGTAAGGTGCAGATCAAGCTTTCCATCCCTAACACTAAACTGAAACATCGTGTGGCACGGCGGCAGGCCGCCAGCTTGTGCAATATCATCTATTTCGGCTACATTCCAAGCGCTAACAATATTGCGACGACTATCGGGATTATTTTTTATCATGTCGATAGCATTAGCAATCTGATCGATATGCCCACCTTTGCCATCGGGCCATTTGCGCCATTGAACACCGTAAACTGGGCCTAGGTCGCCCCACTGCTCTGCAAATGAGTGGTCGGCGGCAATGCGTTCAATAAACTCACTCATTTGCATCTTCCACTCATTGCTATTAACTTCTGGAATTGGTAAATTATTTTTTTCCAGGTACGCCTTGAATGGCCATTCGTCCCAGATATGAACGTTATTCTGTGCCAGATATTCAATATTACCCGTGCCCTTTAAGAACCACAGCAGCTCGTGTACTACACTATTGAAATAAAGTTTTTTTGTTGTGACGGCAGGAAATCCCTTGGCTAGATCATAACGAGTTTGACGGCCAAATACACTCCTCGTTCCCGTGCCTGTGCGATCAGATTTGTTAACTCCGTTTTGCTTTATGTCTTTTAGCAACGCTAAGTATTGCCTCATACGCTCCCCCTCTTCCCTATATGTCAGTATAGCAATATATCTCGGCAATGAGTGGTGTAGAATCAGCTACAAAAAACTCCGCCACAAATTTGACGGAGTTCTCGTAATTTAATTGCTTCTAGTTTGAAACTTCAGTCTTAATCGCAGGGCCCATTGTTGTCGTAATGGTCATTGATTTTACGTATACACCCTTTATGCTACTTGGTTTTTGAGCAGTAAGGCTATCAACGAAAGTCTGCGCATTCTCTAGTAGCTTTTCTGGACCAAAGCTTACCTTTCCAATACTAAGGTGAACGATTGCTTGCTTGTCAACACGGTACTCAACTTTACCTGTTTTAGCCTCTGTTACTGCTTTTGCAACATCTGTGGCAACCGTACCGCTCTTTGGATTTGGCATTAATCCGCGCGGGCCAAGTAGTCGTGCGTAGCGACCAAGTTTTGGCATATATTGTGGAGTAGCAACTAGCACATCAAAGTTCAGCTCTTCTTTGTCAAGCTGCTTAATGAATTCTTCATCACCTACAATTGAAGCGCCAGCTTTTTTAGCTGCAGCGTGTTCTGACTCTGGCGCAAAAACTGCAACCCGAACATCTTTTCCGGTACCATTTGGCAAACTTACAGTCGCACGAATGTTTTGATCGGCCTGTCGCGGATCAACACCAAGACGTACATGAACTTCTACGCTTGAATCAAAAGAAGTTGTTGACGTCTCAGTTGCAAGCGTGAGGGCTTCTGCAAGACTATAGCTCTTGTCTTTCTCAATTTTCTTTGCGGCATTCTGGTATTTTTTACCACGTCGTTCAATTCGAGGTCGGGTAATTGGTTTTGGACCCTTCTTTTTGTGTTCTTCGGCTTCTGGATCTTGAGGTGTGGTATCGCCGGCCTCTTTCCGAGCCTCTTTCTCTGCTTTTTCCTCAGCTTCTTTTAGCGCCTTTTCGCTGCGCTTACCAGCCTTGGCTACGTGAGCTTCGCGTACTTCGTGCTTTTCAGCACCTGCGATTGCTTCTTCAATCTCTGCAATAGTATTTTTTTCTGTCACATCTAGTTCTAGCTCTGCAGCCTTCTCTAGTAGATCTGCCTTCTTGGCCATAAAATCTCCTTTCGTGGTTCATGCGACTTAGCGTCTCCCACGCATTAATATATCAAACAAATTATACCAGATTAACGAGCATATACAAAATTATTTTTGATAGTAGATTGCACTTGTGATTAATAAAAAAGCTTGACACGGTTTATTTCGTGTCATACTATAGAGCTTGTGTTTTTTAAACACAGCCCTAATTGGACAATGGATGTCCATGTTCTTACATCAATAATATCAGGGACAACGTGGGCATAAAAGGAGGAATATAATGAATTTTAATGTGAAATTAACATCAGCGTTACTTGCGCTCGGAATTTCGGTGCTCGCAGGTGCAGCACCAGTTGAAGCAAAGCAGGATACGTCTGTAGTGGTGGCTCCTGGAGATACTCTAGAGGCTATCGCCACTCAACATGAAACAACATATGTGCGTATATTTAACGCAAACGAGCACATAGTACATCCAGATGTAATTAATACTGGAGATACTGTTCGTATACCAGCTGAAGATGAAGAATTGCCGGATCGTTACGGTGCAACGCAGACTGCTGTCGCTGCACCGGTTGCTGTAGTGAGTGAACCGTACGCATATACGGATACATCATATACTACACAGGCACCGACTACGTACGCACAACCAGCTGCTGTCGCCCCAGGTGGTGACGGCGTATGGGATACGATTGCGCAGTGTGAAAGTGGCGGCAATTGGAATATTGATACAGGAAATGGCTATAGCGGAGGTCTGCAGTTTGCCGCTGGCACCTGGAGTGGACATGGTGGCGGAGAGTATTCAGCTACAGCCTCTGGCGCAACGCGAGAGCAGCAAATTGCTGTTGCAGAGCGGGTACTTGCTAGCCAAGGTTGGGGTGCGTGGCCAAGCTGCTCTTCTCAAGCAGGTCTTAGGTAGTTAGTAATTAACATAAATAAAAAAGTATCGCGATTAAGGCGATACTCTTTTATTGAGCAAAGATTTAGTCCACGACTTCAACACCCATAGAGCGAGCGCTGCCTGCGATAATTTTGATACGACCTTCTTCGTCGATTGCATTAAGCTGATCTTTTTTCATCTCAGCGATTTCAGCAAGTTGCGCACGAGTAATCTTACCAACCTTATCTGTGTGTGGCTTACCACTTCCCTTTTTGATGCCAATTTTTTCACGAATTGCATCATCAACAGGCTGGCCTAGACTCTTCCAGTCAAATGATCGATCTTCGTAAATCTTCATATGAACGATTACGTCCTTGCCCATCATGTCTTTCGTAGCTTCGTTGAATGGATTAATGAAATCCATCATATTCAAGCCACGCTGACCCAATGTTGAACCAACTGGAGGGCCTGCAGTTGCACGACCAGCTGGAATTCGTAGCTTAAGGCTACCAATAACTTTTTTTGCCATAATTAACTTATTCCTTCTTTTTACTCTAGTTTTACCAGAGTGCGTAACAGTTGGTATTATACTAAATCTTTGTTCTATATGCAAACATAAGCCTTGCTTGTTATACTAAAGGATGAATGAAGAAATCAAGCAAACAGCGGCGTGTTTTTGGTAAAAAAATATCAAAAAAAGTAGTAGCTACCAATTATATTGGCGGTCTTGGCTATTATTTTTTACTATTTGGTTGGGCGTTTTTTATACTGATTATGCTTTTAGGTGTATCGCAGTTCATACTTAAAGATGGCGTTTCTACAGATACAGTACATGCTAGCGTAATGCAGGCTGAAGGTACAAAGGGGCAATCGAGTGGATTTTTGTGGAGCGTACTTCTTAGCGTACCTATCGTGCTTAGCGTAGCTGTGATTGTCTTATTGTTGCCCTATTTTATCGGCCAATATTTTCAACGAATTCCAAGATGGATTATCGATAATAGTAGTATGAAGCGGAGTCACGATTCGATGTTGCGCATAAAGATAATTAGCGCATGTTTACTGTTTGCAGTTACGCTTGTAGGGTTGTTCGGATTTGACAAGGACATAGTCTATAATTTACCAAGTTTTTTGATTTACGGCTGTGCAATCTTGTCAGTAGTACTTTTTATTTTTCAGTACTTGCTCGTAAAAGTCTGGCATCTTTCCTATAAAGATATTTTCTAAAAATAAAATAGCCACCCGATTAGTAGGGTGACTATTATAAATAAGCTAGAAAACCTAAACCTTATTCACCTGCAGCGCGTCAAGCTCAACTGGTGTGTCGCGGCCGAACATACTCACCATAACCTTTACCTTACCCTTAACGGTGTCAATTTCAGAAACAGTGCCATCGAAACCTTTGAATGGGCCGTCAATGATCGAAACAACCTCACCTTCAGACAGATCGATTTGGTGCTTTGGCTCCTCAACGCCCATGCGCTTCTTGATTTTCTTGATTTCTGCATCAGACACTGGAGTCGGTTCCGTGCCACTGCCAACAAAACCAGTTACGCCGGGAGTATTTCGAACGATATACCATGTTTCTTCAGTCAGCTTCATCTCAACAAGACAATAGCCCTGGAAGATTTTTCGATCAACAACTTTGCGTTTGCTGTTTTTAATTTCAATTTGTTTTTCCTTTGGTACAAGGACGTCGAAGATTTTATCAGCCATATCAACTGCATTTATGCGTTGTCGAATGCTATCTGCAACCTTATCTTCGTATCCGCTATAGGTATGCACTGCGTACCATTGTCGGGTTGAGTCGTATCGTTTTCGTGCCATAATATAAGTGTTTCCTTACTTTATAATAAAATCAAATAAATATTTAAATCCAGCATCCAAGAGTAATACTAGCACTACAAAAAATGCAGAGTATAGAATTACTGCAAGTGTTAATCCCCAGGTTGCTTTTCGGTTTGGCCACCGTACTTGTCGAAGCTCGTGCCACGCCCCCTTAAAGTAGCCAACATTTTTTGTATTTGTCGCTGGCTTTTTCTTGGTTTGGCGACTCTTAATTTTGTCTTTTAATGAAACGTTCTTTTTTTCTGGCTTTACAGCAGCTGATTGCTCAACCTTTGGTGCAGTCTTTGCCTTGGCGTTACCTTTCTTTTTTGTTGTGTTTCGCTCTTTTTTTATTTTAGAAGACGACGCATCGTCGGAACTTACAACTCGGGTTCGAACTGTTGAAGTCTTTTTTTTCTTACCTTCTGCCACAAGAAATCTCCCAATTTAAATAGTCTGCTTTCTGCAGACTGTCAAGTGCTAGTATACCGCTTGGTTTGTACGGTGTCAAGCTATGCTACAATAAGCTTATGTTTGTATGGGCAGTAGCAATAGTAAACGGAGTGTGTTTAGCGCTGGCCATTACTGCCTTGTGTCGACTAGTGCGATCAATAAAGTTATTTCATCGCCGTAAAAAGATAAGTGCCGCCGGAATGCTATACGACCTTCCGAGCGTTACCGTTTGTATCCCCGCCCGTAATGAGCGCCACGCTATGACCAGATGCCTGGAGAACGTTCTTTCAAGTAGTTATCCAAAAATGGAGATAGTTGTATGTGATGACAGCTCGATGGACGGAACATCGAGCTTAATTAAGTCATTTGCACGAGATGGCGTGCGGTTCGTGGAAGGCTCGGAGCTGAAAGAGGGCTGGTTGGGTAAAAATAATGCCCTAGCGGATCTTCTTCGAGAATCGAGTGGAACCTATGTTATTTTTATGGATGTCGATACGATCATTAAGCCGGACACGATTGGGCAATTGGTTGCGTACGCCCAGGCAGCAAAAATAGGCATGGTATCCGTGTTGCCGCTTCGGTTAAATACATTTCGCACAAGTGTGCTATTCGCGCCGTTTCGTTATTTTTGGAAGTTGATTAGACATACATCTAAACGTCCGATTGCAGCAAGTAGCCTGTGGATGATTGATAGGCGTCGCTTTCTTTCTGAAATTGGCAGCTTTGAACAGTTTAAGTCAGATCCTGAACCAGAGACGGCAATTGCCACTCACTTTGCCACGCAACATTCTTATAGATTTTTAATTAGCTATGATTTACTTGGCGTATCATACGAAAAACTATTATCATCTCAGGTCGAAACTGGCATTCGACTTCGCTTTCCCTCCTTGCAGAATTCTTATGTAAAGACTTTTGTGTCCGCAAGTATCCTTATTACCATGCTCGCTGCTCCTATCTTCACCCTCTTTACGGACAGTATCTTCTTTAGGCTATTGGGCGCCCTTGTAATTTCCGCTTGCTATACAACATACTATGTTTACTTGAGGGTCGTATGGACGAAAGGTGCTGCTTTTGGTGCGCTTTTGTATCCCGCCATCTTAGCAATTGATATTTGGCTACTTATCGTCAGCGCCCTAAAATATTCACTTCATACTGTTACATGGAAAGGGCGAGAAATATCTCGCCTACCTATTCGCAGACCATAAAAAGTTCTTACTTTTTTGACGTTGCTTCTGGCTTAGCGAGCGGCAGCGCAATACTAAAAGTTGATCCGTGGTTTAGCCTACTTTTTAGTTCGATCTTTGTGTCTATCTTGCGTGCAAGCTTACTCGCAACGTAAAGTCCTAGCCCTGTTCCTCGACTTTCGCGAGTGCGATAATCCTCACTGCGATAGAACTTATCGTATATCTTCTTTTGGTCGGTTTTACTCATGCCAATTCCAGTGTCGATAACTGATAAAACGACCATCTCTTTTTTGACTTCAGCACGAATTGTAATGCTACCCTCTTTTGTGTACTTAATGGCGTTCGTAATAAAATTTTGAAGCAACTCAACAAGATACAGTCGGCTTGTATGAACGCTGCCGATCTGGGGCTTTACATCCAGATTAAAGGATAGTCCGATTTCGGTGGCTTGTTGCGAGTACTCGACATAAAGCGAATCGCAGAGTTCATTGATATTTATGTCTTCTGGTGAATCGGCCACGCCTCGTTCGGCGCGAGAAAGGGTACTAAGGTCGTTTACCATGCGCGCTAGAAAGATTATTTGCTCATGCGCGGCCTCTAGCGCAGGCTTGACCCTTTCAACCGTTGCAAGATTTTTTTCGTATAATATTTTCATGTTATCGAGTGTACCTTCTGCAATTGTCAGTGGTGTCCGCAATTCATGGCTCACAACACTAATAAATTCGTCACGCTCTTCATCAAGATTTTTTTGTTTTGTAATATCCCGAAGCAGCACAAGAAAGCCTTTTGATATTCCAGACTCGTCATCTTCTGTAGTATTGCCGGCGCGAATTGGTGTAATCGAAACCTCCAGGCGGATGACATCGTCACTATAGTGGTAGAATAAATCATCTCGCACATAGTAGTACCTATCTCGACGCATCAATTCAAATACATTAACGCGATTGCCGGCATCGTCTTTTACGTGAAGTATTTCATCAATATGTTTACCGCTGAGTGTATCGTTCGTATCAAGGATATTGAGCGTTGCTGCGTTATAGGTGCGGATGATTCCCTTTTTGTCGATACTCAAAACACCCTGGCTAAGGTTATTCATCAGTGTCGTAATACGATACCGCTCAGTTTCTGCCTGTGCACGGCTGTATTCTAGCACTTCTTGTCGTACAATCTGAATTTTTACAATTATAAACAGTACAGCAGCCAAGAAAGCCGCAGCACCCGTGAAGAGGAATACACTTGAAGTACTTGGGATATGGAGTGAAACAGTCTGGTACACATCTGCGGCAGAAAATACTGCCATAATTAACGCACTAAATGTGAGCCCGCGCAGCCCGAGTATTCTATAGGCATCAAAAAGCATCAATACAAAACATGGAGTAAGTGGAGATGCGAAACCGTATGTTGTAAAAACTAAAGTGAGCGCTAGAAGCTGCAGTCCATATGTGCGGACATACTTCATTACACCCTCTTTGACTGGCGCTAGCGTATTATATACGGTTAGTAATACAAGTAGCGCTGCCAGCGGAAAAAAGATGTAGTCACTTACGTACTTTGCTTGGTTTAGCGCACCAAATTTTACCAAAAATCCCTGATGGATAATAAACAAAGGAAAGAATAGGTTTGCAATTCGCATCCATAAATCTGTCCGCGCCTTTCTCCTGTTCGGATCTTTTGCTGATTTGCCCATCGTTACGTCCAGTATACGATAAAGCTTACGGTTTTTAAATAGTTGGACTATGACTTTTCAGTGCAGACATATGTTTCCTGTAATCTTGATCGGCTTCCTCTACGAGTTTCCAAAAACGATCGCTGTGATTTAACTCTTTCGTGTGACAAAGCTCATGAATAATGACGTAATCTATTAAGTTAAACGGTAATTTCATTAAAGCTATATTAAGGCTGATAGTTCCGCTACTGCTACAGCTTCCCCAGCGTGTACTTGCGTGCGATAGTTTTACCTTTATATATGAGTAGCCAAGTTTTTCAGACAGAAGTGCTAGTCGTTGGGGTAGATATTCCTTCGCCTCTTTTCGTAGTGCTTTTATCACTTCTGGTCTGATCATTTGCTGCACATCTCTATCTGATGCAGATTTGCCTGAAGCTAACGTGAGGTGGATAGTACTTTTTTCTCGTTTTATTGAAGTAGCTGCACCGGTTGTTACAAGCAGTGCGTGTCTTTTTCCGATACGATCACCATTCGAATATGTAGCGTTACTCGTTTGATCCTCGAGCATTCGTCTAATCGAAGGCCGGGACGTATTTACAAGTTGTCGTATCAACATCTTTGGTGTGCGCAGGGGTGCCGTTGCCCGAAGTTTTCCAGTTACATGCAGGCCAATCTTAATATGACGAGCTGTTTTTATGTAATATATATCAATTTCACCGAACTCTTTATCGGTAAAAGATTTTACTGCCACGCGACTAAGAGTGCTTTACTGTTATATTGCCTGGCTTGCGAGTTGCTCTTTCGGGAACTTGTATAGACGCAGTCCCCTGTTCTTTTTGCCGTGAGTCTGCTAGGCGCTTTAGTACAATTTTTGCCTGTGAGGCATAGGTGTGTTTACCACTAATAACCACTGGTTTTTCTGATTCATTTGGCGGAGTGAACTTTTGTACCAACTGTTCGTAGCGATTTTCGGATATAAGTTGGTTTGTATGACCTCTTACCCCCTTTACTGCACGTTGCTTGGCGGTATTTTGCTCTGTTTGAACCCATATAATCATCGGCTCGTAGCCTGCAGTTCGAATATGTTTTATTAAATTCGTACGAGCAGATCGTGCCTCAAGACCGCCTTCATACAGAAAGGTTTTATTTGTTCGCAGGAACTGATCAAGCATTAACTGAGAAATAGCAGCTACTTGTCTATCCTCCGTTGCGGTGTACTGCTGATTTTCGGTCAGTGTGGCGCGAATTACCTCTTGATTAATGATGGGCGCCGAAAACATTTCAGAAAATTTTTCAGCAAAGTATGTTTTTCCAGCACCTGGTGTGCCTACTAAAATTAAAACTCGTGGAACGGAAAGACTCAATGATTTCATAGTTGTATATTATAGCAAAAAAATCTATAGTTAGCTATCTGTGTTACGGTAATAAAAAACCACTCCAAAAGAGAGGCTTATGCGGCAGGGGCTCCAGGATGATTACCGAACTTATTGTGGTGTAATATAATTTCCAAAGAAAAACAGGCCAGTTGTCCGGTACCTTAGGCTGATATCAGTGACATCAGACCAAGTCACTCGCATTATTCAAGCGGATTTCCCCTGCTAAGGAGTGCGCTCTCCCTTGTTAATTACCCTACCGCTTCTCGACCTTGATGACGTGAACGCCGAGGCGCTCCATGTTCGAGAGTATAGAGGTAAATGCAGCTATGCCAGCTCGAATTTGATGCCAATGACACCGTTCTTTTTCTGCTGGTCAATGGAGCAGTACTCGTTGATTTGGCTTTCAAGCCATTCGACACTCTCACCGCCAAACTTTACTGTGCTGTTATGTGCGAAAAGATCGTGAAATGTTTCGTAGCGAAGTAGTCCAACGACTTTCACGGAAACAGTCTGGTCGGTATTTTCTCGGTTGGTGAATACAACGGTGTCGCCAAGTTGGATAGTTTGGCGTTTCTCATCATAAAGTCTTGATTCGATTGTTTATGCGCCGGATGTAATAGAGTCAAATGGTACGGTGGCAAGTCGTAAGAGTTGTGTGTTCATGTCTGACTGCTATCTTATCATTAAATGAGAGGCGTTCTCGTAGTTATGTTAATTTCGCTTCAAGGGTCTGGTCTTTAACAAATCTTTTCTGTAAAGACTCTGGCGCACAGACTGCCTATCGTTAGAAGATAAATATAGCCACTCAAGAATTTCGACACCTTCATTAAAAAAAGAGTAGTCGAAAAAAGATCCATTCACTATGACGTCAAGGTCGATATCACCCGGTTTGTCAGAGTAAATGTACGAACCGGCGATTGAGGTGTGCAGACAGTTCATGCCAAGCTTGTCATATTTTTTATCAATAAAATCTAAGACAATTTGAAGATTTTCGTTAGCGTGCTGTACACGTTTTAAAATCTCTTCACGTTTCGTCGTATTTGCCTTCTGGTACCAGAAATTATTAATTAAGTATTTTTCGATAAGTTCATTTTTACTGCTTAAATCAATAAATTCATCGGCAAATGTCATAAGTGGGTAGTTTGCCTCAAACGGTAAGCTGTCTCTGCACGATATATCGG
>CAZENS010000006.1:10235-38829 GCA_964513905.1 uncultured Candidatus Saccharibacteria bacterium | reverse complement strand
GGAACTCCTCGTAGCGCCTCACTGGCATCCTGCAAGTTAAACCCAAGTGCCATCAAGGCCTCTAGCGCTTCATCGTTCTGCACGCTACTTGGCGCAGAATCAACCACCGTTCCGTCAGTTGCCATCGTTGGAACACCGACCTTATCACGTAAATCAACAACCACCCGCTCGGCTGTCTTCTTGCCAACACCATTCGCCTTTGCAATAAAAACAGTGTCACTGCCCGCAATAGCATTCCTGACCATTTCTGCGTTCGAAATACTCAATATTGCCAGACCGGCCTTTGGGCCAACTCCCTGAACGCCGATTAGCAACTCGAATAATCGCTTTGCAGATAACGAACTAAAGCCGAACAGCTCCTGACTCTGCTCTCGAATGTGATGATAGGTGTGGAGTGTAATCGGCGAATCTACGGCGGCAGCATCAAAATCTCCAGCAGAAACTGCCACCTCGTATCCAATCCCTCCAACATCAATTACCAATGAATTAATAAATTTCTCTACCACAATGCCAGAAACACGCGCAATCATTATTGCCCTCCTCCTTGATTAGTTGGTGGATTAGTTGGCGTGGGCGAACTACCACCATCACCAGGCTGCGCTGGCGTTGATCCATCACTCGGGTTCTCTGGACTTGTTGTGCCATCACCACCCGTAGCGCCTCCGGTAGACGAGCCCGGCTCCTCCTCAGTGCTGCCATTATCTACCTCAGAATCCGATGATGAGCCACCTTGGTTGTTCGGCCTTCTTGAAGTATTCGGCTTCTTTTCTGGCTTTGTATCTTCTGGCTCCGTTTTCTCTTCCTCTTTAGTTTTAACGTCACATCCTACATCCGGCAAGGCGGTTGATAAAAACACCTCTTTGTAGGTATTTTCTCCTTGTATTGGCGCCAAGTTTGAAGATCCGTAGCAGACATCTCTCTCTACAATACCGCTTGGCCTGCTAAACGTATCTGCCGGTTGATTAGATAGCGCACCCTGCATTGTTTCGCGCCAGATTGGACCGGCCACATCTCCGCCACCACTGAGCATCTGTGCGTTATCGTTATTGCCAACCCATACTCCAACAGCCAGCTGTGGGGTGTAACCAATCGTCCACGCATCACGATTTTCATCAGTCGTACCAGTTTTTACAGCAACCCTTTTGCCAGGAACCGTTAACGAACTGCCGAACATGCCTGCACGCGCATTATTATCAGATAAAATATTCGATATTAGATAAGCGCCACCCTCGCTAATGACTCTTTTTGGATCTTTTTTCTCGATCAACACATTTTCGTCAAACTTACTCTTTATTTCATCTACGTAGCTAATTTGTGCCTGGTTTCCAGCATTCGCAAACCCCGCGTACGCATGCGTTATATCTAACAGTCTCGCCTCGGCCGCACCAAGCGCCAATGAAAGTCCATAATCTTTTCTGTCATCTATTGTTGTAATACCCATACGCTTGGCTGCTGCTACCGACTTCTCTACACCAAGTCGTTGCATAACCTTCACTGCCGGTATATTCAACGACCAGTTGAGTGCCTTACGCACTGTCACGTCTCCGTTATAGTTACGCAAAGCATTCTTTGGCTCATAGCCGTTAAAGTTTGTTGGAGCATCTTCTAAGATAGTCGCGGGTGTAATGACACCCTCAGCTAAAGCTTCTGCATAATAAAGCGGCTTAAAGCTACTTCCTGGCTGACGTTTTGCGGTAACAATGTTCACCTCTCCAAATGATTCATCGTTCCAATCATAACTACCAACAAGCGCTCGAATAGACCCCGTTGCAGGATCAATCGCAACAGCACCAGCGTTACTACCGCCATAGGCTCGAACGTTCGCCATATTATTCGAAATTGTCTGCTGTAGCTGCTTTTGTAGATTTAAATCTAAAGAGGTTTTTACCTGGAAACCAGAGCGTGCTACTTTTTCCTCACCATATTTCTCAATTAAATCAGCCAAAACCAAATCTACAAAATGCGGAGCCGGACTCTCATCTGCAGGTGATTTTTGTGGAGCATAGGCAAGTTCTCGAGCTGCGGCCTCATCTTTCTCAGACTGGCTTATCATCTTATTGTTCACCATTCTTTTTAGAACGGTATTCTGTCTTTCTTTCGCGTATTTAGGGTTGCCGCTAATCGGCGAATACGCGCTCGGCGCTGGCAATACGCCAATAAGCATCGCGCTCTCGGCTAAATCTAAATCAGCAGGTTTTTTTCCAAAATAAACCTCGGCTGCGTCTTCAATACCAAAAGCGTTCTCACCATAATAGACCGAGCTTAAATACATAGCCAAAATCTCATCCTTGGTATAGGTTCGCTCAATAGCGATAGCAACCGAAAGTTCCTGGTATTTACGCAAAAAACTCTTTTGACTTGTTAGAAGAGTATTTTTCGCCAATTGTTGCGTAAGGGTTGAGCCACCAAAGTTTTTTCCGCCAGTAATCACGTTTGCGTACAATGCGCCGATCATACTGGTAAACGATATGCCTCCGTGGTCATAGAAATTCTTATCTTCACTTGCTAGCAAGGCATCTTTTGTGTGCTTGCTTATTTTATCAAGTGGAACCATCTCCCGATGTTTCGCACGCTCGGTTTGATAAATCACCTCGCCAGATTGATCAGTTAGCACAATGCCAGTATTATTTCGATTCATCAGCCGCTCTTGATCAGCGATATCTCGGGCAAAATAAAGATACGTCATTAACGGAATTAATATTAAAATCGTTGCTATAGGCCCAAAGATTATCGCTACCTTTTGCCACCTTTTTAAGTTTCGAAACCAAAGAATATATTTATTCGTTCCGAACTTGGCGGATCGAACATTATTTTTTTTGGTGTATTTGCCGACTCGTCTCATCATATTGATTATAGCAAACTACTACAATTTAGGGGCCTTATTTACGTATTGCGAATCATCATAGCGCACATAATCGCAGCAGCAAGTGCGTCAGCCGCATCATCAGGACGTGGCACAGATTTTAAGCCCAGCTGCAAACGCACCATCTCCTGCATTTGTTTTTTGTCTGCCCGGCCATACCCCGTTAATGATTGCTTAATCTGAAGTGGAGTGTATTCCTCAATCCGAAGATTCGCCTGCCTACCCGTAAGCATAGCAACGCCTCGAGCGTGACTTACGCTCATAGCAGTTGTAACATTCTGGGCAAAGAAAAGTTTCTCAATCGCCATAATAGTTGGTGATGTGTCGGCAATTATTCCCGTTAGACCTTCATATATTTCCAGCAGTCTATCTGGCAAAGGCGTATGGGCCGGTGTTGTAATAACACCCGCATCCACCATTGTCATCTTCCCCTTCTCAAAGTCTATTACGCCGAACCCCAATATACCCGTTCCGGGGTCAATACCTATAATTCTCACGTTAATTTTTCTTCGTAATCTCCGTCAACAACGTAAACATCGCCATCGCGTAGTACTTCGTATTTATAGCCGTTTGTTTCGTAAGAGTCGATCATCGCCTGCGCCTCATCGGCAAACCAATCATTATCAACATGAACCGCCAGCTGAGGATATATGACGCCTAATCCATCCCAGATAATGTCTTTATCGTATCCCTCGGGAACAATATAGGGGTCATCGCCATGCTCAGCGCCACGTAAGGTCTTGGTTAGTATAATAGATCCAGCGCTTGAACCCCCGTACACATGTGAATTTTGCTTTAAAAACTGTGGTAGTAAATCATCGAGGCCCGACTGACGAAACGCCCTTCTGAGCACAAACGTGTTACCTCCACCAACCCACAATAAATCAGTTTCAGCGAGCAGGCTGGCAAGTACTTCTCGTTTTTCTTCTGAAAAATAATTTCGTAAATCTAATTCAAAAAAGGAGAATCCATAACTTTCAAACTCTTCTTTTTTCTCAGCCGAATGCTCGGCGCGTTCGTGTGGTGATAAATAATCTTTTGCATTATTTATATACAACATCTTTCTGCGATCGCCGACCATCTCTACTAATTTTGTAAGATGATTACCAATTCCAGCAGATGATAAATATAATCTCATATTTTAAGTATATCACTAGCCACGAGATACAAAAAATTCAAAAATCCGACGTAGCCACCGTAGCATCTCGGTTCGCCATTCCCAGCCCGCATAACCAACTGCCAAGCTGCCTACTCCGCCAAGGGCCCACCAAGACGCTACGGCATCTGCCGAAGCCTCAATGTCCTCCACCTTAAATCCTGGATTCGAAATATCTTTTTGTATCTTACGACACCGGTTTGTTTCAGGATTTCGCTCCTGACCAGGGGCGCAGGGCTTGAGCTTTTCTTCACTCGCTATCTTCTTGCAGCGACCAGTTTCTGGATTTCGATACTGATCAGGTGCACACGGCTTAGGCTCTTCGGCCAGCAATATCTTTCTACAGCGACCAGTCTCAGGACTTCTATATTGATCTGGGCGACAAGGTGCTAGGCCATCATCTACTTCAATTTTTCTGCAGCGATTTGTTTCAGGGTGACGATAGTACCCCGCAGCACAAGGAGTTGGCCCTGTCTCAACCTGAATCTTACGACACCTGCCAGTTTGTGCATTTCGTTCATACCCCGCAGCGCACGGCTTTGGGGTATCCGGCTCGGTAATTTTTCGACAACGCTGAGTACTCTCGTTTAGGTAATACCCCTCTGAACAGGCTGGTAGCTGATCTGCAAAAATATTATGCCCGAACGGCTGAGGCACCGCCCATTGCCACTCTCCAGAATCAGCAATCGCCCACGATTGGCCTTTTTTATTTGACGCATCGGGATATTCAACCACCGTGTTTTTATAGAGCACCACTCCATGCACATATTCAAGCCACACAAAGGCGCCAGAATTAGTAAGATTAATAAACGAACCATCTGCTGAGCTAAACGTAATATACTCGCCCGGATCGACATGTCCACGCAATACAATAGAATTACTTGAACTCGCCGACTGACCTGCATAGCCAACCCGCAAGCGAACGTTATCAAACTCCACTCTAGTGTCGGTGTAATTATAAAATTTTACATAATCATAACAGTCAGCGCTGGTATCGTCTGGAGCACACTGTTTTGGATTAGCTAATATCTCAATCGGGGCAAGCGGAAAACTTTCTCTTACCTCCTCAAGCGGATCGGCGTTTATTGCCTGAGTCTGATCTTTCAGCGCAGAAAAAGTGCGTGTACCGGTATAATTTCCAGCCGACGACAGGTAGCGATGATAGCGCACACCAGGTGATGCTGTGGCAATTGGAACTGGCTCTGGCGCAAATTTATCGCCCAAAGAAATAAGATGAAACTCATCTGTAGGTGTAACCTCTTCACCACTGGCTAACTCCATAATATTATCGCCGTTTACAAATCCTGACGCACTAACCACGACGTATCTACCTGGTGCAATATAGCCATTAGGAAAGCTATATCGATATTCTCCACCATCAGCATAGGATGAGACCAATTCCCAATTCGACAAATCATATGCTTCGTCGCCATTATTATACAGCTGGATATAGCTAATCATAGCATTGTCTACCCGAAACTCCGTCAAAAGTAGCGGTGATGATGGCTTGGGAGTTTGCGTTGGCACCGAATCAATAGCAAAAGCCGGCACTGAGACAAAAATGCTTAGTATAAAAATTGCTATGAAATATCTAAGCATATTCATAATACACTTAATGTAGCGTACAAATTGTATGATTACAAGAAGCGCTGATTATTCTACAGATATGTCGGCGTTGGTATGTGTACTTACAACGTCATCAAGATCATCGAGTGCGTCCATCACTCGTAGCACCTTGTCGGCTACCTCCTGATCTTGGACTTGCACTTCGCTGTTGGGAACATACTGCAGCTCCGCATCAATCACCCTTAGGCCAGCATCAATTAGAGCCTTTCGTACTTTTGCTAGATCTTTTTGATCCGTGTAAACGATACTCTCATTATCTTCTTCAGAGACGTCTTCTGCGCCAGAATCTAAAATAGTAAGGAGCGCATCTTCACCGGTCGCATCAACGCGAATAACGCCCTTGCGCGTAAATTGAAACATCACACTGCCTGCATCTGCTAGGCGCCCACCGTTTTTTACAAGCGCAGTTTTTACTTCTGGGAGCGTCCTATTGCGATTATCCGTCGCAACTTCAATAATAATACCGACGCCACCTGGACCGTACCCCTCATAGGTTATCTCTTCAAGCACCGCAGCATTTTTATCATTCACCCTATCAAGTGCTCGTTGAATATTTGCATTTGGCATATTGGCAGATTTTGCTTTTTCAATCGCAAGCGCCAGTGCAGGGTTCATATCTGGATCGGTGCCACTTCGAGCAGCAATCGCAATTTGATTACCGATTCTCGTAAAAATAGCGCCTCTTTTTGCATCATTAGCGCCCTTGTCTCTTTTGATTTTTGCCCACTTACTGTGTCCTGCCATCTTAAATCTCCATATCTTCCATGCAATTTTATACTTATTATACCAGAATTCACCTCACGATATTAACATCAATAAACCGCACATCGGTCCGACGCCATAGTGCTACTAAAATCAACGCTATAACACCATAG
Source organism: uncultured Candidatus Saccharibacteria bacterium (assembly GCA_964513905.1). Lineage (GTDB taxonomy): Bacteria > Patescibacteriota > Saccharimonadia > Saccharimonadales > Saccharimonadaceae > CAMEGH01. Next base: position 32,309 of record CAZENS010000006.1, on the reverse strand, counting down.
CTTGCGACCACAGCGCCCGCACTCCACTCAACCTCAAACGAGGCCCAACTTAAGCCAGATAAAAGCCAAACAACCTCGACCATATACCCTAGTAGCCATTGCGTTGGCATCGCTATAAGCCAGGCAATAGCTGGCAAAAATAACGTGACCAATCCGGTTCCAAAAACAAGCAACATCGCCAATGGCACCAACGGGAGTACAAGTATATTCGCCAATAAGGCGACAGTGGAGACCGTTCCGAACATTGCGATGATAATAGGCATAGTCATAATTTGAGCAGATAATGTTTCGCCAATAATCTGACGAACCGTTCCGGCAGGCTTATCTCCAAAAAAATAGTCCTGCAATAACGGAGCCAAAAACATCACACCAGCAAATGCCGTAAAACTAAGCAGCCAGCCCACGTCACCCCATGCGTATGCTGGTCGAATCATAACAGAAACTGCTGCACTTAATGCCAATATCATCGCCGGGTGGATCTTTCGGCCGTAATACCATACAAGTAAACTCAACCCCGCTACTATGCCTGCACGCGTCATACTGGGGCTCATTCCGGTAATACCTATAAAAGATAACGTCGAAGCAGCGCCTGCCAGCAACGCAGTATAGCGAGACACCCTACTAAATAGTCTGCGAGCAAGTCGAACCAAGATAGTAAGATTATACCCACTCGCGACTACAACGTGCGTAAGTCCTACAATTCGGAGCGCCTCCTCAAAATCGGCCGGGAGTGCTTGTTTTTCGCCTAGTACATACCCAGCGCCAAGTGCAGCTTCAGTCTCTGGCAGGCTGCTGCTAATTGCATCGCTAAACCAATCACGGAAAGCAACGAACGTACCCTGTTGCCCATCTCTCTTTACTATTTTAAAATTTGCTCGGTACAGTGACCCGACAAAAGGCCCAAAACCAGCGCTCATCTTGCCACTCAATACTACTCTATCGCCTCGCTTTACAATATTGTTATCAGAGCTAGTTGCCCATAATACTCCGCCGGCTGACTGACCATTGATTGACTCTACCAGCACACGAAATGTCGTTCCGCTAGAGGCTCCCGTGCCTGGATCTTCTTCTATTGCTCCTGCCACCTCAACCGTAGAACCAATAAACTTTTGCGATTGGAGGACACCCTGCATATCACCATTTCCTCGAGAGTAGCCAATCATAACACCGACGACGCAAATTAGAAAAATGGCCCAAACCCGTCTGATCATAACAAGCGGGATTAATATACCGCAAAAAACAAGCAACCACACCCAGTGAACAAGCCAGCTACTAGGAAATTTCCATGCCACAAGGACACCCAAGACAATGCCTACGCACAGCACGCCGATTAAATAAGCTGGATGAACCGGGCGCCTAAGTCGTGCTATAAACTTCATGGCAACAGTATATCACGAGTAAAAATACTTGAATTTTGACATAAAATAGGCTAGAATCAAATAAGCCTTGGGTCAGTAGCTCAGGTGGTTAGAGCACCTGCCTTTTAAGCAGGGTGTCCTGGGTTCAAGTCCCAGCTGACCCACCAAATTCTAAAACACTTCCGTGGATTGGAGTGTTTTTTCTTTTCATAAAAGTTAGCACTACTAGTGCGGCCGACCATAACTCTCCCCCATCTCATTTGCGACCGTTACGGGCTTACTATATCTAGGATGAACATGCCAGTGCATATGTGTCTCCTGGCCTTTCATGGCAGCGATATTCATCAAGCATGACCAATTAAAATGATTTGGTTGAAATGCTTTTTTAAGAGCAAACTCAAACTGAGCAGCTACGAGGGATTTAAAATCTCTCCAGCCAGTCTCGTCTAGCTCGGCTAGCGATTTTTATGCTCCAAAAGAGTTACAAAGGACTTTCCTAGCACTTGCTGATTTGGATCAAGCACAACTCGCCATCTGTCCGTTTCGGTAATTTGCACGTCTTTATTGTTGTTATGCGTGGCTAAAATCGAGCATATTTCACAGTTACTCATAATTATTTCTTTTTTGTGGGCCCTTTTTTCGATGTTTGTGAATGTGTCACATCTATAACAGCCGCAATAAGTGCAGCAGTAAGAATATAGTCCCTATTTTGCATTACAAAATCATACACTAAACGTCCGTCCCCAGATAAGTTCATCGATCCCACTAATGCACCCATACCAAACAACACCGCTAACAATGCATACAGTGCACTTCCAAAAATCCTGCCCGTAGTATTTTTATAGGCTGGACCGCCAAATAGCAATATAACCGAGGGGAGCAATAATACAATCAGTCCAATAATCGTTAACGGAGAAAATACACTAGTTTCTGGAAACGGAATAAACTCAGCCCAAATAGGGAAGTCAGACTCCCAAAGTCGCTGCAATACGTAGCCGGACGCTAAGGCAAGACCCAAAACGCCAAAACGGCGACGACTAACAAAAGCTAACAAAAAAAGCACCACAACACTAATGAATAAGATAACTAGCGGACTCATAGCTGACCTCCTTTGAGAGTAAAATCGGCCGTAAATCCAGTACTAATATTGTATTTTTCTACCGATCCGGCCATCACTTCTAGTACATATTTTGCCTTTTCTTCTGGTCTAAACGACTCTTTTTGCAGGTATGATTCCGGTGTAGCGCTTTCCTTTATGTGAATAACCTCTTTGGCGGCGTTCAACCAAATGATATCGATAGCGTAATTCATATCTTTCATCCAAATACCCCAGCGCTCCTCACTTGGGAAAACGAAAAGCATCGCCTCGTTATCTGCTAACGATGCTGTGCCACTAAGCCCTTTCGTTCGCTCTTCATCATTCGACACTACTTTTGCCATAAAGCTACCCTCTTGAAAAGATACTTTAACGGCATCAGGTGACATTTCTGTAGCGTCATTTTTCAAATATATAAAAAAACTTGCAATAATAACGCAAAGAACAATCCCCGCAATGAAAGAAAAGATTATTTGCTTACGCTTCATGCTCTATATTATAGCGCACTCCGCACTATGCACCTACGCGCCTATTTTATCCTTCTTAATGCGACGCTTTGCATTTTGCTCAATATATTCAATAATTGGCGTCGTAACATCTCGTCCGGTTACTTTTTCTATGGTAAACCCTGGGCTTGCATTTACTTCTAGAATGAGTGGCCCCTTATTACTACGCATAAAATCAACGCCAGCCACCGTAAGTCCCATTGATTTTGCAGCCTTAATACACACTCGTCGCTCTTCTAAACTTAGCTTTACGGCGACACCCTCTCCGCCCTTATGAAGATTGCTTCGAAAGTCATCATCTAAACTCTGGCGCTTCATGCTTGCAACAACACGACCGCCCACCACGAATGCTCGTATATCAACACCCGCAGACTCTTTAATAAACTCCTGCAACAAGATATTTGTTCCATCTTCGTTTGTTAAGTAGAATGCCTGAAGCACCGACTTGGCAGCTTTTTTTGTTTCAGCCAAAACGACCCCGTTACCATGCGTTCCCCGTGCCAGCTTAATGATGACCGGAGCGCCTCCGAGTTTTTCAATTAAATCGTCGATATCGGCCGAGTTACGGCTAAATACAGTTTTTGGAATGGCGACACCCGCCTTAGCCAGCAATTGCATTGAGCGCAATTTGTCTCGTGAACGAGAAATTGCCAACGAGCTCGATATAGAGTACATACCCTGTAGCTCTAATTGCCGAACAATCGCCGTTCCATAGCGAGTCATACTACTGGCAATACGCGGAATAATGGCGTCAAACTGACTTAAGTCATCGCCTCGATAGCTTACTACTGGGCGACTTTTTTCTATAGATGAATAACAATCTCGATATGCAATTACCTGCGCCTCATGTCCACGCTCGGTAGCAACCCGATAGAGCCTTTTTGTAGAATAGTTCCCCGGCCCGTTTGATAAAATTGCTATTTTCATGCTTCTGACTCCTTATTGCTACTGCCGTGATACTGTTCGTAGAAAGCTTTAGGGTTCTCTTTGAATTTACTGGCCAGTCCTTCGCCTCTCCTTATACGATACTTCATATCACCCCTAGAGACATCAACTATAAATTTTTTATTTAACAATTTACACCCTATTAAAACAGGATAAGTACTATGAGACCGATCTGTTAGCGTAAAAGATCCTCTTACCAAGCGACCCTGTAGCTTAACAGGCATACTTACCCGATACCGAACTTGGTTATGCCCTGTTGAACTATAAACAGACACAACCGTGTACACACTCGTAACGTGTTTTTTTCCAGAATAATACAAAGAGCCTTTTGCGAATAGCACATAGTGCAGGCGATGATCATCATCAACGTAAATCTCACTCGCCCAAATAGAAGAAGTGTCCGCCCCGGTATCAATCTTTACATCAACACCACGAATGCCATCTAGCGGAAAGTCGGCTTTTGCAGTTCGCCCTACAACTGTTTTTATATCTGGTTTCATAATATGAAATTATACAATAATAACTTTATGCAGACAAATATAGGTTTATGCAATTACCTTTGCTTCTCCGGCAAGAGCATCTTGAACAGGATTAGTCGGATCAAACTTTCCTTTAAATAAGTAATCAATACCCTCATCATCTTGCCGCTCGTATAAATCTTCGAGGTGGCGCATAGCAAGGACCCTTCCGTTAAGATATGCCAAATCCTTATTGTACGTTAGCGGCTGGTTTGGTATACCAAACCTATCGGCAGAATCAGGTTGCGTTCCCCTAAAGATGCGCACACAAGCTTTATAGGCGGCCTTCTTTTCTGTATCTAGCATTTCATCGGTCACCTCCTGCTGATCGCCAAGCTTCGAGAGTAACCTGTATCGCCACGCCACTTCATACGTATGTCTAAAATCCGCACCGCCCTGGGCCATCGCAATATTTACATAGTGGCCAAGTTTTACTGCTGTCCATTCTGGCATGTCCTTTCCAGCCATTGCCTCAATCGTTGTAGCCAATCCTTCTTCGAACGTAAGATAATCTTGCCGAGGGGTATTCGTATACAGCCCCATTCCCAAAATAGGCAAATCTGTCTTTAAGCCATTCACGGCGCGCTGTCCGTGCACGCCAAACTCATGCAATATTTTGCAAAATAAATCATTTGGTGTCTCTAGCGGGCTACGGTCTGCACCAGCCTGTACCGACATTGTCTTTGTGTCCCACGAAAGTGACGCTGCATTCTCCTTAATCTTTGCAGAAATACCACTTGTGTTTTCAGGATCACGCGTATTAATCACCTTGTTCACAACTTCCACAAAATCCTCGGGAGTACATTCATACTTACCATCAGGCTGCTCAGCTACTTTCAAGTTCCAGTATTCATACACAAGCGCCTTGATATCATAGTTCTTCTCGATTATCCTATCTCTTGCCCAATCCAGCGCCTCGTTATTATCGTATCGAGGTAGTCGTGCATCTGAATCTTCTGCGCGCATTAGCGCCACACCATCAACGCCATTCACCAGTTCATCGTACAAAACCTGCGCCGATTCATGATAGTTCTTACCATCTAACATTGACCACAGCTCGTTCAATGCCATGTCTCGTATTTCCGGATCTGGTTCGCCGTATAACTCAATGCCAAGTGCCCGCATCTGCTCGGTAGCTTCACTAATTGCTTTTGTATTTGGGTTCGAGTCGCTTGTTAGCGCCTGAAGTTTAGCTGCCAACTTTACGTATTCCATTTCGGCAACTCGAAAATCCAACGAATGAGCTGTTGCCTCATAAGAACGCCTATTATCCATAATCTCAGATAGTTTTCCTTTAGCAAAAAACAGACGTGCCATTCCCTCATCTAATGAGTCTGTAGATAACAGCTCATTGTACTGCAAATGTGGATTTTTTATTTCATCGGCAATAAAGGCGTCCTGTTGCTCAAGAGCATTGTTGCTAAACTTCTCGTACGACTGAAAAGCAACTTCTAGAACATTTCTTGGATCAATATATTGTTGTTCTGTTTTTTCTATCCGCTCGGGATTTTTTCTCATTTTTACATAATAACATATTTGCTTATAAAAAGCAATATTTGGGCAGCCTTAATAAAGTAAAGAAGCGTACTGTAAATAACCAGTACGCTTCGTGGTGGATTGGGTCATTCTTCAGGCGGCGGAGTTTCTTTCTCGTTCTGAGAGCTATACTCCTCTACGAGCCGATCTGCACGCACCTCAGGCACATGCTTGGATATCGCCTTTCCGCGATCCACCTCGTGCAAATGGAGCACAAGGTTGCGAACACCCAGTAGTGCAAACCAAAGGATTGCACACACGATCGCAACGAAGATGATCAAGGAGGCTATCATACCGCTTCTTTCGGATGACTTATTGAAGACATACACCAACAAAAATAACAGAAGAGCGCAGACGCCCACCACCACCATAATGGTGATCCTGAGCACCCTCTGCCTTCGCTCGTAGTCAGCCTCGCCGTCATCGATAGACGAATTGCGCCGAGGAAAACCACCATTTTCCGTAAAGTTGCTCTGGTAGTCGGATTCCTGAGACTTCGACATTGTACACCTCTTCTATCCACTTCTCACCGATCTGATGAGATGTAACATATTATACACTATATTATATAAAAATCAATATTAGATAATCTTATTCAGCTTAGCAATATCCCTAAGCACCGGCTTAGCGTTGTCCTTAATCGCAGCCTCCAAGCGAGGGTTCTTAAGTGCCAACTCGGCGTTCCTAATAAACTCTGTTCGGTTAGCGTCATAGGCCAATTTATCAGATACTCCATCGTATGAGACATTTCCATTCACGTCTGGCTTAACTGCTTCTAGCATAATCTTCAACGCATCCATATCAGATTGAACAAGCGACTCCTGGCTCGCCTTACCCTTTTGAATAAAGTCACGGGCCAATTCTGCAAAATCCGACTGGCTGATACCCGTTGTGCCAATCATGTCTAGACTACGTCCACCCAAAAACGGTACAGCCGGAAGCATTGTCTTCTTCACTCCATCAACCAGCGTGCTGCGCACCTCTTGATATTCAGGATCTTTAGATTTTGCAAGCAATTCGATTTTTTGAACCACGTTTCCTTTTTCGGTCATGAGCTTATCAACAGACGCCTCAAGCACATGGTCGTCCTCAAAATTAAAGTCAAATCCGCCTTTCGCTATATTGCCTTCACGCATGGCCAACTTTTGCACCTCAGATCCACTAAGTTGTACGTGATCCATAATCTCGGCAACGGCAGAAACGTTCTTTCCAAAGTCACTACGTCGATCAACCACGGCCCTGGCTGCAGCCAACATTTCACCCTGAGTACCGAGCACACCAGCGGCGTCTCGTTGCATTACCTTGCTCTGCATCATGTCTGTAGAGAAATCTGCATTTGCAGCATCGCTTGCCATTGCAGCACGCGATGCCAATATACGACTCTGTCGAGTATTATTTTGCATTTGCTTAGAAAGAGCTGCGATCGCCACGTCACCTTCGCCATGCATTTCTCCACCAGCTTTTGTCTTCAACTCATCAATATACGTTTCAGCCTGCTTCTTCTTAACATCACGCTCCATTTCAGCAAGTTTAATTTGTGCGGCTTCTACACGCACAACATCGTCACTTACTTTCATATCTTCATACGCAGCGTTATTAAGATTATCGACCATTGCGTTGCGATCGTCCTCACGTGCCTGCTCAATCATTAAACTTTGCCCAAGCGCACTTGAATTAAACTTCCGATTCCGTCTTGATTCATATCGCTTCTTTAACGCCTCATCACGCCTTCGGCTACTATCTAAACTACGAGCCAATCCAGAACCAAAACTATTATCTGCCATCCGCTGAGCCTTCGCCAAATCTCGTTTATCTGACGCCCAGTTCTTTGCCTTATCCCCGATTCCCTTCGTAGGATTATTTATCATTCCAGCAAACTTACCAAGCAAGCCACCGCTAAATCGAATGAGAAACGGCGTTATAATCAACGGCGCCAATTGCACAAACATAGCAAGCAGCAGAGTTTCGGCGCGGTCGGCGTTTTGTGCAATCAAATAGCCAGCCAACTGCGCACCGCCAAATAATATCGCAAAAATTGGATACATCAACAGCATTGTCTGGAATACATCTTTCCACCTATCAAAGTATTTTTGCGTTCCCGGCAACACAAACGCTACAAAGGCGATTGGCGATATAATCACCAAAATTGTTATTAATGCCTGACGAGCGGCCAAAATTGCAACCGCAACAAATACTGCAATAATCGCAGAAACAAGCACCGGCACCAATAAATAGACGACACTGGTTCCGCCAGCAGAAATTCCCACAAGCGCGCCCCCGCCTATCGCCCCTGCCGAAAGTAGATAGGCTGTTATATCTCCCCACGTTAGACCATCTAGTTGGTTCACGCTTTGCCCCTGCGTGAGGTCTGTACGTATCTGCATAAATATATCTTGCAACGATGCTCCCATAATATTTGAAATATCAAGCAAGATGGTGCAAATATAGTACGATGTATTCACTAAAATAGCCGAAATAATCAAACGAGGGATGGTTCGTTTTATGGTGTAATTGCTCACACCCTGATTTGTTACGTGTGAGTAAATTACCACCAAAAAAGCAATGCCGAATGCGATATTCGCAAACGACTGCATATACTTCCAGGCTCTATGCATTGAAGAATCTTGTTCGGTAGAGAGTGGTCTTACTTCAAGAAAGTTTTGCAAAAATCCATATATTTTGTCCATAGCATCTGCTATAAAACCCATAATCGGACATAAAATATATCCGATTCCGTTTACAGCACATGAGGTTGCCTCCTTTTCTTCCCCGCCATCTTCAGCCGATCCATTCGCAACTTCTGAACGCGGATCGATTGAAATAGTTCTGGCTTGACCCCGAGGTTCATACCCATCAGGCGGCGCTCTGTCATATTCAGCATAGCGTGCCCCACTCGCCTCGTCTATATCTGACTCTGGCGGGAAATATATAATCGACGTAGTGTTGCCCTCTGTATTTTCATAATACTGGGAGCCTTCTGGAATATTCATCGGGGAATTAGCGGGGGCAGTTTTTGGACCAGAATAGGTCTTATCCTCATACTTAACTGACCCATTTTCCCAAGTTGCATCGGCAGCATATGTTGGCTCACTAAAGACGACAACACACAAAAAAGCTGCAATTAGTGCAGCCGTCTGCATTGAGAGCCGTCTTACTACTGACAATATCTCAAAAATCGGTCTCTCCGGTAGAACCCACATACTCTATGTATACTAGCATTTTTTAGCGTTTTAGTCAAGCATATGATACTTTAATAAAAAGCACTACCTTTACCTTCAAATTGTCGCTATTTTATGCTTAAAGTACTGATTACTGTGGGGTGCGATTGTTTCGTGAAATCGCATACCCAACAAGACCAAGTCCAGCCAAAAGCAGTATTAGCCAAGATACGTCTCGTAACATGTACAATACAGCCACCGCAATTGCCACAACTGCCCAAATTAGTGCCCACTTTTGACTATATTTAGCGGCTGCGATAAGCAGGATTATGTGTTCGATCAAAAATAGCAATTGGTAGATTCCTCCAATCCACAAAGCATACATTCCAGATGATGCTGTAACTATGCCAAGAGCAACCTTAAATCTGGTGCGACGACGCGATTCGGCGTACAGCAACGCTGACGCAAAAATTGCAATCGCAAAAATATGCACATACACTAGCCACGGTATAACACTTGAGAAATCAACAATAAATAATATATACGACACCATTACGGCAACTATGCAGTATGCGCCCTCCACTATTTCTGTACGTTTTGTTCGCGAGTACATCACCGCACTAGCAGCTATTGCGCCGATTAAACAAAGTACACCCCACATCGATTCAGCCTGATGAGTATATGCAAACCCCCAGGTTGACATAAATCCTACTACAAACACGACAAGTGCCATAACATAATTACCATACTCTCGACTAGTGTTTTTTATAATTGGAACTGCCGCTGCTATTGTTAGACCTACGAGAATAGCATAAAATGCCAGCGGAAGAACTGCAGCAGCATCGAAGATGAATACCGCATACAAAAATGCTACCGCCCCTGTATAGAGTGACGTTTCCAGCAAGTAGTAATTACTTCTGTGCCAGAAATACTTCGTTAGCTGCATGGCAAGTGCGCCAACAAGCGAGATCACACCCAGTAGCGCCAACCGCCTGTAATCCCCGATATACGTTAACGAAACAATAAATCCTAATAAATATGTTACGAGTGATGTAACAAATAATACCTTACTAGGGACCCTATCAAATACTCGCCGCCCAAGTAAGCTTGCAATCCACCCCATTGAGGCAGTAAGTATCATAGCCATCGCAGGAATCCACACGTCAAACTCCGTTCCAGGCATGTCAATTAGCAGTCGTGTGCATACTAAATACAAGGCAAATTGCGCAACAACCAAGAGCAGTGGCTTGCTCTCATAGCGAGCAAGTAAAACCGAAGTTATTATTGCTAAAATATATGAATATACAATTGCATCTGGATTACCGATATGTGCGTGAAGCAGTGCGCTAAATACATGCAACACGAGACTAACAATCAAATACATTCTTGTTGCAACAGGTGACTTTCGCACAAACCAATATCCTACCTGCAAGGTGATGGCGGCAACAAAATAGTACATTGAATACACGATTTGCCAATCGATACCATTGAACACCGAAAAGTGCAACGTAGTGTATGGCAGTAGCCAGGCAGCAAAAATCGAAGAATACGCGTACCCTCGATTTGATATGAACCGATGACAATATAGCGATAGCAGTAGTATCGCTACACCTTGCAGCGCTACAATATACGGGCTAATATTTGACATGAAAAACCATGTAACGCCAACAAACCATAGCACTACAAGACCGATGGTGGCTATAATAGACTCGATTTTACCAAAAGCAGCTCCAGCTTCTTTTTCTAGCGACGGCTTTCTAATACCGCTATACAGTATATTTACCGCAGCAACAAACGTTCCGGTCAATCCGGTAACTAATGTAGCAGTAGCATCATTTAGCGAGGCTAGGTGCACCCCGATAGTCATAACCAGTATGCTTCCTACTAGCCGCGTTACAAGCTCGTATTCATAAAGACCACCTTGTAGCGCACGTAAGAAAAATTGCACGAACGCAAGAAATAGCAGCACCTCAAAGCGTACGTAGCCAAGTGCTTCAAACACAAAAAACCCTAATACTATAACAATAACTGGAATGATGACACTGGCTCGATCCGACGGCCTCGATATCCAGCCTGGTGAATTATTTTTATACAACGCAATTGCCTGAAGAATAATTGAAACAAGCAAAGCTGGAATGAACAGCCAAAATACCTCTAGTGATATGTTTTGAGAGATCGATACAGCCAGCGACAATACTGAAATTATTGTTATATAACTTGCTGTTTCATTGCGGACTAACACTGCCACACCGGCACACAATACAGATGCGACAATCGAGACAATCAGCCAGCTTACCACCGGAGCTACGTCAAGAACAATACTCAAGACAACTCCCGATAATGGGACAAGTGCAATTCCTATTCCCATTAGCGCAACAGCAGAATTGCGAAGTGAATTACGACGATACAGAGCCAATCCAATTCCATAGAACAGCGCAACCGCAACCCACGTCGAAATTGCTTTTAAAATACTGCTTGTTGAAGTAGCAATAAATGCCGCAGCCGCCCCTACAATCAGTAACCCGCCAGTAAATAGCAGGCCATTTAAGATTAGCTTTTGAGTATCATACTCTATCTTTTTTTGACTATTCAACGGCGGCGGCTGCACGGCTGGAGCGGACTCATTTCTTGCTACAGCCTCTGTCACGCCAGAATTGTTATCAGCAGCTGGGTCAATCTTAACTGCGCCAGGCGCTTCTACTGCGCTTTGCACTACTGAAGATTGAGGCATATTAGCGGTTTCAGCGCTAGCACTAAGTACCTGTAGTTTTGATCGTAGGGATCGAACCTCTTTTTCAGACTTATCCAGTCTACTATTGATAATAGTAATTGTTATTGCGGCACCCAATATAGCAAGAAACGAACTTACGCTATTCAGCATCCCAAGAAAGATGCAAATCCCGATAAACATTAGCACTTCCATGCAGTCAGTATAGCACGGCAGCAACTAAAATAGAGAACGCTTTTTCGCCGACCTAAATTGCTCAAGAAGCTCTTTTTGCTTTTTAGAGAGCTTTGTAGGTGTCTCAACAATAATACTCACAATATGAGGCCCACGAGTATCCCTACCTGAATGTTTAACGCCGTGATCACTTAACTTAAAGTCGGTACCGCTCTGAGTTCCCGCGGGTATCTTCATGCGCACCTTCCCGTCAACCGTCAAGACATCAATTTCGGTCCCAAGTGCCGCTTCCACCATCGAGATCTTCTCCTCGGACAGGATTATGTCGCCTTCTCTTGTAAAGTGCCTGTCTGCCTTCACACGAATGTGTACGTATAGATCGCCCTTCGATCCTCCGGCGATAGCCTCACCTCGACCACGAAGACGTATGGTTGCGCCATCATCAATTCCAGCTGGAATTTTTATTGTTAAACTCTGTTTTCGACGCTGCGTTCCAGCACCGCTACAAACACTGCATGCCTTCTCGGGAACTCTTCCTCTACCGTCACACACATGACAAACCACCGACTGCTGTATTTGCCCAAACATAGTGTTGATCATTTTTGGTATCTGGCCGCTTCCCTTACAGTTTTCACAGCTTTTCATACTAAAGCCCGGCTCAACACGATCACCACGGCAGTGTGAACATTCATCAAGTATATCTAGGGAGATTTTCTTCTCTACACCAAAAACCGCATCCTTAAAATCAAGTTTTATAGACGTCTCAACATCGTTTCCACGACGTGCTCGTGCAGATTGCCGCGAACCGCCACCAAAAAATTGACCAAAAATATCACCCAAGCCACCGTCACCAAAATCAAAGTGAACATTCTGCCCACCAAAATCAAATCCTTCGAATGGGTTGCCACCACCGGCAGCACCACCAACTCCAGCATGACCAAACTGGTCATATCGCTGGCGCTTCTGTTGATCCTTCAGAACTTCGTACGCTTCGTTAATCTCCTTAAACTTCGTCTCATCGCCACCTTCTTTATCGGGGTGATGTTTAACAGCTAACTTTCGAAAAGCCTTTTTAATTTCGTCGGCGCTAGCAGTTTTGCTAATACCCAAGACTTCATAATAATCACGTTTACTCATTTATATACAGTATAACAAAAACTAGCACTCATTCGCAAGGAGTGCTAGTTATTTTTCAGATTTCTACAAGGTTACTTTTTTATACTGTAGTTAGCTTGTTTTGCAAGTTCCAGTAGTGCTTTCTTTGCAGCAGTCTGGGTAATATCAATTCCGTCATTTTTGTTCTGCATTAAACTAAACTTGTATGAAGTAGCGTCCTTTACGACAATAACTGCGGTCTGCTCGTCTGCAGCTGTTGCACGTGGTGTAAAATAGCGAGCCTCGTCACCCACACCAGAGATGACCTCTTCACTCGTACCAGCAAACGGATTCGTTTTGTTTAGTTCGTCCTTGTTAATAAATGCCAGCACATTAACATCAACATAAACGCTCTTGCCGTTCTTATCTGTTTTTAGTGTATAGCGAGCAGTTTCGCCTTCTAGTTCAGGCTCTGCCACCAACGTTCCAGATTGAGTTGGGCCAGAAACATCTCCCGCAAGACCCTTGAAAGAATCTGTTACCATTTTTTGGGTTACGACTCCAGCGACACCAATATGCTTGTTCTTATCAACGATCTGCGCCGTGTCATCAGTTGTTGTCTTTTTGTTATCTTTTTGAACAAGAACAATGATTGCTCCCGCCACTAAAACAAGAAGTAAAACAATTCCCACAGCTATATAAATATTTTTACGATTTTTCATCTCACTTAATTCCTTATTTTGCTTATGCCTACAGTATAGCGTGCTTTTTTTAGAACCGCAACCTACATAGTGTGCCACCATACATCGCCCATAAAGTAAAAACCCACCATAAATCAGGTGGGTTTTTAGTCTGTCGGTGGGCTACTTTACTTCTTGTCGTCTACAATCTCGCCCTCAACGGGCTCGTCTTTATCTTTTTTCTTTTTACCCTTTGACTTTTTATCATCAGCCTCAGCATTGTCGTCAGCTGGTGCGTCTTCCTTGGCGGCGGCTTCGTATAGCTTGGCGCCAATCGGCATGATCTTTTCTTGTAGGGCTTTAGCAGCGGCTTCGAGTGCGTCTTTATCTGCTTTCTCGTCGTCTTTTACCTTTTTCGCTTCAGTTACAGCATCTTCGATCACCTTTTTGTCGTCATCAGAAATCTTATCTTTGTACTCTGACGGCATTTTTTCCGCTTGATAGACAGCGTTCTCTAGTGTATTACGCGCCTCTACTGATTCACGCTTCTTCTTGTCTTCATCAGCATGAGCTTCAGCTTCTTTCTGTGCCTTTTCGATATCCTCTTTGCTCATGTTGCCACTTTCCTGGATGGTAATCGACTGCTCTTTGCCAGTGCCCTTGTCCTTTGCGGTAACATTAAGCAAGCCGTTAGCGTCAAGGTTAAACGTCACTTCAATCTGCGGCACGCCACGCGGCGCAGGTGCAATACCATCAAGTATAAAGCGCCCAAGTGATTTATTATCGTTTGCCATTTCGCGCTCACCCTGCAAGACATGAATCTCTACTTGAGGCTGATTATCTGCCGCAGTACTAAAGGTTTCTGACTTGCTGGTTGGGATTGTGGTGTTGCGTTCAATCAGTTTTGTCGTGACACCACCCATCGTTTCAATTCCAAGGCTTAGTGGCGTTACGTCGAGAAGCAACACGTCTTTTACATCGCCCGCTAGCACGCCGCCCTGTACGGCGGCACCAATGGCCACTACTTCATCAGGGTTAACACCTTGCATTGGGTCTTTACCAAAGATTTCTTTTACCTTTTCAACCACCGCAGGCATACGAGTCATACCACCCACTAATACGACAGATTGTACGTCGCTCGCCTTCATATCAGCATCCTTAAGTGCCTTCTCAACAGGAATAGAAAGTCGCTCAATCAAATCCTTCACCAGCTCTTCAAGTTTGGCGCGAGTAAGTGTGTACTCAAAGTGCTTTGGACCTTCTTCGTCTGCTGTGATAAACGGCAGGTTCACTTCATAGCTACTTGTGCTTGAAAGCTCTTTTTTTGCCTTTTCCGCCTCGTCTTTTAGGCGTTGCATAGCCGCTTTATCGTTCTTTAGATCAACACCTTCTTCGTTCTTAAATACCTCAAGGAAGTGATTAACGATACGGTTATCGAAGTCCTCGCCGCCAAGGTGCGTATCACCATTTGTCGAACGTACTTCGAATACGCCGTCACCAAGTTCCAAAATCGAAACGTCGAACGTACCACCACCAAGGTCAAAGACAGCGATCTTCTCTTCCTTCGTACCCTCAAGGCCATAAGCAAGTGCCGCAGCAGTTGGCTCGTTAATAATGCGGCGCACTTCAAGACCTGCAATTTTACCAGCATCTTTTGTAGCTTGGCGCTGACTGTCGTCAAAGTAAGCGGGCACAGTGATTACCGCTTCGGTTACCTTTTCTCCTAAATATGCCTCGGCATCGGCCTTAATTTTACCTAAAATCATGGCAGAAACTTCTTCTGGTGTATATTCCTTGTCACCCATCTTTACCGCTACGCCACTGTCGTGCTTGACGATTTCAAACGGCAAGATATCGATATCCTTCTGAATTTCCTTATCACTAAACTTGCGGCCAATCAGACGCTTCACACCATAAATAGTGTTCTTTGGATTCGTAACACGTTGACGCTGTGCTACTTGGCCAACCAAGCGATCACCCTTTTTATTTACCGCTACCACACTTGGCGTTGTACGGTTACCTTCGGCATTTGCAATGACTTCCGGCTTTCCTGCCACCATATACGCAAATGCGCTATTTGTAGTACCAAGGTCGATTCCAATAATTTTTCCCATATTCTCTCCTTTTATTAAGTAAGTATGTTATCTCAACGAGTTTCTTTAACTATTTTAGCACTCTACGCAATAGATTGCCAATATTTTCATTGTAGCCTTATTAGCACTTGCATGTCAAGAGTGCCAATACATACTTAATCCTACCGAGCTCTTGCTATCTCGTAACCATATGCGCTATTATTATTTCGTACACTGTAATATATGCATAACCAACAAGGAAAGTATTATGAGAGCCTTACAAAAAGTAACGCTAAAAAGTAAAATATTAATCTCCGCGCTTGCCCTATCGGCAGGAGCAGTAGGGCTATTATCTGCCCCAGCAACGAACGCACAAGTCGATCCGCAAAAACTCCTAGAGGCGTTTCCCCTAGGGTCTGGCGGCCCAACAACAAACCTCCAAACATTTACTGATGGAGACTACGTCCATAAAGAGAACAAGGGTGCAAATGCAAATGGCAAAGGCACCGCACAATACCAAAAAACAAGCGGAGGATTTCCTGGAGCCCCACTTGGTAGTCATGGCGTAACAAGCTATGTTGACGGAGCAGGAAACCGCCAACACGTAGACTTCACTCACCCAGACGACAAAAAACGCCCCGTAATCGTGTTTATCCACGGTGGAGGCTGGCGTGGTGATGGCGGTCAGTACGGTAGGGCATTTCGTGAACGCGTTGCGCAGCACGGCTTTGCATCATTCCGAATTAAATACCGTCTGATGCCTGATGGAACGTACGGTATCTTTAACGACGTTATGAACGCAATCAAGCACGTACGAGAAAACGCAGAGACCTACAATATCGATCCAGCACGAGTTATCACCTGGGGAGACTCAGCGGGTGGCTCACTTAGTGTAAGAACTGGTGCTTCTGGCAAATCAGGTAGTGCAACTGCTGTCGGCTGGTCTGCACCAACCAATGCCATCCGAAGCATTATGACATCTCCAGCAAGCCTTGCGATCGGTGTCGACCATTCAACTTGTTTTAATACGCAATTTACCGGTATCGGCAACGATATAATGGAACTTTACAGAGGCCACGAGTACCTACTACAAGACCCAGAAAGACTAAAGGAGCTTGGACCAGCTGATCTAATTAGCTTTGCCAATTCAACATTCCAGGCAGTTAATGTGATCAAGAACAATAACGTTGTCGGTCAATTAAAGCAGAGCCTAGCAGAATGGGGCATTGATGCAGATCGAGTATCGAATGCGTATTCGGTAGCAAGGGACTCTGCCAATAGGCTTCAGGGAGCAGCTAGTGAAATTGTCCCTCAGGATGCAGAAAAAGAAACTGGCATAGATCCATCAAATACAGATCTTCAAGCCTTTAAAGACAAGATTTCTGAAGTGATTAAAGGACTTGAGACCTCATCTGACGACAGTAAGACTATAAAAGAATCGAAAGATAAGCTTGAAAAAGTAAAGGCCGACCTCCCAGAAAAACCAGGAGTTGAGGGCAAGATTACAATCGAAGCTGGTAAACAAGCTGTTCTTGATATTGCCTTTACACTACGAACTTCGACTGAGTCTTCAGACATCAATAACCAAGACTCAATCATTGGTGAAGTTGCGGTGTCAACCAAAGCAGACCCAAACAAGAAAGCTGAAGAGGAGCCGACTGATGAGGATGCCCTCCGAGTGCACGTTTCTATGCTTGTCGAAGCAGACATTAAAAAACTAAGTGATGCATTAGCTGCAGTACGAGCACTCAATAGTGGATCATACAAAACAGATGCAGAATCGAACCAAGAGCAAGAAAAACCGAATCTAAATCAAGAGCAATCGAAGCAGATAGTTGATCTTAACGAAATCTCAAATGCCGTATCGTCTGCACTCACCGATAACTCAAATTCATTCAATAAAGCAACGAACGATGGTGCTGCAGGTAATCCGCAAATGATTCCTGTAGAGAAAATTGCAGAATGCGCAGACAACATTATTCAGACGTCACCTGCGCTATTCGCAGATCCAAAATCTCCACCAATGTTCCTGGCTAACGCCTCTCACGAGCAACTAGTGCCACCGCAAGACGCATACGAAATGCGAGACAAACTACACAGTTTCGGAACTCGAGCCGAAGTACTGATTCTTCCGGGCACAAACCATATGGGATACGATGAGCGTGCCGTAGAGCCAACTCTAGCATTTCTTAAGTCCGTTAATCATCCAGAGGCGATAAATCGATAAGGAAACCGTAGAATACACCTATTAATAAAAAGAGCCGCCACCCAGCGGTTCTTTTTATATTACATTGGAACAATTAATCAATAGATAGCACTAGAGAAAGGGCTACTTTCGGGCTACTTTCACCATCGACTGGCGAATCATCTTGCCGTTTCTTGTATACCCTGTCTGCAACTCTTCAGAAATTACCTCGTGCTCACCCTCGGAGTCCTCATCATACTGCACGGCATAATGAATATCTGGATTAAATTCATCTCCCGCTTTTGCAGATATACGCTCAATCTGCAAATCAGCCATTAACTTTTCTAGCTTTTTTGCAGTACCCACCACACCTTTTACCCAGGCGTGCTCGGCCAAATCATCTGGTGCGTGTCCGATTGCCCGCTCAAGCGTATCGATAACCGGCAAAAGCTTTGTAACCATAGCGTCTCCGCCAGATTGACGAGCAGCTGATACCTCTGACTCTGTACGTTTGCGGTAATTCTCAAAATCAGCACGCATTCGCTGTAAATCTAGTATCAATTCCCCATTCTGCTGCTCTAAGTCTATCTTCTTTTTTTTGGGAGCAGCCGTCTGCTTTTTATCCTTATTTTTCATTCTTACAATACCTCCTCTAGTGTTTTCGCAACTTGCCTTACCAGTCGAATGGTTCGCGCATAGCTCTGCCTTGTTGGACCAAGCACACCGATATAGCTCTTGTCGCTATACGGCGAACGAAATCTGCTGATGATTAAGCTTGCACCGCTTGATTTTCCAACAGGATTTTCTTCACCGATATACACGTTCAGTGGCTCGGCAGGAGCGGCCTCTTGTAACCATGGTTCAAGATTATCTAACAACCGTGCTACGGCCTGCGGAGCATCGCCACCATACATAAATTCGGGCTGGCTAAAAAGATTACCAATGCCGCTCATATACAAACGACCATCAATTGTAGCTATCCCCAGGTTTCTCGTTAATTCCACTAAACTATCTACAGCGCTTCTAATCGCACGATCAGCCTGACCCTGATAGCTGCTTACTCTTGCTTCAATCGCCCTGGCATTGCGCTCCAGTGACGGCAGGGTTGGCATGTAGGAATGATCCGTAATCTGGTTTACATAGTATCTATACCCCTTATCTGTTGGGATACGACCAGCACTCGTATGTGGTTGCGTAATGAACCCCTGGCGCTCCAAAATTGCCATTTCACTACGTACTGTTGCACTGCTAACACTGAACAGCTTTGCAAGCGTAACACTACCAACCGGCGATGCTACTTCTGCATACTGCTCGATTATTGCAATAAGAATCTGTTTCTGGCGATCTGTCATACAGTATATTGTAACAGATTTTGGCACTCATTTAAAGCGAGTGCTAGATTTTGTCCTCGATGAGAGCCAGTAAATCTCGCGCGGCAAGTCTTGCCAAGTCATCTTTTCGCGTAAAGACATCTGGCTTGTGGGCGATATCATTTGCTACACGCACCGCATGTTCAAGGTCATCGTTAATAATAAAATGGTAGTAGGGCACCTCAAGTGCGTACCGTAATTCAGAAATCGCGCTCTCTCTGCGGCGGGGCCATTCTGCAAGAAATTCCTCGTCTGACTCATACCGGGTGCGTAGTCGCTTCTGCCACGTATCAAAATCTGGCGGAAGAATAAATATTGCCACCACGTCCTGCGACAGCTGCTTATACTCTTCTACACCTTGAACATCGAGATCGGTAATGGCAATCTTACCCTGCTTATACGCACTCTCTAATTCCTTACTAGATGTGCCATACACCACCGAGCCGTGCACAAATTTTGCTTCAATAAACTCTTGCTTTTCAAGCATGTCGCGTGCGGTATTCATATCAACAAAATGATAACAAACGCCCGGCTCCTCCATTACACCGTTCTCTTTTCGAGGCGGGCGAGTAGTATGAGAAACAATATCTTTAAAGTCCGGTCGTTTTAGCAGTTGCTGCTTGATTGTATCTTTTCCTGCACCCGAAATACCAACCAGCAACACAATCTTTGCCGATTGAATTAGATTAATCGCCGACCGCGAAGGTTGATAATTTGCAATAAGTTCTTTTATGTCCACAGTTAGTCCCTTTTTAACATTACCGTAAATGCCTCGCTTGGAATATCTACTTTTCCAAAGCGCTTCATTCTTTGTTTACCTTTTGCTTGTTTTGCCAGCAATTTCTTACGTCGCGTTACATCGCCCCCGTATAATTTTGCAGTAACATCTTTTCGATACGCGCTGATATCTTCTCGCGCAATAAACTTCCCACCAATTGCCGCCTGTAAACTTACCTGAAAACTTTGCTTTGGAACAACTTCCTTTAATTTTTTAACAATCTCACGCCCTAGCGCCTGAGACTCTGCTCTGTGCGCCATTACGCTCAGCGCATCAATCATTTCACCAGATACGTAAAAATCAACTCGCACTAAATCTTCGGCCTTATAGCCACTCAGTTCATAATTAAAGCTACCGTAGCCACTTGTAGCGCTTTTTAGATGATCGTAAAAATCTGTTAACAAATTAGCTAGTGGCGCATCAAAACTAATTAGCGCTCGCTCATCGATATAGCTAACATTATTTTGTAAACCTCGCCGTCCGACAATAAGCTGAATAACTGCTCCGATATATTCTTGTGGAACAACAATTTCTCCCTTAATCCACGGCTCCCTTATTTCACTCACTTCGGCAATTGGTGGTAAATCGGAGGCGCTTTTTATATCGATCTCCTCGCCCGAAGTAAGTGTTACCTGATAATCTGTACTCGGGTTAGTAACCACAAGATCAAGATTATATTCACGCTCTAAGCGCTCTCGAATGATATCCATGTGAAGCAATCCCAAGAAGCCAATTCGCACACCAAACCCGAGTACAGGGGAATTCTCAGGCTCAAACTGCAGGGCAGAGTCGCTTAGGGAAAGCTTTTCTACCGCATCTTTCAGCCCCGCATAATCTTCGTTCGAAACGGGGAAAAATCCAGCATACACAAATGGCCGAACATCTCGATACCCTGGCAGGGGAGTAGTGCTTTGATTACGCTTTACCGTTACCGTATCTCCAACACGTGCATCGCGAGTCGTTTTTAGGTTTGTAACAATATACCCAATCTCACCCGTAGCAATATCATCTTCTGGACTCATGCGAGGATTGAGTGATCCAACCTCAAGCGCCAATCCTTGCGCACCGGTCGCAAGCATTTCTATCGTATCTCCCTTTTTAATTGAGCCGTCAACGACTCTTGTGTACAACACAACGCCACGATAATCGTCGTAATAACTATCGAAAATTAATGAGCGAGTTGTAGAATCTTTATCGCCCCGTGGGGAAGGCACTCGATCAATAATTGCCTCGATAACCTGCTCTACATTCTCACCTGTTTTTGCGCTAATTTTAATGATATCCTCGTCTTTACAGCCCAGCAAATTAATGACTTCTTTAGAGACTCTCGGAATATCAGCCGCAGGTAGGTCAACCTTGTTTAATACTGGAATTATCGTCAGATCTTGCTCTAGGGCTAGATATACATTTGCAAGCGTCTGAGCCTGTATTCCTTGGCTTGCGTCAACCACCAGAACCGCTCCTTCACAAGCCTGTAAGCTCCTGGAGACCTCGTAACTAAAATCAACATGCCCAGGTGTATCAATTAGATTAATCTGCACACCCTTGTATTGCATACGCACAGGAGCCAGCTTAATGGTAATACCTTTTTCTCTTTCCAGATCCATACTGTCGAGTAGCTGTGTCTTCATGTCGCGATGCTCAACAGTATTAGTTACCTCCATCATTCGGTCGGCCAGTGTGCTTTTTCCGTGATCAATATGGGCAATAATACAAAAGTTTCGAATGTCTGTCTGATTCATATATGAAGGTAATTATATCAAATATCCCCACTCATCTCTAGAGGAGCTACTACATTCTAAAGAAGAAGTACCTTAAGCGTGACACCACCGGCTTGGTTTCGCTTAGCTTCATCGCATAGCAAATTGCAACATA
>CAZENS010000006.1:0-10135 GCA_964513905.1 uncultured Candidatus Saccharibacteria bacterium | reverse complement strand
CCAAGCTTTAGGCTAAAGGTAAACCAAATCGCAAGTACAATATTTAATGTAATTGCCACAATCGAAATATACAGTGGCGTTTTTGTATCTTGTTGAGCATAAAAACTGCGTGCTGCAATATGATAAATGGAACGAAAAAGGATTGCAACTGCCAGCACGCCAAGCAGGCCAGCCATTAGAACATCACCACCGTTCTTCAAGAAGCCGATCAAATACCCACGTGTAAAAAAGGTGATGACGGCCACAGGAAGCGCTAGCCATACAATCACCCGAATAACCGAACGAAGCTCCGACATAAACAAATCGTTTCGCCCCTCACTCAGGCGCTCGGTTAGATTTGGAAACACGGCCGTACTAATTGCCACGCCGATTAAGTTAATCGGCACCATATGCAAGGAGGTTGCCTGCTGAAACGCACGTACTGTTCCTTCGGTCATCCGGCTCGCCAAATTTGTCTCAACCAAACTTACTGCGTAATCCATGCCCTGATCAAACGAGCGAGCGGGAAGAAGCGATAATACTTTTTTAAAACCTTTGTTTCGCCAGAATATTTTTGCCTCATAATCGAATCCAAGTCCAATTAGCCCAATAGAACTTACGATTAACTGCAAGATTGACCCAAGTACAACACCGAGTGCGACTCCCATAATGCCGCCTTCAAACACCTCAACACCAAACAAAGTAACGCCTCCGGTAAATACAGTTGCACCGATAATAATGCCGATATTGTAAATAGTTGGCGCCAACGCATAAAAAGCAAATCGACCAACCGCTTGCTGCATACTGGCAATAACCGTCGCAATTGCAAACAAGAACGGATTAACGGCAATCACTCGCATCATACTTGTTGCAAGCGCCATGCCCGATTCACTTAATCCGGGCGCGATAATGTATCGTAGAAGCGGTTCTGCAAATATGATAATCAGCACACTCGTAATAAGCGTAATGATAGCCATAAAGTTGATTAAACTTGAACACAGTTGCCACGCCGATTTTTTATTGCCAGTAGAAATACGCTGATTAAAAACTGGTATAAATGTAACACTCAGCGCACCAGACACCAGAATAAAGAACATAAAATCTGGCACGGTAAATGCAGCCGTATATGCATCGATACCGACCTTGTAGGTATCGTAGTACATTCCGTTTAAAAGCCTATCCCGGAATATACCAAGCAGGCTAGAAAGAAGGGTTGAGCCAGCAAGCAATGCTGCAGCAAGCTGCACGGTAATGCGCTGATTCATTTTTAGCACTGCTCGACGGACTCGACCCATTTTTGCCCTACTCTATCTACGAATGAAGTGCCGCTTCTTTTGGCAAGGTTGCCTCTTTTAGTAGCGCAGAAACCGCTTCTTCCTCGATTGTTTCCTCTTTAAGCAGCGCTTCTGCAAGCTTATCAAGACTTGCACGGTTTTTCGTAATCACCAGCTCTGCTCGATGCGATGCCTCTTTTATTAACTGCTCCACTTCTTGATCAATTAACTCCGCTGTTGCGTCGCTATATGGTCGATCGTGCGTAATCTTATCGAATACCATTCCACCAGTATCGCCATGAAATACTTGGTCGCGAAGCTTCTTACCCATTCCTTGTTCTATCACCATATCGCGAGCGATTTCTGTAGCTTTTCGTAAATCAGAACCTGCACCGGTAGTAATACCGTCTGATCCATAGAGAATCTTCTCGGCGACACGACCACCCATTGCTCGGGCAAGAATGTCCTTAAACTCGTACACGCTCGTGTAGCTCTTATCTTCTGGCGGCAAGAACCAGGTAACACCACCCGTACCACCTCGTGGGATAATCGTAACCTTGTGAACAGGGTCAGAATCCGGAAGAACGTGGCCGACAATCGCATGTCCAGCCTCGTGGTAGGCGGTGAGCTCACGCTCTTTCTCGTTCATCACCTTGGCTTTTCGCTCAGGCCCAATTGCGACCTTCTCAAACGCTTCAGTTAAGTCGGCGTTGTTAATCTTCTTAGCGTTGCGACGTGCAGCAATAATTGCTGCTTCGTTCGCTATATTAGCTAAATCAGCACCGCTACTGCCTGCAGTCTTCGCCGCAAGCTTATCAAGGTTAACATCATCTGTCGTTGGCTTTTCTTTAAAGTGAACCTTCAAAATTGCTTCTCGATCTTTACGCTCTGGTAGCATTATGTTCGTTCGGCGATCAAATCGACCTGGTCGCAGCAACGCTGGGTCAAGTACATCTGCTCGGTTTGTTGCCGCAAGCACGATAACATTTGTGCCAGTTTCAAATCCATCCATCTCAACAAGAATCTGGTTTAGAGTCTGCTCTCGCTCGTCGTGGCCACCGCCCATACCGCTTCCGCGCTTGCGTCCAACTGCATCAATCTCATCAATAAAGATAATACATGGTGCATTCTTCTTGGCCTTTGCAAAAAGATCTCGAACCCGGCTTGCGCCTACACCAACAAACATTTCAACAAACTCTGAGCCCGAGATAGAGAAGAAAGGAACGTTTGCTTCGCCGGCAACAGCCCTGGCAAGCATAGTTTTACCTGTACCAGGACTACCGACAAGCAATAGGCCTTTAGGGATTTTCGCCCCAAGCTGCTCGTATTTTTTAGGGTGCTTCAAGAAGTCCACAACTTCTTCTAGATCTTGTTTTGCGTTCTCGTTTCCGGCAATGTCGGCAAATAACACTCGTTTTTTATCCATACCATATAGCTTTGCCTTACTTTTACCAAATCCCATGGCTTGGTTGTTCTGGCCCTGTGCCTGCCTCATCATAAACATGAAAAATCCGATAATAAGAATAGTCGGAACAAGAATGATAGCAAGATTCCAAATAGTATCACCCGTTTGTGACGGCGCCTTATCCTCAATTACATTCTGCTTAGCTTCTTTCGAAAGTGTATCATCCCGCAATAATGTTGCTACACCGCCCTGAATATACGATTCTTGCGTAGGCTTATCTTTACCTTTTTCGGTAATTTTTAAATCACCGCCTTGACCTTCGATTTTTGATATCTCACCCTTGTTTGCTCGACTAATAACATCCGATACCGATACCTTATCTAGCTTTTCAGGGGGCGCAACAATAGCCATTAGCGCCAATGCTGCCACAACTATAATTGCCCAAAATAGGGTTAAGCGTAAAAAGTTTGCTGCTTTCTTATTGTTCGGTCGACGAGGACCCTTTGGGTTTTTTGGAGCTGCCATATATCAGTCATTAATCCTTTCCACTTGTCAAGATATTACTTTCCACTTTTCTTATTATATCATCTATTCTTTTTTGTAAGTATAAAGTTATCTCTGCGAAAACTCAAAAAAGAAAGATTATCTAGCGAGTGTAACGTGCCTGGCTTTGCTGTTTTTATAGATAGCAGGGCGCTATCAAGTTGCGGGCGAGTCAAGCCTATTGAAAACCGTAATAGGTAGGCTCGCAATACTTCACGCGCCACACGAGCGGGAACCATGATATAAAAATGTCGACTATTTGATAACAAACTACGCGCCTCTTCATCAATTTCCCTCGCCAACTCTCGCTGACTATGCCACAGTGCTAGCACCTCTTGCTTTATGTTATCAGGCAGTTGAGAAACGAGCGGCCGGACTCTATTGCGAGCGTATCGAGAATCAACATTACTCTTATCTTCTCTCCACTCCAATTCATGTTTCTGCGCATAAACAAGAATATCTTTCTTAAAATACCAAGCAAGCGGACGCCATATATTTTTTGCCCCCATAACAGACAACCCTCTCCAGCCAGTTCCACGCTGTAAATGAAGTACAATTGTTTCGATAATATCGTCCGCGTGATGTGCAGTAACAATTGGGGCGTCATACTTTTTTGCTAGCCGTCGTAAAAAATCATATCTTGCATTGCGCGCAAGCTCTTCAGAAGTTTCTGCACCCAGACCTAACCTAGTACCCTCAAACGCTACGCCATACTGGCGAGCTAAACCTTCAACAAACATAAATTCTTCATCGCTTTCAGGTCGAATCCCGTGATGCACGTGTGCGACAATAATCCTATCTGCGCCAAACTGCTTCACGGTAGCGTCTAATAGCACCACCGAATCAACTCCGCCACTTACCGCTACAATATACATGGTCTCAGAAGGCGAGTCATTACCGTAAAACCACAAGGAAAAATCGTCTGATATTTTCTTATTCACACCCTACATTATACCTCGTTGCTCTTGTGCATAACTTATTTTTAATTAATACTGGTAATTATGAACACAGTTATGCTTAAAAAAATCGGGATAGCCGGCTTCTGGAGTATGCTTGCGCTTATAGTCATTGTACTACTAGTGGTGCTACTTATTTATTTTTATCCTAAAAAAGTTAATCACCTTCAGGTATCCACTGCAAAGAAGATTGATTACAAGCAAAGTATTGCTGCAATAGAGAAGTCAATCGCCGATGATAAACGCAACCCAGACATCGAAGATCGTTGTCTGCCAATCATTAAAACCCACGATAAAAAGACAGCAAAAGCAGTCGTAATGCTCCATGGCGTGGGCGCCTGCCCCGAACAGTTTAAGGCGCTAGCCAATACCTACTTTTCTGCAGGTTATAACGTGTACGTCCCTCGAGTTTCACAACATGGCTTTAAAGATAATATGAATCACTCAAAAATCTCCACAAAACATCTAGCCGACTTTATGAATACCACCGCAACAAACGCTAGTGGACTTGGTGAAGATGTTGGCGTCGTCGGACTTTCCGGAGGGGCGGGGCTAGCAACCTGGATGGTGCAGCATACCGATATATTTTCACGCACCCTACTGCTATCTCCTTTTTATGAACCCTCCACCAAACATGCACAAAAGTGGAAAATACCCTTCATGATACAGCTCTACGGTCGCGACGTTGCGCCAGACAGCATAAACGGAGATCTGTCTATACGAGCGTTAGCAAAGTATGTTCTCGTTAGGAGCAACTACCCGCCAAACAATGCCGCCAAATCGCTAAAGCACATTGCCGTCATTACCAGCAAGCAAGATTCAGATATAGACCTTCTACTTGCTCACTCCATCCCTCGAACTATTCATACCGCAAACAAAACAACCTTTCAGGAAACACAGCTATCTGATAAATTCGGTGTGATTCACGACATCGTAAACCCAAATGCACCTGGTGTAAAAAAGAATCAAGCTCAATTATATAAACTCTACTTGGATATGTACGAAAATAAAAAACAGCCTAGCGCGAATCCGAAGAAGTAGCGATAGAATACCTATATAGCACCCACGCCACAAGGCTTACCCACAACAAGCTCACGCACCATCCGGCAATGATATCGGTAGGGTAATGCACTCCAAGATACACTCGTGAGAATCCAACCAAAATAATATAAATAATTGAAGCAGCCGCAACATACCAACGAGCAGTTGTTCTCCATAACAAAAAAAGGAGCGCAATGGCAATTGCAGCACTCGCCATTGCATGGCCACTCGGAAAAGAGTACCCCGACTCTTGTACAAGATGAACCCAAAAATCTGGCCGATCACGTTCAAATACCGCTTTTAGTGCGAGGTTTATTACCGTTGCACCTACCACCGATGCAAGTATCATTATGCTCGCTTTCTTGTGATTCTTTACCCAATATAGATAGGTAATTATGCCCGTAGTTACCGTCAGTATAATTGGCCCGCCAAGTTCAGTAATCACCTGGAAAAACGTCGTCAATAGTGAAGAATGCCACGTTGCAGCCGTAGCAAGTATTATCCTATCGAATTCCGTCGGTTCGCCGCCCAGCCCTGCGGTAGTTGCCAACCATGTAAACACGGCCACCGGAATCAAATAAGCAACAAACAGCAGTACAAGAACACCACCAACAAAAGGTACTGATTTAGGTTTTTTTCCGGAATTCGACATCTTTATCATTATACATCGTTTATGCTATTCTATTACATAATGGAAAAGAACACGTCATCAATACCAAAAACCAAAAAACCCCTTCATATTCGATATCGCATTGAGCGTGCGATTTTCTTTATTCTGTGGATTGTAAACTCAATTCTGCTACTTCGAATTCTTTTCTTTTTACTTGGGGCAAATCCAGCAGCGCCTTTTATTAACTGGCTATACGGATTTAGCGCCTTTTTTGTAACGCCTTTTGTAGGTATATTTAAAACGCCAGAATATGGCCAAAACGTGCTCGATCTTGCAAGCGTCGTTGCCATTTTCATCTACTTCATTTTAGCGATTTCAATTATTAAATTCCTAAATATCACAAACGTTAAGCGCTAGTGCTTGCACCACACTGTTTCGTCTGGTATACTTATTCAAGTATCGCGGGGTGGAGCAGTCTGGTAGCTCGTTGGGCTCATAACCCAAAGGTCGTAGGTTCAAATCCTACCCCCGCCACCAAGAAAATTATTCAAAAAAGACTCTACGTATGAGAGTCTTTTTTTGTTGTAATGTATTGCATCACATAGAAAAAGTGTCCGCAAAATATAAATTTATTTTTTCAGTATTGCACGAGACGCCGCAACCCGAACCGCCTCACTCCAGCTAAGGAACGCGTGTGGAACATCTGCCACTTCAGCCGCAGTCAAGCCGTATCTAATCGCAAGAGCTAATTCGTGGATAATCTCGGCTGCATGTGGCGCTACAACGGTCGCACCAATTACCACACCTTTTTTATCCGCAACTACCTTCACAAATCCGTCCCTAAAATCACTCGTATTGCTTCTTGGCACAATACCAAGTGGAGCTATCCCCGTCTTTACTCGAAGGTCTCTTTTTATACACTCAACTTCTGTCATTCCAACCGAAGCAACTCCCGGAAATGTAAATGTAAGACGTGGACTAGCCGTATAATCTGGCATAATTTTATTTCTGTGGAATATGTTGTGGGCCGCAATTCGACCCTCTAGCAATGCCGTATGCGTAAAACTATTGCTGCGCCCAAGCACATCACCGGCAGCATATATATGCTTGCTGCTTGTTTGTAGATATTCATCGGCATCGATTCCTTTTGGTGTATAATCAACCTTCGCATTCTCGAGACCAAGATCAACTGCTGGCGCCCGACCAGCCGCAAGCAACACCTCATCTACACGCACAGAACGCTCAACACCGCCACGACTGTAGGTAACTCGTTTTGCAATATTTTCCTTTTCAACGGCAAGCGTTCTTGTTTGCGTCAGAACGCTTACACCCTTGTGCTCGTGTAATGTTTTTGCAAGCAACTGCCCGACATCCTCGTCCTCGTGCGGCAAAATACGACTAGCAATATCGCTTAAATATACCTTTGTACCAAATATTGCCATTAACTGGGCTATCTCGACGCCAACGCTGCCGCCGCCAATTATATATAGGCTTTTTGGTGGTCGAATAGCTTCAAGAATTGTACGTGGCGTGAGGTAATTCACCGTATCAAGTCCCTGAATATCTGGCAACTCCCACTGAGATCCAGTAGCGATTAAAAAGTTTGCCGACGATAATTGCCGCCTATTAACACTGATCTCGTGTGGTGACAAAAAATGAGCCCTGCCGTGAAAAGTACTAATTCCCTCATTCGTGTAGTATTTCCTATTTCCGCCAGCACCCGTTCGCTTTACCGCCAAGTCTTTCCAGGCGCGAATACTTGGGTAGTTGTATCCCAGTGTCGATGTTCTTAATCCAAAGCGGGCACCTTGGCGCGCTTCGTCGTATAGCTGTGCGGCATGAAGCAATGATTTTATAGGAATATCACTCCAGTTTGGTGAATCGCCACCGAAGGTATCAGCCTCAACAATAGCCACGCGCTTACCTTCACGAGCAGCAATTGTAGCAGCCGAACTACCGCTTGCTCCAGAACCAATTACGATGATATCAAAGTCATATTTTTGTTTTTTTGCCATATTCCTACCCTTTACATTATATTTCGATGTTGTTCATATATATACGCCGCTTCCGGATGATATTTCTGCAACTGTTTTCCCGCAACTCGTCGAATATCCTGGCTAGTAACGCGCGGTCTGTCTTCCAGCCAAACTATAACTGCATCACATACACGATCAGCAGCCTGATCAGCAGCTCCATCGTGTGTTCTAACACTCAAACAGGCGGCGCGAACACCATTGTGCAACTTCTTTCGGCTGAACGGCTCAGGCGAGCGACGATTGCTCTTCACGATATCTATTGCCTTCATCATTGCACAACTCCAACCAACAGCACCTCGTTAACATAAAGGTAAAATCCAAGTATCAGCAAGCTTGTTCCGGCCATAAATTGTAAAAATCGTTTGTTTGATTCTCGCCACTTCTGGATTCGACTTATCTTGTGGCCAGACCCAACCAGTGCAGCTACGACAACAATCGATGACACCGATATAGCCACGTATAGCAGCAGCGATGCAATTTGCAGCATTGGTGATAGCATGCTAGCAACAAGCACGGCAACAGCAACAGGGGCAATAATAAAGAGAAGCTCGCCGGCAACACTTGCCATACCAAGAGAAAAAGCTTCGGCACTATTTTTTGTTTGCTTGCTACGATTCGACAAGAAGGCGGTCATTTTTCTAGGCAGCCACAACATCGTACCACTCCCTTTACGGTAATAAAATAGCCACACTGCCACACCTAATCCAAATAAAATTCCACAAACAGCAGCCCATACAACTGAAGGAACCGCCAGGCCGCCAAAGGCCGTTTCAGTAGCGTACATCAGGGCCGTAAAAACAAGCGTCGTCATAACAATCACTCCAAATAAAAATCCGCCAAGCAAAGAAACAAGCCGAGATTGCGATTGTTTTTTTCCGAGCGAATGCCCGCTCATTAGCGTGAGCGTACTAATACTCAACTGAAAACTAGCGTGAATCGCAGCAGCCAGCGCTACAATAGAAAGTGGTATTAAATATTCCATGTGTGTTTTTACATTTCCTTACACTATTTATACCACAAGCATGTTACTAAGGTCAAAAATCTACGCAGCTATGCATCAAAATTTGCCATATTGCTATTGCTTTTTTATAGCACTTATGCTATTATAATATTATTAAACAATAAGAACAAACAAAGGAAAACAAATGAAACTTTCTTATGAAGAAACACCAATTGGAGCAATCCATGCACGTGATTTTACAGAAACGACAAACCGAAGCGATGTTAAACGAAGGCTTGATTTCATAACCGCAAAGCTTGCGAACAAAGCACTTGATCAAATTGATTTGTTTGATTTGAAGAAATAACCACAGCAAGATCCTAGCTTTCCACGCTTGAAATAGGCAACTATATACGCTATACTACTACAGTAATTTGGCAACGTAGCTCAGTTGGTTAGAGCGTAGGACTCATAAGCCTAAGGTCACAGGTTCAATCCCTGTCGTTGCTACCAGATTTGAACACAAGTAGAAACTGTCGCCCGTTTGGGCGATTTTTTCTTAGAGAAGATTTCTTTTTTATTTGACAATATATCATAAGTATGATATCATTTGTGTATATCAACAGGAGTAATAAAATATAATGGCAGAGCTATTTGCTACTACACAACAAGAGAATCAACCAGAGCTAGCTCAAAATCAAAACCACGAATTTAAACTAGCAAAAACAGTTCAGGCTATGGAGCGTTTACACGCCACTGAAATTTTTGGTACGCCAGAGCAATCCAAAGCATTTCTAGACTCCCTCGACTACGATGAGTTCAAAAAATATATCAGCTTTGTGAATGGCGTTGAGCTCGACACCCCCGTCGCCGAACGTGGCAAGGTAAGTGACTCGTACGTACAGTTGAGTTGCGGCCCAATTGCAGTAGTGATCGATTACCTCCCACCACACAAAAGCCTCCGTGACCCCTTATTAAAAATGGCATTCGAAAAAGCCCAAAGTATCGATGATCCAGAAATAGCAGGCCTAACACTTGGCTTGTCGATTAACGCAATTCATTATTTTGCTGACGGCAATGGTCGTACTGCTCGCATGACTTATGCACTACTGTCAAGAGGCTATGACGGCTCACCAGAAGATCAAGAATACTACTCATCCCTCCTCGAGAATATTAAAGGCCGCGAAGTTATCAACCCAAATCCCGCCATTAGTGGAATTGACCGTAAGATTCGCTCAGAAATGTTAACATCGATCATGGAAAAACGTGGTTACAATGCGGAAGTATTTGGAGGAAAGATGCCTACACATATTTATGATGGTTACCCCAACGTATGCTATGGCGAATATAC
>CAZENS010000005.1:18382-46814 GCA_964513905.1 uncultured Candidatus Saccharibacteria bacterium | reverse complement strand
AAATACGGCGCTAAGAAGGAGGATAAGAAGTAATGCCTCGTAAAGTTACAAAAAAGCTTCAGCGAACATTGCAACCTGATCGTAAGTATCAGAGCGTGTTGGTGCAGCGACTTATCAACAAGAGTATGCTGGACGGTAAAAAGCTGACTGCTGAACGTGCGGTTTATGCCGCACTAGAGCAGGCTGCAAAGAAGTGCGATAGCGAAGATCCACTAGAGGTATTCGAGAAAGCACTAAAGAATGTTTCTCCAAACTTTGAGGTGAAGAGCCGTCGTGTTGGTGGAGCAAACTACCAAATTCCGTTCCCCGTTCAGGGTCACCGACAGCTACACTATGCGTTTAGCTGGCTTGTGCAGTCTGCGCGAGCTCGTAGCGGCATGCCGTACTCTCAGCGCCTAGCACTTGAAATTGTTGATGCATACAACGAAGCTGGTGCAGCGTTCAAGAAGAAGGAAGATACCCACAAGATGGCAGAAGCAAACCGTGCATTTGCTCATTTTGCTCGCGGATAATACAATTACATCTTCGAATTAAAAATAGGCCCTGTATTCGGGCCTATTTTGTATGTACGATAATTGACCGAATAAAAGCTTATGATTGCCGAACAAGCATACTTGGTGCTACTATACAAAAACCATGAATGAAGTGAACAGCGGAAACTCCAATGAATATAATAGTATTGATGAGTATGCCAAGATGGAGATGCTTGGCGGTGCTTACTACGAACTTTTTAAAAAGATAAAAGAGTACGAGGCTGAGTGTTATAGAGATTCGGAGTATGCTGAAATTTTAGATGACGAGATTCGTGACTTTATTGAGTGGCGAGCTGATGAGTGCTATGGGCCAGTAGAAATATCGACTAAGATACGAAAGCACCCCGATGATACACCCGCTGCCTTGGTGGACTTATTTCATGATCAGAAAGATGATACCGATGTAGTGCACGGCTCTGACGATCGTGGTGAGTATGTTGAGGTGTCAGAAAATTGTAATTTTTCAATTTCGGAGATTGGTGTTGCCGGAGTTGAGGGTGAAGTTCTTAGTCAGATTTCCATCGAGGATGAGTTTGGCAATAGGTATCGTACTTATATAGATGACATTATACAAATTCAACCGCAGGAAAAATTTGCCATAGATATTATAAAAGAAGTAGAGGCATTTTACCCAGAAGTAGCTGAGCAGCTTTGGCGGCTAGAGGCGTGTGAAACAGCCGCTGAATTGGTAGAAGAGCTACGGTCTATGAATATATCTATCGATGTAAAAAAATTAAAGGATAATGTAGACGAGGTAGCCTTGCAACTAGGAAGGTGTGCAACAAAATTAGCTAATCTTGATAGCGCAACGCATACCGTAGCATTTTCTGGAGGATTTTCGGTTAGAAGCAGATATGGTGATTTCTCTCCTAGGT
This sequence comes from uncultured Candidatus Saccharibacteria bacterium, assembly GCA_964513905.1. GTDB lineage: Bacteria > Patescibacteriota > Saccharimonadia > Saccharimonadales > Saccharimonadaceae > CAMEGH01. The sequence continues at coordinate 45,406 of CAZENS010000005.1, read as the reverse complement.
TTACGAAAGATGACGTGGAGATGACTGCAGACATCCATGCTATTGCCATGGAGGAACGGCATGAAGATAAGGCTGTTATATTCAATCCAGAGCTTGAAATGAAAGTTGGTCGGCCTGATGCTCACGATGGGTATGTGGAGCTGCGTATTCCACTAGAGAGTATCGATCGAGTGGAATCTAATCGCCTAAAGAACCTTGATTTTATATCCGGGAGCGATGTTGCCGAAGTAGAAAACCCAGATAGTGAGCGAATGATAGTAAGTCAATATATTTTGGAGGAAGATGATATTGCAATCGATGAAGCTGCAGACTCCGAGAAAAAAGTGGCTTTAGCGAAAGAGCAGCTGAGCGCAAGTGAAGATGTCCTCGATAGACTTATTGATTATGCCAAATCAACAACTCGTATGGATTTGAGCGATGAGAGGGTATTGCAGGAATATGGCGAGGTATGTGAATACGTTGAGCAAACGAGTAAGCAACTGGGTGGTGACTTGAGTGGAATGCTGCTTGCATATTCTGGCAGAGGCATAATAAGAGCTGATTTTGAAAACGAAGAGGTCATATACGGAAGAGAGCTTGATACTGTGGTTGGGCTGTACGGGGGCATAGTAAAGTTGGGTACTGAGGATGAGGATAGTGTGCAAAGCGAGTACTACTTGGCGTTAGTTAGCCCGGCGGGCAGTGAATTTATAGGACAAAATAATAATATGGACGTAGAAGGTGAGGGTATCATGCCTTTTGGCTATATGCAGAGTACGATACGAGAAATCAAATACGTAAAAGTGCGCGACATGGAGTCAGCACCTAAAATCATAGGCCTCGACCAAATACGTATAAGAGAGCAAGTAGCCGAGAAAGCTAAAGAAAGATTCGGCAAAGACTCGGATGTGTACGGCTTTATTAAGTCGTATATTGATGTATTCAATTACAGCGCTTTGGACAACACAGAGGAAGGTGATACGATATTTCAGCCTACAGATAAAGAAATACAGGCTGTGCTCGCCTCAGAGAATATTGCAGCTTGTTCTGACATGATGCTTGAAAGCGTTGGGCCATACTGTTCGTATGAAGTAAATATTTTGCAAAGGTCGTCAGAAGATGGGGTGGCGATCGAATATATGACAGCCCTAGACCTTGTATCGGTTTCTGTTAACGAAACAAATGATGATATAGAGTTTCATGTAGATATGGGGGACGAGGGGGTGCAGAAAATTCCGCTTTCTACGATGGTAAGTCTTTCGGTAGTAGCGAACAAAAGTCTGGCGTAAGCTGGCCTAATCTGGTAAAATACTACTAAGGCGTTCTTTATTTATGTAAAAAAATAGTAAAGAACTAAGTATAACGAAGTAAAGGATTTTGAAGACGTATGGCACAAAAGAATATTGGCCTAGATAAATACCGAAACATTGGTATTATTGCGCACATCGACGCAGGTAAAACAACCACAACCGAAGGTATTTTGTACCGCACAGGTTTAACACACAAAATTGGTGTGGTAAAGGGCGACGGCGACGGCGCAACGACTGACTGGATGAGCCAGGAGAAAGAGCGTGGTATCACCATTACGTCTGCAGCGGTGACCTGTTTCTGGAAAGACCACAAGGTTAACATTATCGACACACCAGGACACATCGACTTTACCGCTGAAGTTGAGCGTTCACTGCGCGTGCTCGACGGTGCTGTTACGGTGTTTGACGGCAAGATGGGCGTAGAAGCTCAGACCGAAACCGTATGGCGCCAGGCTAATAAGTATGGCGTGCCTCGTGTTTGCTTTATTAATAAAATTAATCAAACAGGCGGAGATTTTTACAAATCGCTTGAAACGATTCGAACTCGATTGAGTAAGCATGCATTGCCAATTCACCTCCCAATTGGATTCGAAAAAGATATCAACGGCGTTGTTGATCTAATTGACATGAAGGCGTACACCTACGGTGATTATTCTGATCATGAGCTACAAGTTGGTGAAATTCCTGCAGATATGCAAGAGAAGGCAAAGAACGCTCGATCGCTACTTGTTGAGGCTGCTGTTGAAGCAGATGACACACTGATGGAGAAGTTCTTTGAGGGCGGCGAAGATGCAATTAGTATCGATGAGCTAAAGACTGCGCTACGCAAGCGAGTACTTGCTGGTGATTTCTTCCTTGTTACCGGTGGTGACGGACGTGGTGTAATTGTAGAAAAGGTGCTCGACCTTGTAACCGACTACCTTCCAAGTCCACTTGACGTAGATGCTATTTGGGGGACTGATCCGAAGAGCGGCGACGAGATTGAGCGCAAGCCATCAACTTCTGAACCACTGGCCGGACTAGCATTTAAGATTGCAACCGACCCATTTGTTGGTAAGTTGATTTTTGTGCGTGTTTATAGCGGAAAACTAACGGCTGGTAGCTATGTATTTAATAGCATGACTGGCAAGAAGGAGCGAGTTGGAAGAATCGTTCGAATGCACGCCGATAAACGTGAAGATATTGACGCAATTGAAGCAGGTGACATTGCAGCGGTAGTTGGCCTGAAAGATACAACAACTGGCGCTACATTGTGCGATCTTGCAAAGCCAATCGTACTTGAGAGCATTGAGTTCCCAGATCCACCGGTTTCGATTGCAGTTGAGCCAAAAACTAAAGCCGATCAAGAAAAGATGGGTATTGCGTTGCAGCGTCTCGCTGAAGAAGACCCAACTTTCCGTATTCATACCGATGAAGAAACTGGTCAGACGATTATGAGCGGTATGGGTGAGCTTCACCTCGATATCTTGATTGACCGCATGAAGCGAGAGTTTAACGTTGAAGCTAATATCGGCGAGCCACAAGTAGCCTTCCGTGAGACGATTAAAGGTAAAGCCGAAGTGCAAGGTAAGCATGCTAAGCAGTCCGGTGGTCGTGGTCAGTACGGTGATGTTTGGGTTCGCTTTGAAGCAAACGAAACTGGTAAAGGCTTTGAATTTATCGATGAAATTAAGGGTGGTGTCGTTCCGCAGGAATATCGCCCAGCTGTGCAGAAGGGTATCAAGGAAACGCTTGAAGGTGGTGTGATTGCTGGCTACCCAGTGGTTGATGTTAAGGCGACGCTTTATGACGGTAGCTATCACGATGTTGACTCATCTGAGCTTGCCTTTAGCTTGGCGGGTGCTTTGGCTACTCGTGAAGGTATTAAGAAGGCCACACCAATCTTGCTTGAGCCAGTAATGAAGGTTGAAGTAACAACCCCAGAGGAGTTTATGGGTGATGTAATCGGTGACCTTAACTCTCGCCGTGGCCGAATTGATGCCATGGAAGACCTTCAGGGTGGCGCTAAGTTGATTCGAGGCTTTGTACCGCTTGCAAGTATGTTTGGCTACACCAACGACCTTCGCAGTATGAGCCAGGGGCGTGCAGCCAGCACCATGGAGCTTGCGCAGTACGAAGAAGTACCACCAAACGTTGCGCAAGAAATTATCGAAAAGCGCAGCAAGTAATTCGATATACAGATAATAGTAAGCACCTCCTAGGTACCGGAGGTGTTTACTTTATTAATTATAGATTATATAATAAGTAACAGAACCTTAACGTCAACAAGAGAGGTGATCGATGTATCGCTATAATGTTCGCAGGCTTGCAAAAGACACGTCTTGCATCAGGCAAGAGATTCATAGACTTGAGCGAAAGAGGAGAATGAATGACTTCATGTATCTTCTTCAATCGTTGCGAATTTCTTCGCCCTATTCGCAAGAGTTGTTGGCCGATCGGCGCCTACAGTATGTAAAAACTGCCAGGCAGATTGATCGAGACATTCGCAAGCAAAAGGTCCGTCTCGATCGTATTCGAAACGGAACATTCATGCAGTAAACCACGATTTTACGTAGGGAGGCGCAATATGGCAGAGCACAAATCAAAAACAGCTCGTAATCAAAGTTGGCGCAAGCACATGACGAATATGAGCGATGAGCAGTTTGGTGTGCTAATAAATATTATGGGCGTTAGCACCGCACCCATTCTCTTCATCTTTGTCATCGTACTCAGTTTGGTTATGAACTGATGCTACGTAAGGTTCTACCCTGTATTTTTATACAGGGTTTTACTTTTTTATAACGCTGTTAGGGCTATTAACAGAATTTGTGCAATAACGATCTTACTAATAAGAGACATTGGGTAAACGGTCGCATAGCCAATATTTGCTTGATCGGTCTTTGTTTGGTCATTTGCAAAGGCTAACGTAGCAGGTTGCGTGTTCATGGCAGCAACCATTCCGCTGAGTTTTGAGTATGGTATCTTCATAAATTTATAACCAACAATAATCATAATTAGCGTGATTATGATTGAAATTCCAAAGGCGAGCGCCATAACAATGTAGCTTTTTGGATCAGAGAGTGCATCGACTAACGAGCCACCTGCTTGGCTTCCGACGCCAGCAAGGAACATTACAAGCCCAAATTGCCTGATTGCATGGTTGGTGCTGTAAGGTATTTGCCATACGAGGCTACCTGTTCGTCGGAGTGCACCAAGTATAAGTGCTACGACGATTGTTCCTCCGGCTGCACCAAGCTGAAAAACAGTGCCGTTCGGGAGTGGAATTGATATGAATCCTACGGCAATACCGATTGCCATTCCGATTGCAAAGGTAAATACATTCATCTCAGAGGCAAGTCGATATGAATCTCCAAGATATTTTGACGCTTTCTTGACGTCGTCTTGTCTTCCAACAATTCGAAGACGATCGCCAGGCTCTACAGCAAGGTCGTCGTGCGCAACCATATCGACATCACCACGTCGAACCCTAGTGATAATAACGTTAAATTTACGGTCTAGCTCCAGCCCGCTAACTGTAAGCCCAGCAAGGCTATTGTTAGAGATGAAAACACGTCGATATCCAAACTGAGTATTTTCTAATTCTGATTTTGCGTCTGGTGCAGGCTCTCCCATCCATGCGGCGGCTTTTCGTGAAGCTGATTGCGTACCGACGATTGTAACGAGGCTATCTTTTTCGATGATGTCGGTAGACTTAGCGACACGTAGTTTTCCGCGTTTTGATAGGCGACTAATTGCAATGTTAGTGTCAGAAAGCATTGGTACATCTCGTACGGCACAAGGCTCGTCTCGGGTATAGCGAACCGTATAATGATCGATTGAGGATACTGTATCAGATGCTTCTTGCTTATCTATTGACCATAGTTTTCTAAAGAATCCAATCAATAATAATGATACGATTACACTAAATGGATAGGCGATAGAGTACCCAATGATTGGTTCAACCGAGCCTTTTGGCATTGCCTCAAGTACCCCAGCAAGTGCGGGCGTAACTGTAAAAATACCCGTGTACATACCGGCTGCCATGCCAGTTTCTAGAACAAAATATTTGGCAGCAAGGAAAGATATGACCGCCCCTGAAAAGATGATTGAAAATGTAAAAATATTATCTCTAAGGCCAGACTTTTTCATGGTTGAAAAGAATGTAGGGCCAAGCGCAAGACCAGTAGTATATACAAACATTACTAATCCTAACGTATGGATAAAAGATGGTAGCGCAAGTTTTGGCTCCCAGGCACTAATTGCAATTCCAGCAAAAAGTGCACCGGCAACACCAAGTGAAAAGTTTCCAATCCTGATTTTTCCAAGTGCATAACCGAGTGCGATGATAACGAATAAAGTAAGTAGGGGCGTGTTTATTAAGAGTTCTGTCATATTACTACTATTATAGCACAGAATTATTTACGGGTATTTGCTGTCTATTTATGGTGAATGCTTGGGCTTGACATACGCTATATATGGAGATAGTATAGAAGCATAAGCGCTAGATATGGTGTATAGACATAAATAGTGCGAAAAGGCAAATCGCGAAGATCTGTCGATAAAATAATAAAGTATTAAACCAAATCAACCACCTCCGAAGGAATCGAAGGCGTGTTAGGTGTGCGTAAAGTAGGGGATATGGGAAAAAATAAAACTACAAATAAAAATAATAATTTGATTGATGATTACCTAGAGCGACTAGACTGGAGAGTGAATGAAAATAGTAATATGGGCTATTCGCTTCAGGGGTTAAATAATTACATCTCGTCTGAAATCACTAAGCAGTACTGGCTTGATAAAATTTATACGCCAGAGATTACGGCTGCACATACGAGCGGAGATATGCACATACATGATCTCAATCTATTGTCGGTGTATTGTGTTGGGTGGGATCTATCCGATGTTATACAGGTTGGCTTTAGGGGCGTGCCAGGAAAAATTGCGTCAAAGCCAGCCAAGCATTTTCGCACAGTCCTTGGCCAAGTGGTGAACTTTTTCTACACACTTCAGGGTGAGGCGGCCGGCGCACAGGCATTTAGTAACTTCGATACGCTACTTGCGCCGTTTATCCGATCTGATAAGCTCACCTACGATGAAGTCAAGCAGGCGCTACAAGAGTTTGTTTTTAATGTAAATGTGCCAACACGTGTCGGTTTTCAGACCCCATTCACAAATATTACACTCGATCTTGAGCCGCCAAAGCATATGGCAGGCAACCCGGTGTATATTGGCGGAGAAATGCAGGACACCAACTACGGTGATTATCAAGAAGAAATGAATACGTTCAATAAGGCGCTTCTTGAGGTGTTGTGTGAAGGTGACGCAGATGGGCGTGTATTCACCTTTCCGATTCCTACCTATAATATTACTGAAGATTTTGATTGGGACAATCCAGTCATCGAAAACCTATGGGAGGCGAGCGCTAAATACGGTATTCCGTATTTTAGCAACTTTGTGAATAGTGACATGAGCCCTGAGGATGCGCGCAGTATGTGCTGTCGATTAAGAATCGATAACCGTGAGCTTGCCTACAGAGGTGGTGGACTATTTGGCTCTAACCCTATGACTGGGTCGATTGGGGTAGTGACAATTAACTTACCAAGGCTTGCGCTAAAAAGTGATGCGTCCGTTGCGAAGTTCAAGTCAGAGATAAAGAAAAGTATGCTACTCGCTAAAGAGAGCCTCGAGACAAAACGTAACATCTTAGAAGACTTAACTAATAAAAATCTCTATCCATACACAAAATATTATTTACGTGATATTAAAAAGCGGTTTAACGAATACTGGAAAAATCACTTTTCTACAATTGGGTTGCTGGGTATGAATGAAGCCTGCGCTAATTTGATTGGTAAGGATATTGGCACGAAAGATGGCAAGCAACTTGCCGAAGATACGCTAGATTATATGCGAGAGCTGCTTCATGAGTTTCAGCTTGAGACGGGAAATAACTACAACCTCGAGGCAACTCCTGCAGAAGGAACGACCTATCGATTGGCGCAAATTGACCAGAGGGATTTTCCAGAAACTGCGCATTTTGCGAATGGTATCGGCAAGGATGTGCCGGCACCGTTTTATACCAACTCAACGCATTTGCCTGTAAATTACACCGATGATTTGTTTGAGCTATTAGATTTACAAGATGAGCTGCAGACCAAATATACTGGCGGAACAGTTGTGCACTTTTTCTTGGGTGAGCGTATGTTTGATCCAAAAGCGCTACGTTCGCTGGTAAAAACAATCTGCACGAATTATAAGTTGCCATATTTTACATTCAGTCCAACCTTTAGTGTGTGCGTAAGTCATGGCTATTTGTCTGGCGAGCATGAAGTTTGTCCGACGTGTGGCGACCCGTGCGAGATATATTCTCGTGTGGTCGGATTTTTGCGTCCGGTTGATCAGTGGAACCGTGGCAAAAAAGCTGAGTTTGCGATGCGTAAAACCTATGAATCAGCGAGTAAAAAGGTCTCTACTGTACGGTAACTTGCCATGAAAATCGGAGGGATTCAAAAGCTATCGCTTATAGATTATCCGGGTCATACCTGCGCTGCAATTTTTACAATCGGTTGCAATATGAGGTGCGGGTATTGCCACAACCCAGAGCTTGTTTTGCCAGAACGTTACTGCGATAGTCTACCGCTCGATGCGTTATTCGACTTCTTTAGATCAAGAGCCGGAAAGCTTGACGGTATTGCAATCAGTGGGGGCGAGCCAACAATGCACGAGGATTTACCGGATTTTATACGTGCCATTAAGCAGATGGGTTTTTTGGTGAAGCTTGATACAAACGGAACCAATGCAGGCATGTTACAGGATTTAATTAACGATCGGCTTGTAGATTATGTTGCTATGGATATCAAGGGTCCGCTGTCGAAATATTCTCAAATAGCTGCGCGCCCAATTGATCTTGATTCAATAAAAAAGAGTATTTCCTTAATTTTGGATGCATCGATTGAACACGAGTTTCGAACAACAATTTTAAAACGACAAATTAATCTTGATGATATTAAGGAAATTGGCCGCCTAATTTCGGGCGCTGATAGATTTGCATTGCAAAAATTTGTACCAGGTCGAACGCTCGTTCCGTCGCTGGCGTACGCAGAAACGTTTTCAGACGAAGAAATGACACAAGCAAAAGGTATATTAGAACAATTTGTTACTAGGGTAGTGGTGCACTGATGGACATTCATACGGCTCGGGTGGTTAAAAGAATATTGTACGGGGAAAATATCGTTAAGATTGACTTTATGAGCAATATTCGGGATTTTACGGCTGGTCAGTATATTACTGTTTATTTTAAAGATACAAAAACCAGCGAAGGAAAGGCGTATAGTTTGGCCAGTGCACCGTATCAAAAGTATCAAAGTATAGTGGTAAAAAATGTCGGTGAGTATTCATCGAGATTGTGCAACCTTCGTGTCGGGGAGACGTTCTCTCATTCAATGCCGTATGGATTTTTTAATCCAGAAGTAGGCAACCCAATTGTGTGTTTTGCTGCGGGCGTGGGAATCAGCCCAATTTGGAGCGTGATCACGCAGTCTTTATACGATCAGCCAGCTCGAGATACTGCGCTTGTCTACAGCTCAACCAAGCTAGGAGAGACGCCATTTATGGATGAAATAAGTGTATTGCAGCGCTCCAAGAGCCAATTTATGTCACACGTTCACATCACTCGCGAAAAAACTCAATATAAGACAAATCGCATAAAAGTGTCGGACTATGTTTCTTTGTATGATGATCCGTACTATTTGGTTTGCGGTTCGGTAGATTTTACAAGAAATATGTGGAACCAGCTTGAAAGCGCTGGTGTTTCTGCAAATAAAATTTCAACAGAGGTATTTTTTGAATGAAACATGAAAAAGTAACGAGCAACGAAAATAAATCTAACGGAGCTGTGCTAGTTGGGGGTACGGCGATACGCTGTGCTGGTTGCCCGCTGATTGAACTGTGCGCAACTCGAACGCCTGCTTCGGGCTGTGAGAATAAGGCTCGCGTGAATGAAAAAGTAGTTCGTCGAGCCTTGGAGGACGATTCGGTAAATATTGTAACTATACACGGCGGTAGTACTCAAAATACCAGCAAGGCTGAGCGCATTCGCAGGCTTTCTGTTGAAGCGAAGCAGGTTGCTGCTCAACAAGAAGCAAAGAGTCGTGTACAGCAGTCGCCAGTGATTCAAGGGACTCCGGCTGTGTCAAAAAATCAACCTCCAAAAGTTAGCACACTAGAGAAAATTGTCTACGAGTTAAGTCGTGCGATTAGCGGTGCAAGGTAGGAGTGTTTGCCACCGACTTGCTTCTTGAACGCGTTCTGCCTAGTCGATGGAACGGAAGATTATTATGTATTTGAATCAGTTTTCTACGCATTGGTCGTCCAACAATATTACCAAACGACGCGCCGGCTGCAATCGTTAATGCAACCAAGAATGCTTTTAGCAGTACTGCGAGTCCTTGGTCAAAAAGTGGGTCGCCCGGCGGATTTTGAATAACTGACATAAGACCGTTATAAAGTGAAAGTCCTGGAACGAGTGGAATGATTCCTGCACTAATTGTTGCGAGGCTCGGAACTCGCCAAAGACGAGATATCATGGTGGCCAAGAAGCCAATAATTGCCGCCGCTACACCATACGATGGAATTTGCTCAAAGCCAAGTTCAATACCAAATAATGCACAATAATACCCCACGACACCAATGATACCTGCCAGCAACACGCCGGCAATGTGCGAATTATTCCCCAACGCAAACATTGATGCAATAATTCCTGCACCAACATACTGATAGGTGGTCGTATTCAGCCGGAGACTATCTGGTGTCGTCGCAAAGTTTATACCAAACTTCTTCGTTAGATACAGTCCCATCGCAACACCCATGACGATGCCGCCGGTTAACATAATAACCTTTAGGATTCGTGCAGTTGCGGTAATGTAGTACTCGTCAATTGCGTCCTGTAGTGCACCAACAATCATCATGCCAGCAACCAAAAGAACGATACCGCTAATAATGACAAGTGTTGGGTTTATGTACGAAATAATATCAAGGTAGCCACTTGCAACTGCCCATGATAGACCTCCAGATACGAGGGTTGCAAAAAGTGCCGCCGAAACCTGCACAAAGAAAGATGGCATACCTATTTTTCGAAGCCGGTATAAACCCCAGCTGATAATAAATCCAATCAAGAAGGTAATCGCAATTATCGCAATAGAGCCACTATACAAAATACTAACACCAGCGCTCAGTCCGCCACTTGTAAGATGCTTAACCCACAAAGGGTATGTTTTTTGGTGCGTAATAATTCTATCAAAGCGTTTTTCTGCAGCCGAAAGCGTAATTTTTTTGGCACGAATAAGATTTGCAAGCTCTTGAAGTTGCTGAATAGTTTGGTAATTTGTATCTTGGGCGACGATGGTGCGTATGATTGTGAGTGGCTCTCGATCAACCCCTCTATCTTGAGAAATTGTAATAAGCGTATAGCTAATATCAATATGAACCTTGCGTGTGCAGTAGGTATTGGTAATACCAAGCGCCATGTGTACAACGTCGCTTGCAGGTGCACCCATCGACAGTAGTCTGTCGGCAATTCCCATGGTGAGTCGCAGTGCACGTAAATTTGGGGTTAGGTTTTCGCCGATCTTTTCAATCTTAATAGACTCTGCCTCGCGTTGCAGCTGCATAGATTTTTTTAATGATGTTTGTATAAGATTAAGCAGATTCATCTATAAATAGTATATCACTAGTCAGCTGCTTTTATATGCAGTTATTGTTGGACAAAATGTACAGATGATTCAGTGAAATCGGCACGTATAGTTTGGCCGTCTTGTATTTTTCCGTCGATTATTTGCAGCGCAAGTGGATCAAGAATACGTTTTTGGATAAGTCGCTTAAGGGGGCGTGCACCAAAACTTTGGTCATAGCCGTCTTTTGCAAGCATCGACTTAATAGCAGGACTAAAGGTAATTACGACGTCTTTATTTTCCTTAATTTGAGTGGCAACTTTATTAAGCTGTACGTCAACAATTGCCGACATAGCCTGTTCGGATATGCGATCGAATATAACGATATCATCGATTCGATTCAAGAATTCAGGGCGAAAATATTGGCGAAGCGTATCTAGTATATTATTTTCTAAGCTTGAGAAATCATCTCCGTCAAAATCCATAATAGACTGGCTGCCGACGTTGCTGGTCATAATAATAATTGTATTTGTAAAATCTACTGTGCGCCCCTGGCCGTCCGTAAGGCGACCGTCGTCAAGCACCTGCAAAAATACATTAAATACATCTGGGTGAGCTTTTTCGATTTCATCAAAAAGTATCACGCTATAGGGTCGGCGGCGGACGGCTTCGGTTAACTGGCCTCCTTGATCGTAACCAACGTAGCCGGGTGGAGATCCAATCAGGCGTGAAACAGCGTGTTGTTCCATGTATTCACTCATGTCAATACGAATCATGGCAGTTTCATCATCAAATAGCTGTTCCGAGAGGCTTTTAGCGACCTCTGTTTTTCCAACGCCGGTTGGTCCCAAAAACAAGAATGAGCCAATTGGCCTATTGCTATCTGCAAGTCCAGCTCGCGATCGACGGATGGCGCTTGCGATGCTACTAACTGCACGGTTTTGTCCAACGACACGTTGCTCAATTGCTTCTTCAAGCCGAGAGAGCTTGCTTGTTTCGTTCTCAATGAGCCGTTCAACCGGTATGCCAGTCCATCGCGCAACTACCGAGGCGATATCATCTGTGGTTACTTCTTCTCGAAGAAGTCGGTCTTTGGCTGGTATTTCAGACAATTCTTTGCGAGCTGCCGAGAGCTTTTTTTCAAACTCTGGAATGTCTCCATACTTAATTTTACTGGCAGCGGCAAGGTCAGCGTCACGTTCGGCGATTTCAAGCTGGCTACGCAGTGACTCCATTCTTTCGGCAGCTTCGTTTACGGTTTTAAGGATTTCTTTTTCATGTTGCCAGCGATCGTCGATTGCTTTTGCTTTGCGGCTAATATCTTGAATCTGGTTTTTTATTTCATCTTTTCTGGCGGCTGCTTGCTTGGATTTATCTTTTTTGAGTGCTGCTTGTTCAATTTCTAGCTGTAGTCGCTTATTGTTGAGTTTATCGAGTGATATTGGAACGCTCTCTAGTTGCATTTTAAGCGAGCTAGTTGCTTCATCTAAAAGGTCGACTGCCTTATCGGGTAAAAACCTATCAGGTAAATAGCGAGTTGATAGGCGAGCAGCTGCAATTATTGCGTCATCATTAATATTCACGCCATGATGAACTTCGTATTTTTCTTTTAATCCACGCAAAATGGCAACCGTGTCATCAAAACTTGGCTCGCCAACGTATACTGGTTGAAAACGTCGCTCTAGTGCAGCGTCTTTTTCAACGTATTTTCTGTATTCGGAAAGCGTTGTAGCGCCGATCATATGAAGTTTTCCTCGAGCGAGTGCAGGTTTAAGCATGTTTCCTGCGTCCATACTACCTTCGCCGCCACCAGCACCAACCATTGTGTGAATTTCATCAACAAATAAAATTATCTCACCGGCCGCTTCGTCTACCTCTTTTAATACGGCTTGCAACCTTTCTTCAAATTGACCACGATAACTTGCACCTGCTAAGAGCGAGGAGATTTCAAGCGAAATCAGTCGCTTGTTTTTTAGTGAATCGGGCACATTATTTTTTACAATTCGTTGTGCCAGCGCTTCTACGATGGCAGTTTTTCCCACGCCAGGCTCACCAATAAGTACAGGGTTATTTTTGGTGCGACGACTTAAAATCTGCATAGTGCGGCGAATTTCTTCGTCGCGACCAATAACGGGATCGAGCTTACCTTCTTTGGCAAGTGCGGTAATGTCTTGGCCAAATTGCTCAAGTGGTTTTTTGAGTTGTTCTTGCTGTGGATTCATGGCGCCTCCTTGCTTTATAGCGTAAAGAATATTCTATGTTTCATTGTAGTTAATTAGCACTCAAGCGTCAAGAGTGCTAATTCATATAAATATATTTCTGTAGGAGTATTGACTTATATTTACTAACGTGATATAAATATATATGTCCGAAGCAGTTCCTATCCTTACCTAAGGAGGAGAGATGACTATTCTGCACGACAGGGCAGAACGACTTATCGAGGAAGGAGAGTACCGCGGCATCAGGGTTTTTCCCGCCCAGAACGACACGCACAGGGGCTTGCACCTTGCCCTCAGCACGGAAGAGCCGAACAGCGTGTCCGTAACTGGTGTGCATGATGGACTCGTTCGCTGTTGCTACAGCGTCGACGTCGATCAGGAGCGTCCGTTCTGGACCTGGTGGCAGCACTTCAGTGCCTGGACCAAGTTCTGGATGGCCATGAACGGTGCGGTCGGGCAGCTCAAGGAGCTGGAGCGGAAGCCGATTTAAGGCAGCAACCAAGCTCTACACTTTTTGGGCACGGCGCAGATTGAAATATATTTTCGGTCTGCGCCTTTTTACTTGAAGATATTGCTACTGATTTTAAGCGACGGCACTCTTTACCTTATTTCAAAACCCATGTATAATAATGTTCATACGTCGTGGAGTATATTGCTCCTCGTACGATTAACAATAATTAATAGGAGAATTACCCTAAATGGCAGATTTCGATCGAAGCAAGCCGCACGTCAACGTTGGTACCATGGGTCACGTTGACCACGGTAAGACAACATTGACCGCTGCAATTACGCACGTACTTGCAAAGCGTCTACCTAGCGACGTCAACAAACCTCGTAACTATGACGAGATTGACAACGCACCAGAAGAAAAGCAACGTGGTATTACCATTGCTTCTTCACACCAAGAATATGAGTCAGAAAAGCGTCACTACGCACACGTGGACATGCCAGGACACGCTGACTACGTTAAGAACATGATTACCGGTGCAGCTCAGGTTGACGGTGCTGTTCTTGTGGTTTCTGCCGCTGACGGCCCAATGCCTCAGACGCGTGAGCACGTGCTACTTGCGAAGCAGGTTGGTGTGCCAAAGATTGTTGTGTTCCTAAACAAGATGGACATGGCAGACGAAGAGCTTGTAGAGCTTGTTGAAATGGACGTACGTGAACTACTTTCAAAGAACGACTTTGATGGCGACAACGCACCTGTAATTAAGGGTTCAGCATTGAAAGCGCTTGAGGGTGACACTAAGTACGAAGACGCTATTATGGAACTTGTGGCTGCTATGGACGAGTACATTCCAGAGCCTAAGCGCGACATGGATAAGTCATTCCTAATGCCTATTGAGGACGTATTCTCAATTAAGGGTCGTGGAACTGTTGCAACCGGTCGTATCGAGCAAGGTATCGTAAAGCTTAACGACGAAGTTGAAGTTGTTGGTATCCGTGCAACACAAAAGACTGTTGTAACTGGTATTGAGGCCTTCAAGAAGAGCCTTGATCAAGGTCAAGCTGGCGACAACGCTGGTCTTCTACTTCGCGGTATTGAGCGAACTGATATCGAGCGCGGTCAGGTGCTTTGTAAGCCAGGTTCAATCGAGCCACACACTGAGTTCGACGCAGAAGTATACGTACTGAAGAAGGAAGAAGGCGGACGCCACACTCCATTCTCAAAGGGCTACAAGCCACAGTTCTACTTCCGAACTACTGACGTAACTGGTGAAGTTGAACTTCCAGCAGACAAAGAAATGGTGATGCCAGGCGACACTGTAACCTTCAAGGTTAAGTTGCTTGCCCCAATCGCTATGGAGCAGGGTCTAAACTTCGCTATCCGCGAAGGTGGCCGTACTGTTGGTGCTGGTGTTGTAACCAAGATCAACAAGTAGTTATACTTAGCGTATTGCTTTATAAATACCGTCCTTACAGGGGCGGTATTTTGTAATATATAGACATAAGCTTGACATTGACAGACTGCCTATGTTGCAATATGAATAAAGAATAAGGGGGGGATATGGCTCAAAAAGTATTTATTGTTGGTGCTGCCGGTATGGTTGGTGCGAGTGCGGCATATGCTATGACGCTGAAAGAGGCTGCTGCCGAGATTGTATTGATAGACATTCATGAAGATGTGGCGGCGGGTCAGGCAATGGATATAACAGACGCCGCAGCATTTACGGACGGTGTGGTGGTGCGAACGGGTAGTTATAGCGAAATTGACACCGACGATATCGTTGTAATCTCTGGTGGGGCGGCTCAAAAACCTGGTCAAACACGGCTGGAGCTACTTGGTGTAAACGCTGGAATTATTCGAGACGTCGTTGGAAAGGTTATGGCGAACGGCAAGCAAATTTATCTGGTATTGGTAACTAACCCGGTAGATGTCCTAACGTACGAGGCACTAAAGGCATCGGGGCTTCCAAAAAATCGTGTATTTGGTACTGGAACGACACTTGATTCTGCACGACTCCGTGCGGTAATTGCAGAAAAGCTTGGCGTGCGATCTGATGAAGTAGATGCTTTTACGCTAGGAGAACATGGTGATTCATCATTTACGGCGTTATTAAGCGCATCGGTCGGATCTATTCCGCTACATGCGTTTCCGGGCTACACAGATGACATGATAGGCACGCTCGACGAAGAGGTTTCTCAAAAAGCGTACCATATTATCAATACAAAAAAATCAACATATTATGGAATAGGACAGGTGATTGCTGAAATAGTGGCGGCGCTACAACGTCCTCAGCCAAGTATATTTCCTGTATGTTCCTTACTCGAGGGCGAATATGGTTTGCACGATGTTGTGGTCAGCGTACCTTCACTTGTGAGCGTAGACGGTGTGAAGATCATTGACGGGTATCGTTTAAGCGATGGCGAAATGCAAAAGTTGCAAAAATCAGCAGGAGTAGTGAGAACGTCGATATTTGAAATTTCAAAAGAAAATTAATTGCACAATAGCGTGTATCGTGTTAAAATATTTTAGTAATACTATTGCCCTGATAACTCGGTCAGCCATGAGAAGATATGATGCGAACGGAGATTGCAGGGCCGCATGTCAAGCTGCGTAAATGTTAGGCAAGAAAGTAATTAGATGACAAAGAAAGAAGAAGGGCTACGAATTCGTATTCGCCTTAAAGCGTATGATCACAAGGTGATTGATCAATCTGCAAAGCAAATTATTGATACTGCTACCCGAACGGGCGCAGATATCGCTGGTCCGATTCCACTACCAACACGCCGAAGTACGTTCACTGTTGTTAAAAGTCCACACGTATACAAAAAGGGCGGTGAAACGTTTGAAATGCGTGTTCATAAGCGACTGATTGATATCACTAACGCAAGTCCAAAAACAATCGACAGCCTGCAAAATCTTAGCCTACCCGCTGGAGTCGATGCAGAAATTCGCATGTAATAATTTGAATTATTGCTAAGGCACTCGCAAATGCGGGTGCCTTTTATTTAAAATCGTTGCTTGTACTATTAAACATAAGCGTCGTACGATATACTGTATGATACGATGTCAAAAAAGAAAAAACACAGAACATATGCCCGTAATCGCCCGGTAGTTAGTCGGAAGGGGCTGGAAAATATCTGGGAGTCAGATGGCGTGTACGTGCTAAAGCTTGTTTTGGTGACGCTAGGCGGGCTAACATGGCTTCGTTTAGCGCAGCCAATCGATGTTATGGGTATCCCGGTCGGAGCATTTCCTGTTGGCTCTTTGCTAGTGGGGTTATTGCTAGCTTGGAAAGAACAAGCACAGTTTAACCGTAAAATTATGTATGCTGTCCTTGTTATCGTTACAATTATAGGTTTTTTTGTAGACGCTGGAATTGTTATATAAAAACCCGCCCGGGTAAGGGCGGGTTGTGCGGCATGGTTAGCCACGGGAGCATACCACAGTCAGAATCCACTTGCCGTCTTGCTTTTCGTATCGAAGATGCAGGTCGGAGATTCTGATATAATATGCAGGCCAAGAGGATGGCGTATCCTTGATGCTTCTCAGCTCACGGACGATATCCCAGAGCGGCTCAACTGCGCCAACATCGTGAATGTTAGCCTTGAACATAAAGATCGTCTTAAACGCACGATCCGGTGCCGAGTACTTCTGCGAGGCGTGAATTGCTTCTGCAATTTGTTTCATCACGTCATCTAGCTGGCGACGAATGTACCTGTTCGACGTAGCGTCGGGCTCCTGGTTCTCAAGGTTAACAAAATGCACAACCTCATGCGAACATTCTTCCGCTGTTTGAGTAGTCATAAAAACCACTTCCTTTGGTGATCGGACGGTATATTGCCAACTACATTTACACATACAATATATAAATTGTCAATATGTGTAGTCAGGTAAAAACCCCATCCAGTATGTTCTGGATGGGGCGTACTACTTAGCTGGAGTGTGGATGTAGAGGAGCGGAAGTAACATAGAAAGGGCAAGCATTTCCCTTGTCGCGTACATCCTTTCGTCGGTCCCGATGTTACTCGAAAGCGCAACAGCTCCCAGTAGCAGTGCTACTGCCACGGCTACAGCGGCGACACTCTTTGCCTCCAGCGTGTCATATTCTCCATCGCTGGAGCAGTTACTCGCGAGAGACTGCTGCTTCTGCCAGTAAAAATGGGCTGCAATAACACCCATAATGCACAGGAAGAACAGAGTGTAGTACATAGTGATGTCCATGGCAATCCTCCTAAGGGGGGTCGTTACTCAGAGACTTTCACTGAGTGCCAATACTTTTATTATACACGAAACCTATAAAATGTCAAGTATAAGCTCGATAAATACAAGTGTTCCTATTTTGCGCTGTGCTGTATATGCCTGTAGTTAATCAAAATACACCCTTGACGAAAACCGAAAAAAGATGCTACAATAAATAAGTTACTTTTATGTACGAATAATATCAAGTTACCTTGGTGAATCAGAAGGTCCCGACGTTTTTTAAAAGAAACAGCAGGGAAACCGCTGGCCACCAAGGGTTTTAAGTGGGAGTAAAGAGGGCTATGAAAGCACTTCTCGGTACCAAAATTGGTATGACCCAAATCATCAGCGAGGATGGCGTTACTGTTCCAGTAACATTAATTCAAGCTGGCCCCATCACCGTAACTCAGGTAAAGACCGTTGAAACAGACGGCTACAATGCGGTGCAGGTGGCATTTGGTGAGGGTAAGAACCTGAGCAAGGCCGTGGCTGGACACGTAAAGTCCGCCAAAGTGACCCCGAAGCATATTCGGGAAATCCGTGTCGAAGAACTACCAGAAGGTCTAAAGGTAGGCGACACACTAGATGTAAATGCGTTTGAGCTAGGAGAGACAGTTCATGCGACAGGCACATCAAAAGGAAAGGGGTTTGCCGGTACGGTTAAACGCCACAATTTTAATACAAGCAAAAAGACTCATGGTGGAAACGGAAACGTTCGTAAGCCAGGCTCGATCGGATCGATGTATCCGCAGAAGGTCTTTAAGGGCAAGAAAATGGCAGGTCGCATGGGACACGATCGCGTTACAGTTAAGAACTTGACTGTTGCGTATATCGATCCAGAGACTAATTTGATTGGCCTTAAGGGTGCGGTACCTGGTCCTAAGAAGGGTCTTGTAATGATCGGAGGGAAAGCATAATGGCGGAATCAACTACCAAAAAAGTTAGCTTACCCAAAGAGGTTTTTGCAGTAGACGTGCCAAATCACGAGCTTGTGAAGCTTGCATATGATAGCTACCTAGCTAATTCACGTCTTGCAAGTGCAACCACTAAGCAACGTGGCGAAGTTCGCGGTGGTGGTAAAAAGCCGTGGAAGCAAAAAGGTACAGGCCGTGCACGTTTCGGTTCAAGTCGAAACCCAATTTGGCGCGGCGGTGGTATTGTTTTTGGTCCACGTGGCAACGAAAACTATACCAAGAAGCTTTCAAAGACAAGTAAGCGTGTGGCAGTTCGCCAAGCTCTAACGCTTGCCAATGAAGCTAAGAAGATTATTGTTAAGGATATTAAGACAACTGGCAAAACTGCTGAAGTCGCAAAATTCCTTGCCGATAATAAGTTGGAACGAAAGACACTTATCGTTGTTGCAGAAAAAACTCCAGAGTTAATTCGCGCAACCGGTAATATCCAAACTGTTCGACTTGTTTCTGCGATGTACTTGAATGTATATGACATCCTAAATGTTGATCATATTGTGTTCGAGAATGCTGCATTGCCAGTCGTAACTGAATGGCTCACCAAGGAGGAGGCGTAATATGATTACTGTAATTCCACGAGCCACAGAAAAGGCTTACGGCCAAATCACCGATAAGAATACTTACGTATTTGAAGTTCCTTTAACTGCTAACAAGCAAGAGATTGCCGATGCGGTTTCAGCTCAGTACGAGGTAGAAGTTAAGGGTGTTAAGACGTTAGTTCAGCAAGGTAAGGCAGTTCGCTTTAGCCGTGGCAAGAACCGATATCCTGGCACTACGAAACGTAAAGATACTAAAAAAGCGTATGTGACGCTTGCAGAAGGTAGCTCAATTCAAGTATTTGATGAGCCTGCTTCAGAAGAGGAGAAGAAGTAATGCCAGTAAAGCAATACAATCCAACTACTCCAGCACGTCGTGGCATGACCAGCCAGGACTTAAGCGATATCACAACCCGAAAACCGCTTAAAAGCTTGATTAAGACAAAAAAGCAAAACGCTGGCCGCAACAACCAGGGTCGCATTACTGTGCGACACCGTGGTGGTGGTGTCAAGCGTCACTATCGTCTACTTAATCATCGTCTTGCTGATGGCCTTACGCTAACAGTTGAAGAGATTGAGTACGACCCAAATCGCTCGGCGCGAATCGCTCGAGTAAAAGACCAGCATGGTTTGTATCACTACATTTTAGCTGATACTCAAATGACAAAAGGCAAGGTAATCGAGAGTGGTAAAGAGGCTGCAATCGAAACTTCAAACCGAATGCCATTGAGCCGAATTCCTGTTGGTACGCAAATCTACGCAATTGAGATTTCACCAGGTAAGGGCAGCCAAATGGTTCGCTCTGCTGGTACAAAAGCTCAGTTGATGGCAAAAGAGGGCGACTACGCACTTGTTAAGATGCCATCTGGTGAGGTTCGAAAGTTCCGTGTGGAATGTGAAGCAAATATCGGTGTTGTTGGAAACGTTCAGCATCAGAATGTAAAAGTTGGTTCAGCAGGACGCAAGCGACGTAAGGGTATCCGCCCAAGCGTTCGTGGTGTTGTAATGAACGCCGCAGATCACCCACATGGTGGTGGTGACGGTGGTGCGCACGGTCCTGGTAAACCGCCACAGACGCCGTGGGGTCAGCTCACACTTGGCTACCGAACACGTCGCCGCAAGGATACTAATAAGCTAATCGTACGAACTCGCCATGAAGCGAAGAGGAAGAGGTAATATATGAGTCGTTCACTCAAGAAAGGTCCGTTCGTCGATGCGAAGCTTGCAAAAAAAGTTGACGCACTAGCATCTGATGATCGAACTGTTATCAAGACGTGGGCCCGTGCAAGTACCATCACTCCAGAAATGGTTGGTCGCACAATCGCCGTTCACAACGGTCGTGTCCATGTACCTGTGTTTGTTACGGAAAATATGGTTGGTCATAAGCTCGGTGAGTTTAGCCCGACTCGTAAGTTCCGCAAGCATGCCGGAAAGGATAGTAAATAATGGCTAATACAACTACTGTAAGAGCCTACATTAAGGGCGTTGACCTAGCGCCACGCAAGGTAAGCATTGTTGCTAGCCTTGTGCGTGGACGTACGGTTGCCGATGCGTTGGTGATTCTAGATCACACACCACGTCGTGCTGCATTGGCAGTGAAGAAAGCTATCGCTTCTGCTGCTGCAAACGCAACTAATAATCATGGCCTAGATAACAAATCTTTGGTTATTTCAACACTCAGCGTAACAACCGGTCCACGAATGCGACGCTTTAAGCCAGCAAGCCGCGGTCGCGCGTTGCCTTTTGAGAAAAAGACAAGCCACATACTTGTTGAGGTTTCTGGTGTAGAAAAGCCAAAGAAGAAGCCTGCTGCAAAGAAGACTTCAGCCAAGAAGCCAGCAAAGAAAGAGGAGGAGAAGTAAGATGGGACAAAAAGTTAATCCAATCAGCTTCCGCCTGCAGGTTCATAAAAAATGGAATTCTCGCTGGTTTGCGAATAAGCGAGACTTTAGCAAATGGCTTGCAGAAGACATTAAGATGCGTGAACTTATTGAGAAGAAGTTCGCATCTCGTCCGACGATTAATCAAATCGAGATTGAACGTTCTGCTAACCAAGTTACAGTTACAATTCATACCGCTAAGGCTGGTGTTGTGATTGGTCGTGGTGGCGCAGGCGTACAAGATCTAAAGAAGCAGCTTGAAAAAATTGCAACCCTGCCTGTTCGCATTAACATCGAAGAAGTGAAGCGTCCAGAGCTAGCAGCGAAGCTAGTTGCCGAGAATATTGCACGTCAGCTTGAGCGTCGAATTAATTTCCGACGAGCAACGAAGATGGCAGCTCAAAATGCGATTAGCGCCGGTGCAAAGGGTATTCGTATTGAGGTAGCCGGTCGTCTAAATAACGCAGAAATGGCTCGACGAGAGAAGGTCATTGAAGGCTCGGTGCCGCTTCATACGTTGCGTGCAGATATCGACTTCCATTCAGCACGAGCAAATGCTCCTGGCGTCGGAATTATCGGCGTAAAGGTATGGATTTACAAGGGCGAAAGGAGTGATGTGTAATGTTGCTTCCAAAGAAAACCAAGTATCGCAAGATTATGAAGGGCAAAAACAAGGGTGTTGCCAATCGAGGAAATTCAATTTCTTTTGGTGACTACGCTTTGCAGGCTCAAAGTAACAGCGACATCACAAGTCGACAGATCGAGTCTGCTCGTCAGGCGATGACACGCTACATTAAGCGTGGTGGTAAGATTTGGATTCGAATTTTTCCACATATTTCACGTACTCGTAAGCCAGTCGGCCTAAAGATGGGTATGGGAAAAGGTAATCCAGAGTTTTTTGCAGCAAAGGTTAAAGCCGGAACTGTAATGTTTGAAATGAAGGGTGTAACCGAAGAAGTGGCGCGTGAGGCAATGCGACTCGCAAGTCATAAACTTCCAGTAAAAACTAAATTTATTAAGCGAGAGGACGCGTAGGTATGGCTGATAAAAAAGCAACGAAGAAAACTGCTAAGCCTGCAGAAGAGGTGAAAACTCTTGAGCAGCTACGCGAAGATCTAGCAACAAAGCGCAAGGAGCTTGTTGACGCAAAGCGCGGTCATCGTGCTGGCGAACTGCAAAATCCACGTGTTTTGACTGCTACTCGCAAGGATATCGCTCGTATTCAGACTGCTATTAGAGCAGCCGAGATGAGCGAAGAAGGAGACAAGTAATATGGCCAAGACTTTGACCGGTGTCGTGACTTCAGATAAGCGCGACAAGACGATTACCGTGACGGTAACTAGCCGTGAGACTCATCCGCTTTACGGGAAGCAGTACACGGTTAACCGAAAATACCAAGCTCACGATGAGAAGAATGAAGCTAAAATCGGCGACAAGGTTCAAATTATTGAAACTCGCCCGATTTCACGAACGAAATCTTTCAGTCTAAATAAGATTGAGGAAAAAGCCCGAGGTGTTATTGAACTGAAGGAAGAAGTAAACGAAGCTGTTGAAGATACTCGTGATTACGATCACGATGAGAAACAATCAGACGAGAAGGAGGCTGCATAATGATTCAGCAAGAGACTCGTCTAAAGGTTACCGATAACAGTGGTGCAAAGGAAGTGCTTTGTATTCGTGTTCTTGGTGGTACTGGTCGTCGGTATGCTCGCGTTGGAGATATCATTGTAGCGTCTGTAAAAGAGGCGAATCCAACCGGTAACGTCAAAAAGAAATCAGTTGTTAAAGCTGTTGTTGTTCGAACTCGTGATACGATTCAACGTAAAGACGGTAGTACAATTGCTTTCGACGATAACGCTGTTGTTATCATCGGCGATGATAAGCAGCCAAAAGCTACTCGCGTATTTGGCCCGGTTCCACGTGAACTGCGTGACCAAGGGTATAGCAAGATCATCAGCTTAGCTCCGGAGGTACTGTAATATGGCTCGAATTAAGAAAGATGATACAGTCAAGATGCTTTCTGGTAAGTTTAAAGGCAAAACCGGAAAAGTAGTAAAAGTATTGCCAAAGAAAGATGCCGTTCTGATTGAAGGTGTTGGTGTTGGTAAACGAAAAGTTAAGCCAAGTCAGTATAATCCACAGGGTGGTATGCGCGACATTCACGTGCCGACACCACTTCACAAGGTTGCACTGGTGGTTGATGAAAAAGACGGCGCTACAAGCCGAGTTGGCTATGTAAAAGATAGCAACGGAAACACCGTTCGTGTTGCACGTCAACTAAAAGATAAGGAGATTAAGTAATGGCAAAAGCTACCAAAACGGCTGCCTATACTCCTCGCTTGAAAGCTTTGTACGATACAACTATCCGCAAAGAACTACAAGCCGAATTGAAACTCGATAACGTACATCAGGTGCCAAAACTCGAGAAGATTGTGGTGAGCGTAGGATTAGGCAAGAATAAGGACGATAAGCGTCACTATGAAGTGGTAAAGAATACGCTGAATAAGATTACCGGACAGGCTCCGATTGATCGCATGGCGAAAAAATCGATTGCTGGTTTTAAAATCCGTGCTGGTATGAATCGCATAGGTATAAGTGTTACACTTCGCGGTGCGCACATGTACGAATTCATGGATCGATTCATTAACGTTGCGATGCCGCGTATTCGCGACTTTCGAGGCGCAGGAGCAAAAGGATTTGATCGAGGCGGAAACTACAATATGGGTATCGCTGAGCAGTCTATTTTCCCTGAGCTTTCATTTGAAGAAACTCAATTACTACACGGACTACAGATAACATTTGTTATCGAGAACGAAGATAAGGCGCACAGTCGATTGCTTCTAGAAAAATTCGGTGTACCATTTGAGAAGGAAGGAGGCCGACGCTAATGGCTAAGAAATCTATGATCGCACGTGACGAAAAGCGTAAGCGAATGATTAAAAAGTATGCCGAAAAGCGTGCTGAACTAAAGGAATTGGGTGATCAAGAGGGGCTACAAAAACTTCCTCGAAACTCAAGCCCAACACGTTGGAAGAACCGAGATGTTCTAAATGGACGACCTCATGCATACATGCGACGTTTTGGACTAAACCGTATTAATTTTCGTGAAAAAGCATCTAAGGGTGAAATCCCTGGCGTAACAAAGAGTAGTTGGTAGGAAGGAGAAACGATATGTCAATGCAAACTACAGACCCAATCGCTGACCTTCTCACTCGTATTCGAAACGCGAAGATGGTTGGCAAGACGGAAATTCAAGTTCCCTCAAGCAAGATGAAAAAAGTTATTGCTGAACAGCTTAAGAAAGCTGGATACCTTGCGGACGTAAAAGTTGAAGCCGCTAAGCCGCGAGATATCTTGGTTGTTACAATCAATAAGCCAGGTGAAAATAGCACCATCAACGAGATCACTCGTATGAGCAAGCCTGGACGACGTGTCTATGTAAAATCAGCCGAGATTCCAAAGGTAAAGAGTGGACGAGGGCTTGTGCTTGTTTCTACATCGAAGGGTGTAATTACAGGTCAAGAAGCAATAAAGCAAAAACTTGGTGGCGAATTGCTGCTTAAGGTTTATTAATAGAAAGGTAAGAAATGAGTCGAATCGGAAAACTACCAGTAGAAATTCCGTCCGGTGTGACAATCACGGTTGATTCAGATGTTATTACCGTCAAGGGCGCCAAAGGCGAACTGACTGTACCGCACCTGAGTGACGTAACTGTTAAAGAGGACGATGGAAAACTTAACGTTACCCGTAAGGATGACGAGCGAATCGCGAAAGCTCAGCACGGCTTGCAGCGTTCATTACTGCAAAACGCAGTCGATGGCGTTACTAAAGGCTTTGAAAAGAAGCTTGAAGTAAGCGGCGTTGGTTTTCGTGTAGCAATGAGTGGCACAGCGCTTGAAATGAGCCTTGGTTTTAGCCACCCAGTTAAGTACACACCGCCAGCTGGTGTTCAAATTTCTACTAATAAAATGGAAATTACCGTGAGTGGAGTAGATAAGCAACAGGTTGGACAGGTTGCTGCAGAAATTCGCGCGCTTAAGAAACCTGAGCCGTATAAAGGTAAGGGTATTAAATATGCTGATGAGCAGATTTTGCGTAAAGCAGGAAAGGCAGGTAAGTAACCATGGCTGACCTAAAGAAGAAGCTACTTAATCGAGGCCTGCGAAAAAATCGTGTTCGCGCAAAGGTGACAGGCACTGCTGAACGTCCACGCTTGAGCGTTACTATTAGCAACAAGCACGTAAGTGCTCAGCTAATTGATGACACTGCTGGAAAAACCCTAGCAGCTGCAACGACTGTTGGCGTGAAGGCACCTGGCTCTATTACAGAACAGGCTGCACAAGTAGGTACAGATATTGCCAAGAAGGCAAAAAAAGCTAAGATTAACGCGGTAGTGTTTGATCGCAACGGACGCCAGTACGCTGGTCGCCTTGCTGCGCTTGCTGACGCTGCACGCAAAGAAGGAATGGAGTTCTAGTATGGCAGATGTAAAGCCTGCAAATACTACCCCTCGTAAAGACGGCCCACAAAATGGTGGCAATCGTCGACAGCGTGGTGGTCGTCGCGATGACCGACGAAATCAGCGCGATGATGCGCCGAAAGAATTCGAGGAAGTGGTAATTAATATTGATCGTGTTGCTCGTGTAGTAAAGGGCGGTCGCCGTTTCCGATTTAAGGCACTTGTAGTTGTCGGAAACCACAAGGGTAAGGTTGGCGTTGGTGTCTCTAAGGGGCAAGACGTGCAAACTGCGATATCAAAGGCAACAGATGTAGCGAAGAAGAATCTTATCACTGTGCCAATTACAAATGAGACTATTCCACATGATGCTGAAGTGAAGGTGAGTGGTGCACAGGTACTAATTAAGCCAGCTGCTCCAGGTACCGGTATTATTGCTGGTGGAGTTGTTCGTCAAGTGATTGGTGTCACTGGAATTCGAAACCTGCTCTCAAAGAGTCTTGGATCTACCAACAAGGTGAACATTGCTTATGCAACAATTGATGCACTAAAAACTATGGTTCCTCGTGAGCAATGGCTTGGTGTTGATGCAAAGCCATCCAAGAAAAAGGAGGCTAAGTAATGACAAAGTATAACGAGCTTCAAACACAGCCAACAAAGAATAAGATTCGTGTTGGTCGTGGTATTGCTGCAGGACGTGGTAAAACAGCTGGTCGAGGAACAAAAGGACAAAACGCGCGTACTGGTAAAAAATTACGTGCAATGTTCCAGGGTGGTCAACGCCCACTTGCTCAGGCAATTCCTAAGAACCGTGGATTCAAAAGCCTAAAGGCTCCAGCGCAAGTTGTGTACGCTGATAATCTAAATTCACTAAAAGGATTGGTTGATAATTTTAGCCTGTACGAAGCAGGTATGATTGCAACGCCATTCCATAAGGTAAAGATTATTATGCGCGGTGAGCTGACAGCTAAGGTGGACGTAAAAGTTCAGGCTGCATCTAAAAGTGTTATTGAGGCAGTAAAAAAGGCTGGTGGTACATTCGAAAAGATTGCTACTCCGTTGCCAAAATCTGCTAAAGAAGCTGAAGCTAGCGACAAATAGTTAGTAACCGTAAGGTATAAAACGAGCAGAGGGTTCGCCGTGGTGTGAACTCTCTGTTTATTTTGCCTATAGATAGCAATAGATGATATAATGGCTTAGAATATGGCTGATGTGCCGAGAAGACAAATCCGATTAAAGGGGTAAAAATGAACTGGAAGACTATTTTTAAATCACTGAAAAACAGGGACATGCAAAAACGACTCTTTGTTGTGTTGATGCTGATTGCTGTATATCGTTTACT
>CAZENS010000005.1:0-18282 GCA_964513905.1 uncultured Candidatus Saccharibacteria bacterium | reverse complement strand
ACATGCAAAAACGACTCTTTGTTGTGTTGATGCTGATTGCTGTATATCGTTTACTAGCGCACATTCCAGTGCCACTGGCTGAGCCAACTGAACTAAAAGACGTTGTAACTAGCTTTTTGGCTGCAAGCGATTTTGGTGGGTTTTTGAATCTTCTATCGGGTGGTGCAATGAGCCAGCTATCGATTGTGCTAGTTGGGTTAACTCCGTTTATTACTGCTAGTATTATTTCGCAGCTACTTACAAAGGCTGTACCAAAGCTTGAGGAGCTCCATAAAGATGGCGAATCGGGCCGACGTAAAATTAACCAGTGGACTCGTATGATTAGCGTGCCACTTGCAGTTATCCAGTCAATTGCATTCATTTATATTTTGCGCCAAACAGTACTTGCCGGTAACACTACAACGTTAGGTGAAACCTCGCTAATGGAGTGGTTTGTGGCGGTAACCGCTATGACAGCCGGATCAATACTGCTAATGTGGCTTGGTGAGCTTATGACCGAACAGGGTATCGGGCAAGGTATTAGCCTGCTGATTTTTGCAGGTATTATTAGTCAGTTGCCGCAGACTCTTTCAACCTTAATAACCTCTCTATTTGATACTTCTGGTGGATCGCTACAGGTGTTTGACTGGTTCTCGTTGCCAGTTAATCCTGCCATATTTTGGGTAACCTTAGCGCTTGGTTCTATTAGTATTCTCACGTTGTATGTGCTTGTAAAAATTAACGAAGCGCAACGTGTAATAACAATAAACTACGCAAAACGCGTACAGGGAAATAGCGCCTATAGTGGCATAAAAAGTGTTCTTCCTGTTAAGTTAATCGCAGCAGGAGTTATTCCGGTTATCTTTGCGGTTGCATTCTTGAGTCTACCTGCGTTTGTCGGACAGGTTTTAAAGGCAACGGACAATCCGCAGTATAAAGATACGGCAGAAAAGCTGATTACATGGTTCCAGGCACCAGACCCAGGAAGCTTTACTGGCGATACTGCACAAGCTTTTATTTACCCGGCCCTATATTTCTTATTGGTAATTTTATTTACGTATTTTTATACAGGAATTGTATTTAACAGTAACGAGATCGCAGAGAATCTGCAAAAGCAAGGTGGCTTTATTGAAGGAGTTCGCCCAGGTCTGCAGACGGAAAAATATCTACAACGTACAGTTACTCGATTGATTTTATTTGGCTCTATCGTACTTGGGCTAATTGCAGTGATGCCATTTGCGATTGAATACCTTCTATATAACCTAGCGGGTATTCAAAACGCAAACTTGGCTGTCGGTGGAACAGGTCTTCTGATTATCGTGTCAGTTGGTCTTGAATCGCTTCGTCAAATAAACAGCCGTGCACTTATGGTCACGTACGACGACTATAAATAACAATTGCAAAACAAGAAAAAGCTCATGTTGCTAAAGCATGAGCTTTTTTGTTATACTAGAAGGCATGTCTAAGGGGTTACATATTAAAGAGTCTAAAAATATTAATATTGCAAACATACTGTTTTGGTTGATCTTTATTTCGCTATTGCTTGCGTGCGGTTGGTACGGCTACAGGTTTTACACAAAGGGTGAACTCCCTCCGGTTCCAATTCCGGTTGCAACGGCAAAACAGGATGTGATTGAGTCACCAATTTCCAATAAAGATAAAGATGAGCACAAAGTGCCGCCTTTACAGCCACGTTTCTTGTCGATAGATTCATTGAATGTTCATAATTCACGCGTGCATTCTGTGGGTGTGGCAAAAAATGGTGAGCTTGCAACACCTGCAAACATATTCGATACGGGTTGGCACAAAGATAGCGCTCTTCCCGGAGAAGACCTAGGGGCGCTTTTGATGGACGGGCATAATGGTGGCCCAACAAAAGACGGTGTGTTTAAGAATCTACCGTCACTAAAGCGGGGTAGTACTATTGTAATTGAGCGAGGAGACGGCAAGAAAGTAACCTACCGAACGGAAAGCGTAAAGGTTGTTACACTTGAAGAATTAAATAATGGCGGCATGAGTGAGTTGACCAAATCAATAGATATCGGCGTGCAGGGATTAAATATCATTAGCTGTACCGGCAACTGGGTGCCTGCTATGCAAACGTACGACGAACGAGTGGTTGTGCGCGCCGTTCAGGTTGAGCAATAGACAACTACAATAATGTATTCACGGCTTTACTTATTATAAGAAGTCATGTATAATCTATATTTGTAATTTATGGCAAGTCAAAAGGAAGTAATCAAGATGGTTGGCAAGGTAGTCGAAGCACTGCCTGGCACTAAGTTTAGGGTTGAACTTGAGAATGGTCATAGTATTATCGCCCACATTAGCGGAAAGATGCGCAAGCATTATATTCGTCTAGTGCCGGGTGATAAGGTGGAAGTTGAGATGACCCCGTACGATCTTACACAGGGAAGAATCAGCTTTCGCCTGAGAGACGATCGACCGCAGTCTCACGGCAGCAGTCGATAATAATAAATTTAATTGGGTTTTTGCCCAAAAGGGAGTTTTTATTCACTCATGAAAGTTCGTGCGAGTGTCAAAAAAATCAGTCCCGATGACCAACTGGTTCGCCGAAAAGGGCGTCTGCGTGTCATCAATAAGAAAAAACCTAAGAATAAGCAAAGGCAGGGTTAAGCATGGCTCGAATTTCTGGGGTAGTAATACCTTCTGAAAAGCAAGTGCACGTGGCTCTTACCTATATATATGGTATTGGTCCAAAATTTGCACGAGACATCCTTGCGGCGGCTAAGATTAAGCCGACCACTCGGGTGAAAGATCTCACCGAGGCTGAAGAACAGAAGATTCGCGAAATCATTGATAATGATTACACGACCGAAGGCGATCTTCAGCGCTTGGTAACAAATAACATTAAGCGTCTGAAGGATGTGAACACGTATCGTGGCCTTCGTCATAAAGCAGGGTTGCCAACACGCGGCCAACGTACTCGAACGAATGCACGAACTCGTAAGGGTCGCGCCGTAGCAGTGGGTGGATCACAACCTAAAGCAGCAAGTAAGACCTAAAGGAAAGGATGAGAGACAATGGCTGAAGTTAAAACAGCTGCTCGAAAGAAGCAACGTCGATCAGTTCCTGCTGGTCAGTTGCACATTCAAGCAACATTTAATAACACAATTATTACTTTCACAGATAAAAAGGGCAACGCACTGGCAGCAAGTAGCGCTGGAGCGTGTGGCTTTCGTGGAAGTAAAAAAGGTACAGCATATGCTGCACAGATTGCTGCAGAAAAAGCGGCAGAGTCAGCAAAGAGCTTGTACGGCATCTCTAGTGTAGATGTATTCGTTAAGGGCGTTGGCCTTGGACGCGATGCAGCAATCCGCGCAATGGGTGCTCTAGAGATTACAGTAGATAGTATTAAGGATGTAACTGGCGTTCCTCACGGCGGTGTACGTCCAAAGAAAGCAAGGAGGGCTTAAGTTATGGCACGAGATACCTCTCCAATTGTGAAGCAGAGTCGCCGCGAAGGATATGCTCTGCACCCTAAGGCCCACAAGGTTATGGCACGCAAGTCAGGTATTCCTGGTGAGCACGCACACGGCCGAAAAGGTAAACCGAGTCTTTATCTTACGCAGCTTCGCGAAAAGCAAAAGGTTCGTCGACTTTATGGACTTATGGAAAAGCAGTTCGCGCGCCTCATGAAGGAAGCAACTCGAAAAGAAGGACTCGCTGGCGAGAACCTCTTGCAGCTTCTTGAGCGTCGTATTGACAACGCCGTATATCGAGCTGGTTTTGCAACAAGCCGACGAGCAGCTCGTCAGCTGGTAACACACGGTCACTTTATGCTAAACGGCCGACGTGTCGATATTCCATCAATTCGCCTTAAGGCTGGTGATGAGATTACCGTACGACCAAAAAGCACAAAGAGCGGCTACTTTGCACAAATCGATGATGTTGTGAAGAATTCAAGCCAAGTTCCACTAAGCTGGATGAAAGCGGATCACAAAAAATTATCTGTTTCTATCACTGGTAATCCAAAGCGAGAAGAAGCAGAAGCAGATATTAACGAACAGCTAATCGTTGAGTACTACTCACGATAGGGTAAGGAGCTAAAGTATGACAAAAGTTATTCACAACCCAGCATTGGCCAGTGTTGACGATTATTCGCCAACAAGTGCAGGATTTGCAATTGAGCCACTACACGCTGGGTACGGCAATACCCTTGGTAACAGCTTACGACGCGTACTGCTTTCAAGCATTAAAGGTGCGGCTATCGTATCTTTCAAGGTTGAAGGTGCAACGCATGAGTTTACAACGATTAAGGGTGTAAAAGAAGATGTAGTTGACATCAGCCTAAATCTAAAGAATGTTCTTGTAAAGGTTCATTCAGACGATCCAGTAGAGCTTCGACTTGAGAAAAAAGGTTCTGGCGTTGTAACTGCTGGAGATATTAAAACAACTGCCGATGTTGAGGTAATTAATCCAGAGCAAGTTATTTGTACGATTGACGACCCGAAAGCACAGGTTGTTATGGACATTGTTGTTGATTCAGGCCGAGGCTATCGCACAATTGAAGACGCAAGTGATATGCGAATTCATAGTGATCACATTGCGCTTGATGCAGTATTTAGTCCAGTGTTGCGTGTACGCTACAAAGTTGAGCCAACTCGTGTTGGTCAAGACACGAATCTAGAGCGACTAGATGTGATTATTGATACCGATGGTTCAATAACACCACGTGAAGCATTCGAAGAAGCTGCAGCAATTCTTGTAAATCAATATAGCGCACTCGCTGGAAGCACCGTTGTAGAGGCAGCACCTGCGCTTGGTCAACAAGACGATGAAGAGGAAAGTGAGCTGAATACTCCTATCGAGGACTTGAATCTTACTGCACGTACTGCCAATGCGCTAGTAAATAATGACATTCGAACTGTTCAGGATCTTGTAACACTTAGCGATCAAGACTTGCGTGAACTCAAAGGGTTCGGATCAAAGGCGCTCGATGAAGTAAAAGATAAATTAGCGGAGTTAGAACTGTAATATGCACCGACATGGATACAAAGGGCGCAAGTTCGGTCGTGAGCGAGACCAGCGCCGCGCACTCATGAAGGGCTTGGCAACGAGTCTTGTCGAACATGGCAAGATTGAAACCACATTGCCAAAAGCCAAAGAATTGGTGCGTTACATAGAAAAGCTCATCACAAAAGCTAAAAAAGGCGATCTTCATAATCGCCGTCAGGTTATTGCTAAGCTTAGCACCCAAGCGGCTGCCTTTAAGCTTGTGGACGAAATCGCACCACAGCTGAAGGGTCGTACAAGTGGACATGTTCGAGTTGAACGAACCAGGCTGCGTGTTGGTGATGGCGCTCAAATGGCGACAATCGAATTTGTCGATGAGCTAAAGCCAGTTTCGAAGGAGGCTAAGTAATGAACAAAACATATTCACAAAAGCCAAGCGAAATTAAGCGAGAATGGCTGCTTGTTGATGCAAGCGAACTGCCGCTCGGTCGTCTTTCTACAATTATCGCGAATCTATTAACAGGCAAAGGTAAGCCAACCTACACGCCTCATATGGATGGTGGCGACTACGTTGTGGTTATCAACGCCAAGGATACGGTTGTGACTGGCGATAAGGAGCTGAAGAAGGTTTACTATCGACATACAGGCTTCCCTGGTGGTATTAAAGATGCACGACTAGAAGAAGTTCGAGAGAAGTTCCCAGAGCGAATCATAGAGAATGCTGTAAAAGGCATGCTCCCTAAGAATAAGCTTCAAGATGAGCGAATGAAGCGGCTACGAGTTTTTGCAGGAAGTGAACATACTCATGCGGCTCAATCACCAAAGAAAGTAGAGGTAAAATAGTATGGCTGACGCAAAATACTTTTACGGCCTTGGTCGACGAAAAAGTGCAACTGCACGAGCTCGCCTATATAACGGCAAGGGCAATGTAACTATCAACGATAAGCCTGCGGCGGAATATCTTTCTGACAACAAAACTTTGTTGGCGGAAGTAACTGATCCATTGGCAGTTGTTGGCAAGCAAAAAGAGTTTGACGTTACTATTCGTGTAAGCGGTGGCGGACTTAGCGGTCAGGTTGATGCAATCAAACTGGCTATTGCAAAGGCTATTACGGCAGCACATTCCGACTTGCGGTCTACACTTAAAAAGGCTGAAATGCTCAAGCGAGATCCACGCGAGAAAGAACGTAAGAAGTACGGTCTTCGAAGCGCCCGCAAGAAAGAGCAGTTCTCAAAGCGTTAACAACCACGAAAAGCCTCGAACAAAAAATCGAGGCTTTTTGCTATACTGATAAAAACATATGAAGAAATTAATTCCACAGGTTGCTACTCTCGATTTTCCACGTATTCTTGAGGTGCCGTTTGATAAAAAGGTAAAAAAGCCAGCAACAACAATTGTTATGCTGCATGGCATAGGTAACTCGGCCGCAGGATGGGAGATCGTGAAAGATATTTTGCCTCAGAATGCCCGCCTTATTGCGGTTGATTTACTTGGCTTTGGTGAATCTCCAAAACCAAAAGGTGTATCGTATAATGTACGAATTCAAGCGCGATCCGTGGCTGCCACGTTGCTTACACTAAAGCTGACGACGCGTGTAGTGTTGGTTGGTCATTCGATGGGGTCTTTGATTGCAATCGAAATTGCAAAGCGCTACCCGCTACTCGTAAAAGGACTTATTCTTTGTTCGCCGCCAATTTATCGATCTCATTCCGAATTGAACGTAATTAGGCCAAGTGCCGAAGAGCTACTTAAGAAGGTATACCTGTTAGCTGCTAAGGACGCATCGGTGCGACCAGAGCGCTATATAAATTTATCAAAGAGGGTATCTAAAACTGTGCTTGCTTCGAGCGCCTTTAACCTTACAAAAGAAACGGTAGATCCATACATAGCTGCGCTTCATTCAAGCATAATAGAGCAGTCTACGTACGAAGATGTGCAGGAGCTGCGCATGCCAATTAAAATAATTTATGGCACGCTCGACCCCTTTGTGATAAATAAAAATCTGAAACGTTTGGCAAAGAATAACGAAAACATTACAGCGAAGTCAATTGTTGCATCACACGAAGTAACGCGAGCGTATTTGCGCCCAATTCAGTCAGCAGTTGCGGATATATTAAAAAAGTAACCTCCTCCTCTGGTATACTATAGATATGACGAAGAAGGTGATTTTAACAGGCATTCGAGCGAACGAAGAGCCAACGCTCGGCAACTATCTTGGTGCAATCGTACCAATGGCGGAGCTACAACGTAGTTATGCGGGCGAGTATCAAATCAACATGTTTGTACCAGATCTACATAGCTTTACGACTCCGATTGATCACTCTACGCTGTATGACAAAACAATACATAATTTAAAGTATTTTGTTGCAGCTGGGCTTAACTTATCTGATGAGAATACATACCTATATCGGCAAAGTTTTATTCCTGCTCACAGCGAACTAACCTGGATACTAGACTGCTTTACCTACGTTGGAGAAATGCAGCGTATGACGCAGTTTAAAGATAAAACCGCCGAGCACTCCAATAGTGTTACGATGGGTTTGATGAACTACCCTGTGCTTATGGCAGCAGATATTTTGCTGTATAACGCTACGTATGTTCCCGTTGGAGAGGATCAGTTTCAGCATTTAGAGATTGCAAGAGATATTGGTCAACGAATAAATAATAAATTTGGTGATATTTTTACCATCCCCCTAAACACCGAGCAGCAAACAAAATTTATGAACCGAGACAAAGGCCTGCGGATTCGCAGTCTTACGCAGCCCGATAAAAAGATGAGTAAAAGCTCAAAAGATGAAAAATCAAAGATTTGTTTGAGCGACGACCCAGTCCTGGCGCGAAAAAAGATAATGAGCGCCACAACTGACAGTGTTGGGGCTATAAACTTTAATTGGGAAACGCAACCAGGCATTACTAACTTATTGCAAATGCTTAGCCTTCTTTCTGGAAAAAGCCAGGATGAAGTTAACGAGCAATGGGTTGGAAATGAAAGATACGGCGACCTGAAGAAAGCTGTTGCAGAGCAGGTTGAACACTTCCTGGTTGGTTTTCAGTCAAAATATAACAATATTAACGAAACTGACCTGTTAACGAAGCTCGAGCAGTCAGAGGCGCAGATGAAGATTACGGCAAATGAGACATTGTTGCGACTACAAAAAGCAGTAGGATTGCGGCGAGCATGAAGTTTGACTCCTCTGACATCATAGCCTTGTTGCGTTTATTTAACGTGGTGCGTGATGATATTCAATTACGACAAATTGAAAAAATTCAAAAGTCAAAGCCATACGAAAAGAACGTACTGATTCGTTTTACATTTCAAAAAGATAAATATGCAATTCTGATTGACAGTGGTGCAGAAGATGACGAGGCCTATATTCTTGAGCAAGTTATTGATACTGAGAGTGGGGATTTGTACACGATACAAAAAAATCCGAATGCAGACGATTTTTTAACCTACGCAATGCCATATCGGGGGAAAGAATGTTATCTATTGGTAAGTAAGCGAGTGGAAAAAAGACTCGATGTGGTGTTAGTTGAGCGATTTGGGGCTGAATCTAGGAGTACCTATCAAAAAATGATTCAACGCGGCCTAGTGACCGTAAACAATGAGATTGTCACGACGCCAAAAAAAATAGTGCTCCCTAATGATGTCATAGAAGTCATGGCTCAAAATAACACTGCAGAAAAACTGCAGTACGACTGTTTATACGAAGACGAAAATGTGCTTGTAATAGATAAGCCAGCTGGTATGCTCACGCACGCCAAAGGTGCAATAAGTGAAGAATTTACAGCCTCAGATATTGTGAGGGAGTTAACGAGTTATAAGCAGGATACAAATCGTCCGGGAATCGTACATCGCCTTGACCGTGATACGAGCGGTGTTTTACTAATGGTAAAGAATACTGAAACTGCCTCGTATATCCAAAAACAGTTTTCTGAAAGAACGGTAAAGAAAATATATACGGCAATTGTTGAAGGTAAGCCTGTGCAGTCAGAAGCGATTATCGATATTCCTATTGAGCGAAACCCGTCAATACCAAGCACGTTTCGTACCGGTAGTAGGGGAAAATCGGCACAGACGTATTATAAAGTAGAAATGAACGGCTCACTTTACTCGTTGGTTGAATTACGACCAAAAACTGGACGTACGCACCAATTACGTGTTCATATGAAACATATCGGATGTCCTATAGTTGGGGATAGAGTATACGGAAACACCGCAGCTGATCGAATGTTTCTGCATGCACATACGCTGGAACTTACGCTACCAGGAGGAGTAAGGAAAGTATTTGAGGCGAAAATCCCTGCGAGTTTTACGGAATTTATGGCACGATGATAAATATACCCCAATCGTTGATCCTGGAAGTTGGCCGGGGAGATAACGCTCGTACAGTAGCACGGAACTATGCAGCAAAACTTAGAGATATCGTCGTTGAGGTTGTTGAGCATCAGAAAAAAGATGGTAAAACAATTGGTGTTTTTGTTGATGACATACGCGAGCTTAGGGAGCTTGTTCGTACGGCTAAAAAAGATACACGGACCGTAGTAATAATTGCAGATGCAGCCATGATGACAGCAGGAGCACAAAATGCGCTACTAAAGCTTCTAGAGGAGCCTCGTCAGGGGTTATATTTCATTCTTGCAACTCCAACTCCCGAAAAGCTTTTTGCTACGATACGCTCACGATGTCAGCTCGCAAAAAGCTCCACAAAAATTGTAGATAGCATACCAGAATCTAAAAAAAGACAGGCTGAGTTTATGGCAGCAGGAGATTTATCTGAGCTAAACAGGCTCATTTCTGATAGCGCCTATTTCGACTCCCAGGCTAAACTGTTCGCCGAAGCAAAGCTGTTCTTGGGTGAGGGTAAGTATAGACGCATTGCGATGATATCTAAAACGAAAGACTCTCGGGATGACGCGCTGAATATTTTACGGGCATCTGCCGTTTTGGCAGGATTTATGCTGCGTAATCACTACTCGGCTGCAATGAGCACACAAACTACTATGATATTGGATGCAATCAAAGCGATTGAGAATAATGGCAATGTACGTTTATGGTTGCTAAAAACTGTGATATAATTTAATACAATGTTTGGGCTATTACTACTAGTTATTATCGGATGTGTCGTTCTGTTTCAACGTCAATCTATTGCTGAAGTTGCCACTGGGTCTAGTGTGAAATTTTCAGATAAGCTAGATAAATTATGGCAGATTGCTCAGGAATCTATTAAAGATGAAAAGTATCTACGGGCTGAAAAGGCCTTGCTAACAATTCTTCGTGTTGATGAACGGAACGCCACTGCCTATAATCGGCTCGGCATTTTATATGCAAAGCAACAGGCGTACGATGATGCAATTGAATGTTTTGAAATTGCACAAAGCCTAGAGCTTAGCGCGAGCAGTCTGCATAATGTAGGCTTAATCTATCTTGAGACAGGCAAGCTTGCAAAGGCGGAGCTTGCTTTTCGACAGGCATTGGAGATGGGTCCCGAAGTTCAATCAAGACACGTTGCCTATGCCAAGGTGCAAGAGAAGCTCGGTAATCATAAACAAATGCTTGAGTCGCTTCAACATGCCGCAAACATCAAGCGCACTCCGCAGGTACTAAGAATATTAGCCGATGCATACGATACAACTGGAGATCCAGAGCGTGCAGAGCTTCTTCGTGATGAAGTAAAGAGTATGCTGTCTCCGGCAACAACTGCGGCCTCACCGATGGCCAAGAAAATACCGTTAAAGAAACGCCGTCCAAAAAAGAAAATGGTAATGTAGGCACATATACCGACAACCGTAGGCCATATGAGAAAGAAGAAAAAAAGGCTTCTTTGTGTTGCGTGTTGCTGTAGTATATCTAGCACTTCTTGGATATAATGACGTTAGGGCAGGTAATTACAGGAGGTATTTGGGTGATATATTTATGCGATAGTTTGCGCTCCATAACCATGACAGAGGCTGAACATGAAAGAGACTAGATATAATCGACATCACATTCTATATAATCGTCAGGCGTGGACGAATACCCCAGACCTAACAGCACTACGGGAAGATCCAAGGCTTATTACAAATATCCCTGTCGATATACATCAAGAGCTTCATCGCCAAGTGTCACATGTGCCACCGCTAAGCTATCATATGGCTCGAAGGGTTTTGCGGAGTATACGCGACAAAAACGATGAGCATAGCGCAGTGGGGAATGTTTTGCATCTGCAGGAAAGCATTGAGCAGGCTTGTAGGCATCCCAAGGCTGATATCATTGAGCGAGAGGTCGGATCAACTGCTATTCGAGCGCTGGAACTTCAAAAGCCTTTTCTTGACGATCAGCTTCCGAGCATATTTGCAGACATTAGCAGACTCCGGGAGCAAGATCTTCAAACCATTGCTAAACTGGGCATCTAAAATATTTGCCTGTTTTTAAAACATAGTCTATAATGTCTAAAGTGCCGCTTTAGCTCAGTTGGTTAGAGCAGCTGTTTTGTAAACAGCAGGTCCTGGGTTCGAGTCCCTGAAGCGGCTCCATAGCGCTGGAATCGTGTAGTGGCAATCACAGGAGACTGTAAATCTCCCGCCGTATGGCTTCGTAGGTTCGAGTCCTACTTCCAGCACCATAATATGTCCCCCTCGGCAGAGGGGTATTTATTTTACTAATTGACTTTAAGTATAACTAGTTATATAATATACAACTAGTATGATTGATGTAATAAAAGATGCCCTCACCGAATGGGGCAACAAAACCGATAGTCGAGAAAAACTACAGCATGCCTATGTAGCAGCCGCAATAGTGCTTACTATAGCTGCAGGTATTCTTGGGCTTATTAATTATAATCTAGGGCAGCAGGTTCTTTTTGTGGCCATCTTATCAATTGGTATGTTCTTTGTGAACTCAATTGCTTGGGCGTTGTTACAATCGTTTATTTTGTTGAAATTGGGTGCCAGCAGGGTGGTGAGAGCTCCCTCTTCTACAAAGAAGTCTTCCAAGAAAAAGTAATACCCCAGTTAAAAATCAACTGGGGTAAGCATCCTATCTGGATGCTACTTCGACACAGTATAGCCGTCCCACGAGTAGGTAAGCTTTCGAGAGAACTTACCCTTATGGCTGACGGTTGCAGTCACGCATCCACGCCGATCATCCATCCTTACGACGATATGGCTAAACGGGTAGCCGTTAACCGAATCGGAACGGAATGCGATTTTCGTGCATCCAGAGAAACTGATGTCCGTAATCTTGCTGAGCCACCCGTCCGCTACTGTGATGAGAACAATTTTCTCGTCATCAGATTTGCTGCACGGTACGATGGCCATCTTGTCGTCCTGAACGTTCAGACGGCCATATGCTCGATCATGCGAAGTGTCGGGACACGAAGACAGACTGCGGGTTGGCCGGATGCCATCCTTCAAGAAGTCGGGGGTGTACCCTTCCTCGGCGTAAATATCGAGGGGGCCCTTCCAGCTACCAGACGACGTGTACTTGGAGCCCTTATCTTCGGACTGGAAGAAGTACCAGGGCTCAACCTCTCCGGCTCGCTCGGTTTCATCCTCCGGGGGGGTGCAGATAATCTTGACAGACATGGAAACCTCCTAATGGACGCGTGCGAAAAGTTTCGTTAAGCAGACATGGATTGTCTTGCACACGCGAAGGGTAGTGTCCAACTAGCCCTTACCAGTAGGCGGTATGCCCACGCCGTAAGGGCTAGTTTGTACTGTGTAAAAGTGCATAGGGTGTTCCCTACGTGCATAATTATAGTACAAATTAAAAATAAGTCAATAACAGAGCTGTATGTTATGTGGCGCAGTGAGCCACGTAACTAAAAATAAAGTCGGTACACTTACGCACCAACCTACTTCTTGCTTTATGTATGGAGCCACGATCGGGGCTTGAACCCGAGACCTCATCCTTACCATGGATGCGCTCTACCAACTGAGCTATCGCGGCGTAAACACTACTATGATAACAGTATTA
The DNA here is from genome assembly GCA_964513905.1 of uncultured Candidatus Saccharibacteria bacterium. Classification (GTDB taxonomy): domain Bacteria; phylum Patescibacteriota; class Saccharimonadia; order Saccharimonadales; family Saccharimonadaceae; genus CAMEGH01. The sequence continues at coordinate 5,368 of CAZENS010000005.1, read as the reverse complement.
ACGGTAAAAATCTACAGTAGGATTGATTTGCTATAATAATACCAGAGGAGAACATATGGCAAATTTTAGTTTAGATATTGTGGCTGATTACGACAAGGCAGAGATGAATAACGTATTCATGCAAGCAGAAAAAGAAATAGGCTCTCGGTATGATTTTAGGGGGACGCCTGCTGGTATTGAGTGGATTTCTGGAAAAGAGGGATTTAAGGTAATTGGAGCAGGCGAGTGGCAAATTGATGCCATTATTGATATTGTTCGTAAAAAACTTGCGACCCGAAATGTATCGAGTAAAGTACTTGACTTGTCATCGGAAGTTATCGAATCAAATCTAAAAGCAACAAAAGAAATACGATTTAAACAAGGCTTAAGCCAGGAGCTTGCAAAGAAGATTTCGAAAGAGATTCGAGACAACTACAAAAAAGCAAAGCCCCAAATACAAGGTGAAGAAGTTCGCGTAACGAGTAGTAGTAAAGATGAACTTCAGTCGGTGATGAAAACTGTTCAGGCCTTAGACCTAGACGCTCCAATACGGTTTACTAATTTTAGGTAACCTCTTGCAGACTAGGTATTAATTTGCTATAATTAGTCACTGAAAGTCAAGAGACACTAAGAAGGAAAGATAATGGCAAAGAAGAGCACAAAGCGAAAGCTAGTCGGATTGGTAAGTGATCTATCTGGTCACCGTACATACTATACGGTGAAGAATACTCAGAACACGCCAGATAAAATTGTACTAAAAAAGTATGATCCAGTTGCAAAAAAGCATGCAACCTATACTGAAACCAAGAAAAACCTTGGTCGAAACGAAGTTAAGAAACGAAAAGGGTAGATATACACCCTATAAAAGAATCGCTCTCACTAGGGGGCGATTCTTTTATGTGTTTCTATTTTCGAGCAAAGTTGCGAGCGTACAGGCGAACTGCACCTGCATATGAAGTGTTTTTTCGGTAACCTGCTGATGTGAGTAGTCATATACAAAAAGACTTGTATCATTTACCTCAAAAAGGTACGACTGCTTAATCTCGGCAATACACTTGGCGGAATCCGGGGTAACATAATAGAGCGAGCGAGTAAAATGTTCTGGTCGAGTTAAGATTGAATAACGGTGCTTAAACGCTGGAAGATAAGAGTCTCCAGCAGAAAATGGGGTGTGTCTATGGTGAGGGTGCTTCTTCAGTAGCTCCGCAAATAAATTCTCTGGAAGATCATTTGGGGTGATAAAAAAATGGCTAAACGGACGCAGTGTGTGTAGGTCTACCTCAGTAATAATATATTGTCGGTTATTATCTTCTCGTGAAAGCACAATGTAGTCATGGTGAAATGCATGCCCAACACTATGGTTGGTATCTTTGTGGGTGTTACTTGTTGTAAAGCCACGTACAAGGTGTTGGTCTACTGCATGAGAGGACACCTCTCCTAGGTACGCCGACTTACTCTGTTTTGCATAGTTTTTAAATGCACGAGATAATCGATTTTTTGAGACAATGCTAGACGAAGTTCGTTTGGCAGAAAACATTTCCTTAACCCTCTTTTGGCTGTGCAATCATATCTAAAATAGTCGATACAAACTCGGCATGTGCCCAACACGACGAGCTGAATTTACTGCGAGTTTTATCTGCATCTTCGTAAATAGTTTCTGGCAGCTGATAGGTTGCAGATGAGCTATCTGTAATTCGTTGAATAATAGCCAAGGCATCTTCGATCTTATTGTGTTCTATAAAGTATTGCGCAAGCCATAGACTTGAAATAGTTGAACATGAGTCGTAAGTCGGCTGATTAATATTCAAAGAGGCCGGTATCCCCAAAAGGGAGTCATTTAATGTCGAGGCCATACGCTGTATTGAGGTGTCGACTGACGTACTATCCGACGGCAGCAATCCAAACATAAAGGAGCTAAAAATGGCAGACGAATCAAGCAGGGTATCGCCAATATTCTTAGCGGCAGGCTTTATGAGGTCTGTGGCTTGATCCACAAGCAGTCTTTGTGCTGCAGTGCTCATATCAACCGATGCTAGTTTCCAGGCGACGGCGTTGTCGGCATCGCCACTTTTTTCAGCCATGTCAGAAGCAGACTGTAATGCAGCACATGCTACGGCAACCGTATAGGTTGGGGCGGGTTGATCATCGCTATCTTTAGGTAGCATGGTCTTATTATCAACAAGCAACGTTAGTGACGTCGCCAAGGGTTTTACAAAAGAGTCATAAAAATCATTTAATAAGTCGCTATCTTGATGGGCTTGCTGAAATTGTCCAAACATAAATAGTAAAAATGCAGACCCCGCCGTATTATCCGATGCTGCGCTAATTTTACCGTGGCTAGTCGTCGACAGATCTGGTGCGGCTGATCCATCGGATCGCACAAGGCTCGGCACGGTTCCAAATTCTTTTAGTACTCTTCTGTAAAAATCAAAAAACTGGCGCGGCTCATGAACATAGCCGAGTCTGATAAGTGGCCAGATTGCAGCCGATGCCGCATACGTACTGCTGAGTGTTGCTTGTGGAGAGGCTTGCTCAGTATTTGCCGATACAATCGACCCATTACTATTAATGTGCGATTTTATAAGCAACAAGCTTTTTATGAAGCTATCTTTAAAAGTAGCATCTATTTTTTCGATAACGGGAGCGATAGGCTTGATCCACTCATGCCATTCTTTTAATGTGCGTTGGATTCGTACATGAACGCCATTTTGTCTGATATTTTTATGTATAGTTAATGCGCTTTTGTGCGTTTCACCGGCTGCAATCCAGTATTGTACATACCGTGAATCTTGAGCGGGTATCTTAAGAGAGAAGCGAATAGTACTATCAACTCGTCCATACTCAACATTGCCCATGCTCAGTTCGCCGTCGTCTGCATCTCGGAAAGTTCCCTCCTGAGTAGGTGTACCGAAAGCTCCAATGCTGTGTTGATCAAAACCACGCCCAGTTTCGGACTGGCCGCCAATAATAAATGCAGTATCGCCCTGATAATGCTTAATGGCGCCGTACTCGTGTAAATATCGCGCCGTATCTATTGCAGACGCGGAGTCGTTAATAGTAAAAGCTTGATGCATGAACAATCGTACTTCTCGAGCTTCTTCTCGCATGTTCACTACATGTATATTTCGAAGAAAAGCTGCCTGATCAATATCAACCGTATCGTTGAACTCAAGCATAATTCCGAGCCTGTTATTAACAGCTTTAACGTTGCCAATAAGTGCCCGATACGGATAACGTAAAGAAACATCCCATTCTGACTGATTAATATGAAGCCAACTTATGGCTCCATCCACCCACACGCCAACATGGTGCCGAACTCCTGAGCCCGACGTATGATTATTAATCCCGTAGTATGGAAAGTGAAAATCTTCTACTTGCCCTGAAGAAGAAATGCCGACGTGAAGTTTACCGTTGCCCAGGACGATAGGTCTGCTCATCGTGTAGCTATAGCCCCTTTCTATACTGCATAACTCGCCAGCGTAAATCTCGGATTGCATTTATATAGGAAAGAAATGCGTCATATGGTGAATCGTACGGACTGAAATAGCTGTGTACACTTCCGTCGTCGCTCCATTTTGTAGCCATATAATACGTGTGGTCTGAGCTAAGAAGATTTCTCCAGTCAGAAGCTAGCTTAGCGTCGCCCGTTTGAAGAATGTCATCTTCAAGCGCGTATGCATATTTTAGTGCCTCTTGCTGTAGATGATTGCCGTTCCAGGCACTTAGGTCACGTTCGCTATCTGCCCAGGTGGTAGTAGTTTCCATACTAATACTACCTTCTCGTGGATTATTCTGAATTGCATCAGATACAGTTTGGAATGTATTGCCAGAAGTTTTTAGCCATTGTGTAACAAAGTGATCAAAGAAATTAAAGATACCGGTTTCCGCCCATTGATGCTCACCAAAGGTTTCGTAATCCATAAAGAGATTAATTATACGACTGCCGGGTGAGTTGTGATTGGCCCATTGAGCAAATTTATGTGCTGTAAGCGGCCACTCTGCCCATGATTGATTGCCAAATCGAAACGCTAAATCGTCACTTAGTCGGTAGTTTTTTAGGAGCAATGCAAGATTTTCTGTACCAGCGGCGGTATAGACGTGATTTGGACTGCGCCACTCAAGGATTGGATCCCAACCTTCAGCTAGAATACCCTTGTAGCCTCTTCGTTCTGCCCAGGCAGCGAGCTCGTTGTTGTAGGCTAGCTCGGTGTTGCGAAATACCGATGGCACAACGCCAAATGTTTGGAATATTTTTTCACGATGTAAATTAACTTCGCGTTCAAATTCTACCTGACTATAGAAGAAGGCTAATGAATGATGGTACGTTTCACCTAAAATCTCAACCTTGCCAGTCTCGACTAATCGTTTAAAGCTTTCAAGAACATCTGGGGCGTATCTTTCAGCCTGTTCCAAAAAAGTTCCCGTAATACTTAGAGAGAGCTTGAAATCATCGTGACGTTCAAGCATTTGTTGCAACAAGGCGTTCATTGGTCTATATGACTTTTCAGCAATGCGCTCAAATACACGTCGATTGTTTAGGTCTGTTTCGCTCGAATCATTAAAATAATGATGATCATGAGCTGCATCAAAAATCGTATACTGCTTCAACCGATGCGGCTGATGAACATGAAGGTATAAGACAACCGCCTTACTCATAGCACCACCCTTTGCTTTGTATTTTTATATATGTCTGTACACTTCTTTGCTACATCATTCCAGGAAATCCTGGCATATTCATTTTGAATATTTGACTTCATTTGGTGAAGAAGAGCAGGGGAAGTAGCCAAGCCGAGTATTTGATCTGCCAAAAGTTGCGAGTCCCAGAAATCAAACCGAAAAATACTCTCGAGAATCTCACCAACACCAGATTGTTTGCTAATAATTAATGCACAATTATGATGTGCGGCTTCGAGTGCCGTGAGTCCAAACGGTTCGCTGACTGAGCTCATTACAAATATATCGGCAACACTATACGCATCTCGCCAGCGCTTACCGCGTATAAACCCAGTGAAGAATACTCGGTCACTAATTCCAAGTCTAGCAGCCATGCCGATTAATTCATCTCGCTGTTCTCCATCGCCGGCAAATAGAAATACGATCTTTTCGTAGTTATCACATACATTCTTTGCGGCTTGCATAAGATGAGCCAGCCCCTTTTGAACCGTAAAGCGCGTCACCGTTGCAACAATGGTGTAGCCATCTTCTTTGAGCGCTTCAAGATACTGATAAGTTGAAATATCATAAAGATAGCTAGAGTCGAATGAGTTTGTATCAATTGCGTTATGGACTACCTCAACTCGATCGGCCGGAATACCATAATTTTGAACAACAATAGCTTTTGTGATTGCACTCACCGTAATGATTCTATCTGCCATAAGCAATGCCTGCT
>CAZENS010000004.1:31410-47401 GCA_964513905.1 uncultured Candidatus Saccharibacteria bacterium | reverse complement strand
CAAAAATTTAAAGAAATCCTTACCAAGAAGGGTGCCAGTATCACTAAACCTCGTCTTGCGGTTTTTTCTACCCTTAGTAACGCAAACGAGCCGCTTAAAACGGGTAGTATTGCAAAGCTAACACCAGAGGTTGATCGCACAAGTGTTTATCGTACATTGGAGTTATTCTCTAAGTTGCACATTACCACAACCATAACTCGCGGATGGACCACCTTTACTGAGCTTGCCGAACCATTCAAAGAACACCACCACCACATCATCTGCCGAAATTGCAAAAAAACCGAAAGTATTGAGAGCGAATCGCTAGAAGATATCCTACAGCTTACTGCTGCTAAATTTAGTTACACCCTTGAGCACCATACAGTTGAACTAACCGGTCTGTGTAATAACTGCCAAAAGAAGAACAGTGCGCGGTAGATGCAAAGATTATTTTACTGTAGTTTTTGCACCTAGAACGCCTTGAGCGCGCTGCTCAATAATACTTGAGACCACCGCGGTTATAATAAAGACTAATCCAATTCCACCCGTAAACCACTCTGGCGGCTCGACATGATATAGCTTAATAAACATCATAATACCCAGCGCCATAATTGCCCAATGCGCCCCATGCTCGAGGTAACGATATTTTGAAAGCGTTCCTGCGCGTAGTAAATATATTGTCAGTGAGCGAACCCAAATCGCACCTACACCTAGCCCCGCAATAATAAGTACAATACTTGTTGTAATAGCAAACGCACCAATCACACCATCAAAACTAAAGCTGGCATCTAATACCTCAAGGTACATAAAGCTTGCAAACGCCGCCCAGCCTGTTTGTTTTTTTATCTTCTTTTTTGATTCATCGTTAAAGAATGAACCGAATAATTCTAAGCCAATATGCAATAAAATACCCAAGATACTAGATATAAGCACGATTGCTTGGTATTCCTTAGAAACCGTAAAGTAAAGTGCCACCGCAAGTAGTAGCATCAAGCAAACCTTAATATTCTCGAATCTACCCGCTCGTGCCAGCCAGGATTCTCCTTTTAGCCAGTGTGTCGTTTTATTGCGATCGATAAAATAGCTCGCAGCAATCATCAACAAAAATGCTCCACCAAAAGCATCAATCATTGGCGCAGCGTGATGTAACACCTCGCCGTACTGCTCCGGCTGATTTACTGCTAGGTTTATCACCTCCATAAATCCGCGGCCAGCTGCAATCATAACGATAACGATTGGCAAAATAAACCTAACAACAAACACGGCAATGAATATACCGACAGTCAGGAATATTTTTTGCCAAAATTCGCTCATTGTCGCAAGTACTTTGCTATTCACAACAGCGTTATCGAAGCTAAATGTTAGCTCCAACACTAGTAGTATTGCAAATATCCATAAACCGGCGAGCCCCTCTATAAGGCCGACCATAACACCGATAGCTATCGTAAGCAGGGTAGCAAACCAGAATATTCTAAAAGGATGATTTTTTTGTAATAAATGTTTCACAACTCTTTAGTATACGCCACTAAGCGGCGTAACGCCACAGTGTTTGATTTGATTTTATCATCAAAAAGTGCTATTATTGCATAGCAAGATTTTCTTCCGTCAATCTATATTGGAGTGAGGTATCATGCAAGAAAAAGAGAGTTTCAGGAACCCCGAGATGAACATTGCTCAGGGTATCGAAAACCTGACCAACGAAGCAAAGGAGTCCTGCCAAGGCAAGTTCCGGCGCCCTGCCATGGTTTGCCTTGCTGCAAAGCAAGCACTGCAAAAGGCGGCAGGCCACCCCAGCACAGCTCCACTGCCCATCGTCATTCAACCTCCAGGCTCAAAAGAAGTACTGGCATGGTCGATCGGCAGCAGCGAATCTGGCTCGTACTTCCTGGCGTCGAACGGCGACATCTTCCTTGCCGAAGATGGACCAGATGGCACCAAGAAAGTGAAGTTGATCGACAGGACCCACTTCCGGAATCTACCCAGCAGTGAGGAGAATCAGATCATCCTTCTCCTGGTCGGCATGTACGCCTGAGCTCAACATCACCCCGCTTCGCAGCCAGCGTAGCGGGGTTTTACTATTGATTATTGTATAGCGTTGCTTGATTTTATAATTAAAAAGTGATATTATTACACAGCAAGATTTTCTTCCGTCAAGTAGAATTGGAGTGAGTATCATGCAAGAACTGGTTACTGCTGCAAACGGTGCGCCGAAGATTGTCAATGGGAGCGATCCTCTTAACGTGATGCAGCTTGCACACAAGGTGAAAGATAGGTTGTTACGAGCAACGACTCCTCAGCGAGAAACTCTCGTTGCCCTCCCCGGAGGAAGGCGTATTCGTGCCTGGTGGATTGGTGCACGTAATAGTGACTACTCGTATCTTCTCTCCCGTGAGGGTGAATTGATCTGCAAGGGGATCACCCCTAGCGTGTGCGACACGATCATTCTGGTTGATAAGACTTACCTCAACAACCGGCTGGCATACGATGGACGAGAGCAGCTTCGCGAGCTTCTGATCAAAAAACTGATCAGCTAGCACAAACCCCGCTATTACACATAGCGGGGCTTTACTTTTATTACTTACATAAATAAAAAAGCGCCAGGTAAGGGTGGGCATCACCTGGCGCCGTTTTACCCTTCAACCCACCCGGGCTTCTTTTGCAGATAAAGCGTCGCGACCAAAACTCCACGAAGGTGCGCGCCTGACAAGCGTCAATATTTGTGATACTTATCTGCAATAAAAATCCGCCTTGAAAAAGGGTAGTTAAAGGGGTTAGTATGCGTGCAATGCATAATAAATGCTTTAAAGCGGAGGGTAGATTACTTTTCAAGCACATTGCACACAACCTAACATATTTTGAATTTACAAACGTAAATTCTGTTAGAATAGGGGGTATAAGGTGCGTTTGGCTAAGCTTTTTGCTCAACCAATCGTTTACAAATATAGCACGCTTATTATAAATTGTCAACAGTTTTTACATATTTTGCATGAAAATCAACAAATTATCTCCAGATACAAACGAATATACCAAAATTATCACCTCTATTCCTAAGCAACCACAAGCATTATACTATAGCGGTACATTACCAGAAAAACGTCAAGCAAGTGTAGCTATCGTTGGAACGCGTAAGCCTTCAAGCTACGGTAGGGAAGTAGCAACAAACTTTGCGCGTAGCCTTGCAAATAACGGAGTCATTGTGGTGAGCGGCCTTGCGCTGGGTACAGACGCCATTGCACACAAGGCAGCGCTCGATGCGGGCGGAACAACAATTGCCGTGCTAGGAAACGGCCTCCATAGAATATACCCACGTACAAATCGTTTTCTAGGAGAAAGAATCCTTAATGAAGGTGGGGCAATCATTAGCGAATATGAAGAAGGTGTTGAGCCAAGACCGCATCATTTTTTACAAAGAAATCGTATTGTAAGTGGACTCTCTGATGCGATTATCATTATTGAGGCAGCAAAGCGTAGTGGTACGTTAAATACGGCCATGTACGCGCTAGAGCAGGGGAGAGACGTTTTTGTTGTGCCAGGAAATATCACAAGTCCGCTCAGTGAAGGGTGCAATGCCTTGCTAAAACAAGGAGCTTCACCAGTTACTCACATTAACGATATACTCGAAACCATACAACCCAGCAAGCTATCCGGTAAAAAACAACAGCCACTAGCTCTGCCAAGCAATCCCACCGAAGCAAAAATAATAGCACTCATTCAGCAAGGCGTTCGGGATGGAGAGCAACTGCAAAAACAACTTGGTATTTCTGCAAGTGAATTTTCTGTTGCGCTTACAATGATGGAAATTGACGGAAAAATAACCGCCCTTGGCATGAATCGGTGGGGGTTATAGATATTGACAGACGTAAATGTTGAATGTATAGTATGAACCATTCTACGCGCACCCTAACCGCGCATAGAGGCCCCTGTTCATCATCTAGCTGCGGCAAGCCCGTAGCAGAAAGGCGGCAATCATGTCCGCTCAATCAGGCACAGAACACCAGGAACTGCTCGACCTGCTCGGCGGCCCGGTAAGCGTAGCTGCGTTTACTCTTTGGTTGGCAATAGTCATTACTGCTATCTGTTTTTTGATCGCAACATGGAATCATAGCAAAGTGAGCATGCTTGCGTGTGTAAGCGCAGAGTTGCTTTTGTTCGGAATGCTCTTGCACGAAAACACCGTACGAACAGCACTGCGTGACTTTGCTAACAACAAAACACCAGATATAACAAACATGAGCAACTCCCTAGATATTGCCATGCTTCTCGTTTGTATGGGTGTTGTTGCTCTTATTGGTGTTGCTGCTCTTATAGTCGGCAACATGCTTATTGGTGAAGATACAGGAGAGGAGTCAGGACAGGCTAACTAGCAGCCTTGCATCAGCAGAATGATGCAAAATACTAGTAGGGCAGAGCTAATCTGCCCTTTTTTCTTTTGCCAAACAACTACCGCTGCATTGCGGCAACATTGAAAGTTATTTACATTTTAGCTACAGTATAAAAGATATGGCAAAGAATCTAGTTATCGTCGAGAGCCCCGCAAAGGCAAAAACAATTGAAAAATATCTTGGCAAAGACTTCAAGGTGCTCTCGAGTGTGGGGCATATTCGAAGTATTGTTAAAAAAACCAAAGATGGAACACCACCGATCGACATAAAAAACGGGTTTAAAACCACCTACGAAGTTGATCCAGAGAAAAAAAAGGTTGTTGCCGAATTGCGAAAAGCCGCCAAAGCTGCAGATACAATTTACCTCGCAACCGACCCCGACCGAGAAGGTGAGGCGATTGCCTGGCATTTATGCGAAGTGTTAAAAATCGATCCAAAAACAACAAAAAGGATTACCTACCAAGAAATCTCAAAATCAGCAGTAGAACAGGCGCTGGCTAAGGCACACACCATAGACATGAACATGGTTCAGGCTCAGCAGGCGCGTCAAATACTTGATCGGCTAGTTGGATTTGAGCTTAGTCCGGTTGTATGGCAAAAAGTTCCAGGTGGAAAAAGCGCAGGGCGTGTACAAAGCCCTGCTGTTCGATTGCTTGTTGAGCGCGAGCAAGAAATTACAAAGTTTAACGGCTCAAGCCAATTTAAGGTTACCGCTCTTTTCGTTCATAATAACGAGGAGTTTAAAGCCGAACTTAAACCACGTTTTGACGATGAAGCCTCGGCAGTCGCTTTTCTAGAAAGTATTAAAGATGCTGAATTTACCGTGTCTGCCGTAAGTAACAGCCCCGGCACACGGAACCCAGGCGCGCCGTTCACTACCAGCACCTTGCAGCAAGAAGCCAACGCAAAACTAGGAATGAGCTCGAAAGCAACGATGACAGCGGCGCAAAAACTGTACCAATCAGGAAAGATCACTTATATGCGTACCGATAGTGTTAATCTAAGCGGCCAGGCAATTGCGGCGGCGGCAGATTATATCAAAACACTCTACGGTGTTGATTACAGTCAGGTTCGTAAATTTAAAACGAAAAGCAGCAATGCCCAAGAAGCACACGAGGCAATTCGACCTACCGACATTACAAGAGAAGAAGTAAGTGGCAGCGAACAAAGACTATACGACCTCATTCGCAGACGAACGCTCGCCAGCCAAATGACTCCAGCAAAATTAGAAAAAACCACAGTAACGATTTCTATCTCTACTCGCAGCGAAGTATTTGAAGCTAAAGGAGAAGTAATTGTATTTGACGGATTCTTACGAGTTTACGGCGGCGGAAAAGAAGAAATTCTTCCAAAGCTGCAAGCAACCAACGTACTTCGAAATACACAAACAGAGGCTCGCCAAGTATTCGCACGGCCTCCAGCTCGCTACACAGAAGGATCGCTGGTGAAAAAACTTGAAGAGCTTGGTATCGGGCGTCCAAGTACATACGCGACTATCATCGACACGATTCAAACTCGAGGTTATGTTGAGCGTGGCGACGGAGAAGGGGAGCCACGAGATGTGATTGTTCTTCAGCTGCTCGACGGCGTTGTTGATCGAACAGTTGTTCAAGAAAAAACCGGCTCTACAAAAGGAAAGCTTATTCCTACGCCAAGCGGAGAATTAATTGCAGAGTTCCTAACTAATCATTTTGACCAAATTGTCGACTACGACTTTACGGCAAATGTAGAGCAAGAATTTGACCAAATCGCCAATAACACACTTGAGCGAAATACAATGCTGATGGATTTTTACACACCGTTCCATAAACTAATCGAACAGTCTGGCGGCATTGACCGAAGTACTGTTGGCGCCAATCGGGAGGTTGGAATTGATCCAAAAACAAAAAAACCGATTATTGCTCGGTTCGGACGATTTGGCCCAATGCTGCAGCTCGGCTCAACAGAAGATAAAAGCGAGAAGCCACAGTTTGCGCCACTTCCATCTGGCACAAAAATTGAAACAGTTACGCTAGAGCAAGCGCTTGAGATGTTTAAGCTTCCTCGCGTTGTAGGCAAAACAAAAGACGGCGATGAGATAAAGGCTAATATCGGGAGGTTCGGCCCATATATTCAGGTTGGTAAGTTGTTTGTTAGTATCAAGCCAGAAGACCCGCATACAATCACGCTTGAAAAATCGCTTGAGCTATACGAAGCAAAATTAAAGGCAGAGGCCGAAAAAAATATTGCAAGTTTTGACGATGGTATAAAAATACTAAAAGGCCGCTATGGCCCGTATGTTACTGACGGAAAAAAGAATGTTAAGATTCCGAAAGATACCGACCCGGCGTCAATCACGCACGAACAAGCTAAAGAAATGATTAAAGCCGCCCCAGCTGCAAAAAAACGAGCGCCACGACGTAAGGCAAAATAATCCTAGCCCTCAAAGATACACCCTCGCCTCATGCACTAGAGGGAGTATATATTGACAATCAAGGAAATATGGTATACGATACCATCAATTCCTTGTTGATTGACACCTACAGGAGTATACAACAAAAGGAATACAAGCTCCCCAAAACGAGAAGGCAGGAGACTAACAATGCGCGAATACGCACATCGAAAGTATAACGAACCGAACAGCATAGCTCGCGTGACTAAAATTCACGATAGCGACAGTCTCGATCTTATGCTGGCCAAGCTTGCATATAAATCATGCCGCTGCGGATTGTTAGACGAAAGAATTGTCAAGCTGGTTGAAGAAAACGAGCGAAAGATGATACGAAAACCACCCCCTAGGTGAGCATTTGCTCGTCAGCCCTCAGAAAATCAGCATAAAGCCTGGCACAACCCGCACCGACAAAAGAATCCCGTCCGAATGAAGTAATTCATTTGTAGTACGAAGCGCTTTTGTCGGGCGGGTTCTTTTCTTTTTTAAAACACCGTATCAACCAGCACCTTACACATTGACAATTTATAATATTAATGCTAATATATAATCAGCTTTTGCTCAAAATACACTTGGGTGAGAGTCGCCCTTTTTTGAGCTGATGAAGGAAGAAGAATCATGTTCCGTACTCGGAAGTCTCGCAAGACTCTCTCCCTGGTTATCGTGTGGTCTTCAGTGATCGCCCTGCAAGCAGCCGTAATTATTTACGGCCTGCCGGGTCTTCTAGCGATGGAGGGGTCGAACTCGAACTACCTCGACCATGCCAGCATCCTAAGGTTATTGGCGATCGTACTTTTGGCGACTGAAGTTGCCATACTAGCTCCGCTCTTGTTCCTCATGGCATTAGTAACCTTTAGTGAAGTCCTTATAACCATAGTCGGATTCATCATCAAGCAGATGAACGACTGGATCAACAAAGGGAGAGAGGAAGAGGAGTAATCCTACGAGCCAACCCGCACCGACAAAAGAATCCCGTCCGAATGAAGTAATTCATTTGTAGTACGAAGCGCTTTTGTCGGGCGGGTTCTTTTCTTTTTTAAACGCCCATACAATAAAGATAAGCCCAATCACTAGCGTATATAATATTTTTATAACACTGTATATACATAAGCGCACAAAATAAAATAATAAAAAGTCCTAAAAAATCATCTACTGTTATCGTAAAATTTGTGCTACAATAAAGTAAATCGGGAAATGTGTTTGACATATTATAAATATTGTTTTATAGTGTTTAACAGAACTGAAATATATACCAACTTTTAAACTGACATCTGTGGTGAGGCAGAGAGGACTACAACAACAATGAGCGAGGCTCCAAAACCGGAACAAGTTATTGATATCAAGGCGGCTGTACAGGCAATTATTGATTCGATTGAACCAGAGCGAGAACGAGAAATTATCACTCGTCGTTTCGGACTTTATGAACGAAAAGAAACGCTGGAGCAAATTGGCGAACTACTTGGTATTACGCGCGAACGTGTTCGTCAGCTAGAAAAAGCTATTCTTATTCGCATTAAAATGGCTGCCGAAAAGGGAAACCTTGCCGATGTTACTGGTACCGAAAAAGTTATTATACGAACCCTTAGCGATCTTGGAAGAGCAGCTCGTGTTCAAGATTTAACAGATAAGCTTCTTGGCAAAAAAAGCGATGCTCGTGAACGTGCGCATATTGCATTTATTGCAGAGCTAGCTCCGCAGCTTACTGTTATCAACGAAACAGATAACTACCACCACGCTGTATCGATCGCAAAATATGGCGATGAGAAGAAGGTCAGAAAAGAAGTCGACGAAATTGTAAAGACAATCAAAAAAGGCAAAGAGCCGGTTACGATTGAGGCGCTTCACGAAAAGCTAACCTACGACCACCCCGATCACATTCGAGCGCTTGCAAGCATCTCAAAGCACCTTGCGAGCCTAAAAGACGTCTGGGGTCTTACTAAGTGGCCGACTGTTAACCCTAAAAATATCCGAGATAAAATTTTTGTTGTGCTTACAGAGTCAGGCAAGCCGCTTCACTTTAGCGAAATTGCAGACGCCATTAAAGATAGTGATTTTAGCCGAAAAGATGTTACGACACAGGCCATTCACAATGAACTTATTAAGGATAAGCGATTCGTGCTGATCGGACGCGGTATCTACGCTCTTGATAGCTGGGGATATAGCAAAGGAACAGTGGCAGATACAATTGCTGATGTGCTTAAAAAGGCCAGCGAGCCCCTTCACAGGGACGAAATTGTTCGACGTGTTCTTGAGAGTCGCCAAGTAAAAGAAACTACGGTTCTACTAAATCTTCAAAGCAAACCGCAATTCAAGCGCGTGGCAAAAGCGACCTACGCATACGAACCCACCCTTGTAAAATAGTTACCACACTATAAACTGCTTAACCTTGCAAAAAGTTGCTAGCTATGATATAATTCATCAGTAGTAGCTATGACATTTTTTCTTGAATTTATACAAATAATCTTGTCGCCATGGGTATGGGTACCCGTGACTGTTATTTTGGGAATTATGACCTGGCTAAACAACCGCAAGGTCCGCGAAATTGAATCTGTCGAAAGCACGTTGCTCGTGCTTGAAATTCCACGAGCCAACGATAAGTCTGAGCTTGCAGCAGAGCAGCTATTTGCCAGTCTTCACGGAATATTACGAGACAAAGAAGAGCTAAAAAGAAGCGGCGGCGCTCAAGAGCACCTTAGCTTTGAGATTGCCTCGGTTGATGGCCAGATTCGCTTTTATATATGGACACCAAAAACCCTACAAAGTTTCGTAGAAGGGCAAATCTATGCACAGTATCCGACGGTGCAAATTCACGAAGCTGATGAAGACTACGTAGCCCATGAACGACATCATAGTGTTATTCACACCGCAGAAATCACCATGACTGACAGTCAATATCTTCCAATTAAAACCTTTCAAAGCTTTGAAGTAGACCCTCTGGCGGGCATCACCGGAACGCTTGCAAAACTAGAGGATACCGGCGAAGAGCTATGGGTCCAGGTTCTTTTCCGACCCGTTCCAGATACATGGCATAAATCAAGCGAACAGTGGATATCGAAAGTTCGCAACGGAGATCCACTCTCCTTCCTTAATGGAGGTGGCGGGGGATTTAAGTGGTTTGGCACCCTCCTTGAAGCACTCTGGAAACCACCAGAACAGGGTATCGGTGGCGCAAGTGCTGGCGTAGAACTCTCTGAGCGAGACAAAACTCGTATATCCGAAGCTGAAAAAAAGGCAACAAAGCTTGGCTACCAAGTAAAAATACGCCTTGCTTACCTGGGGGAGAGTCAAACTAACGCAAAGTTGCGGATGCAAGCCATTGTCGGTACATTTAAGCAGTTTAATAGCACAAACCTGAATGGTTTACGTGCAAGCAAGCCCTCGTTCGATAAGCAGTCTCTTGGTGCGTATCGGAATCGACTTTTTATGGATGAAGGATTTATCTTAAACATTGAAGAACTGGCTTCAGTTTTTCACCTTCCGCACACAAACGTGGAGACACCAAATATTGTTTGGGCTAGCACAAAAACTGCTGAACCACCTGCCAAACTACCTCTAATCACTGGTAACGAGGCTGTAGATGAGAATATCTCCGCCTTTGGACTTACGAACTTTAGGGGTATTAATCATCAGTTCGGTATGCTTCGCTATGACCGAAGCCGTCACGTTTATATTATCGGGCAGACTGGCGCAGGAAAATCCGGCCTACTGGAACTTTTTGCATTGAGCGACATCTACCACCATCAAGGGTATGCAATTATTGATCCCCACGGTGATTTTGCGGTCAATAATATGAAGTTTATCCCTGCAAATCGCATCAAAGATGTCGTATACTTCAACCCCGCAGACACCGCTCATCCAGTTGGATTTAATCCGCTTGAGGTGACAGATCCAAATATGAAAAGCAATATATCATCAGAGGTGATTGGCGTATTAAAGCGTATGTTTGGAGATTCATGGGGCCCACGCCTTGAGTATATTTTACGCTACACAATCCTTGCGCTCCTTGATCGACCCGAAACAACAATGCTCGACATTACCCGAATGCTTACCGATAAAAAGTTCCGAAAAGAGACAATTGAATATTGCCAAGATACAGTCGTGTTGCAGTTCTGGAAGGTTGAATTTGCGAGCTGGAACGATAAATTTGTTGCCGAGGCTGTCGCACCAGTCCTCAACAAAGTCGGTGCATTTACCGCTAATCCCGTAATTCGTAACATTATTGGCCAGCCAAAGTCTACATTTAATATTCGGCAAATTATGGATGAAGGGAAAATCCTTGTCGTGAATCTCTCTAAGGGGTTGATAGGGGAAGATAACGCTTCAATCTTGGGATCATTCCTAGTAACCAAGGTGCAGCTCGCAGCCATGAGCCGATCAGATATCCCAGACGTACGAGATCGCCGACCATTTTATTTATACGTTGACGAGTTTCAAAACTTTGCAACAGATTCATTTGCAACAATCTTATCGGAAGCTCGAAAGTATGGTCTTAACCTAACTGTAGCAAACCAATATATCTCCCAGATGAGCGACACTGTTCGCGGTGCCGTATTTGGAAACGTTGGATCGATGATATCATTTCGCGTTTCAGCGGAGGACGCACAGGTTCTAGCGCAGCAATTTCAGCCTCAGTTTGAAGCCAATGATCTCCTTCAGATGCACAACCGACATTTTATTATCAATATGGTTATTAACGGAGAAAAAGCACCTGCCTTTAGCGCCACAACCCTAAATCTCCCGCCACCCAAAGTAGACAACTCAGCCTTTATCATAGAAAACTCACGCATACACTTTAGCAAGCCTCGTGCCGTTGTTGAAAACGCAATTAATGACCTCGTACAGCCACCTGCCAACCTGAGGCCAAAGCAGGCCGTACCAAATACCGCTAAACCGCCAAGCGCTGTAAAAACCCAACCAAAACAGCAGGGGACAGCACCAAGAAGCAACATAGAAGGCACAACACCACCTTCAGCTACCAACAATCAGTCAAAACCAAAAGAAGCCAACAATGCAACCAGCAAAAGCGCCACTCCGCCGACCACGCCACCTCCGGCAGAGGTTATCACAAAGAACGGGGAAGTCTTTATTCAACTCCACAAAAAAGGCCAAAGAGGCAGTGCACCCACAGCAAAAGAACCAGACCGCGATCAAAAACAAAATCAACCAACAAGCCAAGCTAGCGCTGGGGGTGATTCACTAAAGAAGAAGCGCAGGCGACCAAGACGACGAAAGAAAAAACCTACCGATGAAGCCGAAAAATAACCTCGATAGTTGAAATCTAATCTCAGGTAATTACAATTAGAACAAAATACGAACTTACAGAGAATTACTATCGAGGTGGTCTGCAAGCAGTAGGATAGCCTTGTCTTTCTTTTCAGGCTTGTACTCAAGTTCAAAAACTTCGCCCTTAACGAGCACCTCAATAATAAGCCGATCATATTCAATAATTTCACCAGTATCAGGCGCTTTAAATTTTGATGATTTGATATATACACGAGATAGCTTTGAGAGTAGGTTATCGGGTAATTTTAGAGCTGGTGTTGGTTGCATGAAATGAAATCCTTTCATTAATTGATTAATGAGGGAAGTGTAATCATATCATTATTTAGTTTAATAGTTGACGTCGCACAATGTAGCTTTTACGACATATGAAATATGTCTTTAAGCTAATTAAGCATACGTCCCAATTAACTACTCAAATCTATTAACAAGCATCCGCGCGCGTCACTCTTACTCTTAAAGCAGAAGGTAGGGCGTCTATATACCACCATCCTGTTGTGTACAGTGTACTATACATACGTTCACACTACAGTGATACGACTATCGTGTATATTTATAGTGTATTTATTTTGTTCGATATTATGACAAACAACCGCAATCTAGCGATTGATAGGTCTTATTTTTGACTTTTGCAATATTTTAATGTTTCGTATAGTTTTCCACATCTAGCACATTGATCAGAATCATATTTGACTTTTCTATACTTTTATTCCCTACTACTACACTTCCCTGTCCACCTAGGCTTGTGCGAAATATTTGACTTTTGTAATATTATATTATATTTTTACTATACACAATAAGAACATAATACGAACGGACTTCACTGGTGAGGGGAGTCGCCTTCTACCCTTCTCTAAAAAATGCCCTACCCTTCACCCGAACATCAACGTACAGTGGGCTCTTGCCTACCCTAGTAAAATACTGTATCGATCTTAGAACATCCTCTATCTGCTCACCGGCCGAGCGATCAATAGACAAGATGAATGGGTATGGCGTGTCTTTAATGAATAACTCCACTTGACGAGATGTGCCCGCAGGAATAGAAACCTTCTCCACTGTCAGCGAGTTATCTTGCGCAAGTGCTACCGATCGTCCAACGAAGCTCAGAAAGCGCTCGCTTGCAATTGCAGTGCCTGCAGAGTGCTGCACACCACTATTATCAACTATTTTCACCCTAGGATCAGAAAAAAGATTACGTGCGAAAGAAACTCCATCGTTATCGACAAAATATTGCTGTTTGCCAACCTGCCAACTAACAACTGGCTTTCGCAGTGCTATAGTGTATCCACTAGATGCGAAGCCAGCAAAGCCATCCTGTACAACGCTCGAGACCTCCGGGTGCTCGGCTACAACATACTTAGTGAGGTGTGCGTCTTCAAGGTTAAACCGAAACCTCTCTGTGGGATTCTTAGAAAGATATTCTTGTATTGATTTTTCGTATCTACTTGCGTCGGGGATAGAATCCACGCCACTAAATGATATGACAACATTGGCAGTAAATGATGCGATAAGTCCCGCAAGAACAATACTACCGATTCCTATCACCCATGAGGCGGTAACTAGTGTTTTGCGCATTTTATTAAGTTGGCGAGTTTTCTCCCGAGGAGACGCCTCGCCGTGGAGCTTTTCGTTAACAGCATTTTTTCGCATATAATCACTAGCCGCGATCGTACGCCCGCGTCTATACTGATTGGCGTATAGTGACGACGGCTTCTCTGAATCTGCTGTAGTGCTACGGGCAGTAGAACGCCTTCTTGCCGGTGTATTCTTTTTTGTTTTATTACGAGAAAATAAGCCCATATCGCTTACGATTGTATCAGTTTTCTCTTGATTTTACGAGCTACTCACCGCGTGCAGCTTTAAGGATCAAGTCGGCCATATCGTGCGCAGCATTTGGCTTAGAAAACCTAGAAAACTTCTTAGAAAGAGACTCTCGTCTTGATTTATCGGCAATTAAATCAAGAATAAGATTAGTCAGTGGATCGCTTCTTTCAATAATCTCATCCTCGTCAACAATCTCAACAGCACCTGCACTGGCATATACCTTTGCATTTTTCAGCTGATGTCCGCCAGTAAGTCGAGCATTAGGCACAAGTATCGTAGGCGCCCCTAGCGCTGCTAGCTCTAAAATAGACGTTGCACCTGCACGCGCAACAACCACTTCTGCCGCCGATAATATCTCAGCCATTCCCTCAGAAACGAATGAAACAAGATGAAACATATCAGTGTCTTCACCTACTTCCTTGCGCAATTCATCGTACTGCCCTACCCCACTAATTAGTAGCAACGAGCTGTATGCCGTTATTTTGTCTACATCTCGAACAATTGCATCATTTATACGCTTTGCGCCAAGCCCACCGCCAGTAATCACCACTAGGGGCTTGTTGGGCGAAAATCCTAAATCTTGCTTAATCTTCGCTATACTTTTAGAATCAGATTTCTTGAAATCCGATGAGACTGGAATGCCCACGTAGAATGTTTTATTCTTTGGGTAGCTATAATTATCTAGCGGCGCGCCTGTACCAATGTACGTTGCGTATGGTGCTAGCATTCGGTTAGTGAGACCAGGATGTGCATCGCTATCGTGTATAACAAGCGGTATGTTCAATAATTTTGCAGCATATCCCACCGGTAGACAAACATACCCCCCTTTTGCAAAAATAACATTTGGTCGCAATACCACTAGCTTAATTAAAGATTGAGCCGTTCCGAAAATTACCTTAAAAAAATCTATTATGTTCGGGAAAACAACCGACGGAATTAACAAGTGTTGAACAAATGAAAGGTGGTGATACCTTCGTAGCTTGCCAGAGACTATTGTAGATATCTTTATTGAGTCATCGTATTGGTGAACGATCTTCTTTGCCTGTGGTCCGAATTTTTTATCACACCAAAAATGAAGTTCATTTTTTTCTTTTACTTTTTGCAATTCTTTAAATACTGCGACGATTGGCGTAACGTGTCCGCCCGACCCGCCGCCGACTGCGAGAATCTTCATATGAATCCTTTCTTACTGCTGAGCGATGCGCCGTATATTGCGAAACCTGAAATACAATTCCCAAAATAGCCGCTATAAATATCATACTCGTACCACCAAAACTTAGCAAAGGCAGCGTAATACCCGTAAGTGGAATTAGTCCTATCATTGCAGCAACGTTTATAATTACATGCGAGCCTATCCAGCCAAAAACACCGGCTGCAAAAAGCTTATACCGCTCATCGACCAGATGGTCCATAATCGTAAGTATACGCTGCAACAATAGATAGAACATCGCCAGAATAAACAGTAAACCAACGAAACCAAATGTCTCTCCCAAAATTGCAAACACAGAGTCGTTAATTGCCTCAGGAAGATACCCAGCTGCCTGTACGCTGTTACCAATTCCTAACCCAAATAAACCACCAGATCCTATTGCAATTTTTGCGTGCACAATATGATATGAACCAGGGTCGTTAACAGAGACTTCGTCCCCCTGAATAAAAGTTGCGACACGAGCAATTCGGTGTGGTGCTACCGCAATTGTTAGGCCCGCTCCAAGCACCAAAATACCCACGAGAATTAAACCTCTTTTTAGTGTGATGCCGGCCGCTATCATCATTGCTAAAACTATAGAAATTAACGCAACTCCAGTTCCGAGATCTTTTTGCAAGAAAATAATAAAAAACGCAGAAATAGCTAAAATAATTACAAGAGGGATCGTGGTCTTTTCATCATTATTTACTTCCTTCGCTCTCATGCGTGCAGCCAAAAATCCAGATAGATAAATCAATATTCCGAACTTCATCAACTCTGCGGGCTGAAATGTTCCGATTCCAGGAATGGCAAACCAACGACAGGCGCCTAATGCACATTGCGCAATCGAATCAATGTGCAAAACATTTCCAAAAATAGCCAATAATAATGATGCGAAAAATCCCAAAA
>CAZENS010000004.1:11487-31310 GCA_964513905.1 uncultured Candidatus Saccharibacteria bacterium | reverse complement strand
CGATGCTTGCGTACCACCTCTTTGACTCTACTAGCACCCAGCCGTCGACGCGCACGCTCCATTAGATATGCCCTCCGGCGATAGCAAGATAGACACCGATAAATGCCATGACGCATGCAATCACCCAAAATCTCATCGTAATTTTCGTCTCTGGCCACCCGCCTGCCTCTAAGTGGTGGTGGATCGGTGCTGATTTAAATACCTTTCGGCCAAAGAATCTTTTACTCACAATTTGAATTAAGCTGGAGCCGGCCTCAATCACAAATACCAAGCCAATGACAGGCAGTAGAAATAGTGTATTTGTTAGCATTGCTACAACACCTAGACTTACCCCGAACGCAAAACTACCCACATCTCCCATAAAGAACCTGGCAGGGTAAATATTGAACCACAGGTAGCTCAGTAGCGCACCTACAACCGTAAAACAGAAGCCTGCAAGCGCGTAATGACCCTGAAGTAATGCAATTACACCAAATGCACCAAAACTTATCGATAGGAGCCCTCCGGCTAATCCATCAAGTCCATCACTGATGTTTACAGCATTACCAGTTGCGACAACTGCAAATGCAAATAGTGGAACTATCAACCAGCCGAGTGCCAGCTCACCGGCAAACGGCACGTGAACACTATGGTAGCCTAGTTTCTCATAGAAGAACCAGCCCAAAACAGCCCCAATGGCTGTGATCATAAAGAACTTTGCGCCACTTCGCATACCTGCTACACCGGTGCCGTCGCCGTGTAGATTTATTATATCGTCGATTAATCCGACTATCGCTCCCCCAATCAGTCCTGCCAACGGCAAATACGTCTGTCCCCTGTCAAGATTAAATGCTGTTACAACGGTAATCGCTATTACACCAATCGCTCCAGCCATCGTTGGAATGTTGCGCTTAAACTTTTCTTTATGAAGTTTTACAAATACAAGTAGCTTCTCGCCTGTCGTGCTTGTGTCTCGTTGTTTCTTCCAAAATCGAAAGCGATAGGCCAAATATGTGTAAACTGGCGTTAAGAACATGGCAAGTACAAAGGTGGCGATACTAAGCAAAAAGACGTCGGTCATTTCAGTGATAAATATTTGCGGTTCTTGATTGTTCATTTTATTCTCCTGGCTGTAATTGATAGTATTCGAGCAGCCAATTCGATAAATCAGTAAAAACAGGCATGGCATGTTTATTCCCCTCTAGGTTCATGCCTTTTCCCGATACCTGTACCATTATAACGTATTTTGTCTCCGCTCTAGTCCCTCCAAAGCCAAGGTAGGTTCCAATCGTCTGGTTATCGATATAACGTCCATTTTCAAGTGTTTCGGAGGTACCCGTTTTACCGCCAATGTAGTAACCTTGACGATCGTCCTTCGTATACCCATGTCTTGCCTGGTATGCCATCTCCTTCGTCTGATCGGAGGCACTCTTGCTAATAACCCCCGGCTTTGTTCTTGTTGGGCCTTCCGATATCACACGGCCATCTTTATATGAACCCTCTATTACTGTTGGGTAGTAATATGTACCGCCATTAATTATCGCTCCGAATGCCGCGGTAACCTGCACCATGGTCACATCAAGCCCCTGTCCAAATGCCATATTGGAATATCGTACGGCATTTCCCTGCCCACTACTATCATCTGGGGCAATCACTATTCCCTTTTGTTCATTTGCAACTTGAATTCCGGTCTGCTCACCTAGCCCAAATCTATTGTGAAAATAATCATAAATCGTGTTTCTTGCATTTTTATTTATATAATTTCCATCGCCAAGGCGTTGCGCAATCGTTACCATACCAGTATTCAGCGAATTGTTTAATGCAGTCTGCATGGTTATGTTTCCGGTCAGACCTTTATACGCATTAGAAATCGTCGTATCTGCTACGGTAATTTTGTCGGTATTATAAAAAGTGGAGCCGGCATTTATGACACCCTTATCAATCCCCACCGCTACGGTAAACGTCTTAAGCACAGAGCCAGGTTCGTACGGTACAGTTGTGACTGTGTTTACAAAAGATTGCGCATCCTGAACATTCATATACTCCGCAGGATTATACGTTGGAAAATTAGACATCGCTAAAACTTTTCCATTGTTCGGATTCATTACCATTACACTACCGTTAGTAGCGCCCATTTTATCTAAGTGTGCTTTAAGAATCTCTTCAGTTTTTGCCTGAATATTTCTATCGATAGTCAAGACTACAGATTCTCCATCAACCGGATCTTTACGTATATTATCTTTTCCAATCGATAGCGGTACATTTGCTACATCTGTCACGGACTTCAATACACCATCTTGACCCCTCAGGCGAGCGTTTAACTTCTCCTCGACCCCATACTGTCCATGATTGTCATTGTTGACAAACCCTAGCGTCTGACTTGCTAGCTGGCCTTCTGGGTATACTCGTTTTGACACTTTTTGAAAACCAATACCCTTTAGTTTCTGTTTTTTGATTAGCTCGGCTTGTCGTAATGTTACGCCGCGAGCCAGCACACGATATTGCGTAGACGTATCTCTTAACATCTTATGAATGTCGCCATCGACCATCTCACCGCCAGCAACAGTCCTAATCGTTTCCTCAATTTTTTCAGGATTTTTTACTACTGTTGGATCGGCGAAGACCGTATATACCTGTTGATTCATGACAAGTGGTACAGGTGTCTTTCCATCTAAGGCATAGATACTACCTCGACTTGCAGGTATAACTAATCGTTTTACCTGCTCACGGTTGGCGAGGGAGGTGTAATGTGAATGCCGAATTATCTGTAAATAAAAAAGCCGTCCTACAATCAACAACATCGCTAAACTTAGTAGCAATGTTAGTAGTTGTGAACGACTAATAGATAATAATTTTGATAACATTATTGTGCATATTCAGTAGCAGCTGGAGTGGTCATCGCCTGTGCAACATCGCTATTCTTAACTGTCTCTAGCGAGCTTAACCGTGCATTTTCAACCTCAAGATCTGCCTTTTTTGTTGTTAGCTCAGATATTCTTGTATCCAAGTCGCTTGCCTGATAATCATAGCCTGCAGAGCCAGACGCCTGTGTTAAGTATATCAAACCTAGCACAAGAATCATAAGTGCGACCATAATTGTGTGCGTAACCGGCCCCAGTTTTACTGGAGAAACAAAACGTGTAGTATTTTGATTGCGTCCCCAGCCCTGCTGGCGTCGTGAAGCGTACTGTGTTCGTTGATATGTTGACATTTTCTTTTTCTTTTTTATTTTTATTTTTTTAGAAAGCGGTGCGCACGGTGGCGCACCACACTTTCTTTAATCCCTGCTAAGAGACTATTTTACTCGTACCTGAACTTTTTGTTCTGCTGATACGTTTTGTACTTTGATTTGGATTGGCATGATTGCTATCCCCTTCCTTGTTTATTTTCACTGCTCCACGCAACTTTGCGCTACGTGATCGCGGATTGTGAACATCGTAAATTGCACCATCGAGTGGTTTTTTATTAAGAAGCATTAATTCTGCTTCAAAACCTGCCTCGGCCTGATCTTTAAAGAATCGTTTAACCAATCTATCCTCTAAACTGTGGAAGCTTATCACCCCTACCCTACCGTTCTGGTGTAAAAGGCTAGGCAGGAGTGGTAAAATTGCCTCCACTTGCGAGAGTTCTTGATTGACCTCGATTCGCAGTGCTTGAAAGGTGCGCGTGGCCGGATGACTTTTTTGCCATTTGCCACGATGTAGGTGCAAGACCAATTCGGCAAGTTCGCCTGTGGTGGTAAGCGGTCTTCTTTTTACGATTTCGTTCGCAATTCGTTTTGCAAATTGCGGACGTTCTTCGCCATAACGAATAATTATTTCTGCAAGCTTTGCTGGTGAATATGTATTCACCACAGTCGCCGCAGAAACCGTTTGACTTGGATCCATTCTCATATCGAGTGGACCATTTCGCATAAAAGAAAACCCTCGCTCGCCTTGGTCGAGTTGTGGTGATGACACCCCTAGGTCCACAACAATTACATCAAATGTTTTTCCATCTGTAATCAGTTTGTTCGCTGCCGATACAAAATCTGCATGCAGTAGCGTAGCTCCCTTTCTGGCAAATTTTTCGAGATGAGAAATTGCATTCTCGTCTCTATCTACCAAGGTAGCAGCTGAAAAGTTTTTGGTAATAGTTAAGAAAGCCTCG
Organism: uncultured Candidatus Saccharibacteria bacterium; assembly: GCA_964513905.1. GTDB lineage: Bacteria > Patescibacteriota > Saccharimonadia > Saccharimonadales > Saccharimonadaceae > CAMEGH01. Next base: position 27,182 of record CAZENS010000004.1, on the reverse strand, counting down.
GCATGGCCGCCGTAGCCAGCAGTAAGATCGAGATAACTCTCGCCTTCTTCTGGCTGCAACAAGTCAAGCGAAGCATCCAATAATACCGGAACATGTAGCTCATATTCATTATGAATATAGTGCTGTGGTGGATGTTCTTTAATACTCATACCCCTAGTATAACTAGCGGTCTCGAGATCACCAAACTGGCAACATGCATTTTTTGTTTTCGCATGTTTTTGTTTTTGACAAGTCATCTATCTCTTTAGTGTGTATGGCTGTCGTGCAACCGGTACAAAGATAGAATTTTGAGAGACTTATGTGTGTGAGATAGCTTCGGAAATCCGAGCTATCTTGTGAGGTGGAGTTTTGGGAGGTGTGTTTTTAAGGAAGGTACTTCGAAGAGTTTAATGTGGTTTCGGAAGGCCCACGGTATCATGTTGCCAGATTGGCTAATCTCGAGGATATTCTTTTCAAATTGTTAAGGTGCTTTTTGCCTTCTATGGCTTTTCGAGCCGCCAGTACTTACCCGCTCTGGTTGCAATTACTTCTCGCTCAATACCTGCGTAGTCTAGCAAATGTTGTTCGATTGTAACTCGCCCCTGTTTTTGATCGAGCTCGTCGGCAGACTTACCGCGCCTAAACTGCACGTTCAAGTCAGCTATCTGTTCATCCAGAATACTGCCCTGTAGTGCTGGCTCTACTTCTTCATCCCAAATATTTTGCGGGTAAAGATGTAGGTAATCTTTAAAGCCTCGAGTTATTACAATGCCACTCGTAAATTCTTCACGCAGTTCAGCTGGAATAGTTAATCTTCGCTTTTCATCCAGCTTACGCTCGAAGTAATCTACTGTTGCCATGCTTTCCTTCGGCTTTATGTTTAATGTGTTTTAGTGGACTTGTTTGTTTTTAGCTTTATTGTGCTTTGCCTTGCCACTGACTCTATAATACTACCCACAACTACCCACTGCAACCCCCAATTTTGACTTTATTATTAATGCACGTATAGTTATCCACAAAATTGTGGATAACTTGCCAGACGACAGAGAAGCTCCCCGCTTTTACGCAGGGAGCCAAGAAGCATACAATGACACACAACACGAATATTTAGTATATCTAACGAATGGTACGATCAAACAACGCTGAAGCAACCGCTCCGTCATAAACGTCAGTAACCTGCAGCATTACCCATGCAATCAGGAAGAAAAGATTAATGATTAAGGAAACGATTAGCAATGCCGTTCGAAAGTCCTCACCTGTTGTAAGTACAGAGATAGTACCCTTTGCGCTCGTTAGATCCTTTTTCTCTTTCGAGCAATCGCATACTAGCGCTTTCGTACTTTTTTTATTTGCGGTTGATTTTGTTGTTTGTTTATTTTGCTTCTTCATAATACTCTTAAATATAGCATAAGTATTATGCTTTGTCAATGTATAATATGTTACTGCCTACTAGACCGATACACGCCAATAACTGCCTTCGCAACAGCGTCTGGGTCGTGTCTAATCAACGTCCGAGCTGCTGCTATTGGATCGCTCTCATTCGTGTTCTGCCAAATCTCACCTGAAAGTAAATTCGCGCCTAGTAAAGTGAATCGCGCAGACTCCATTCGTGCACTACTCACCCCTACGCTCACCTCTCCCTCTTTAGCATATTTTTTTAACAGCTTTTTATCCGGCTGTTCAGTATTATATAAAACCGTATCAATAAACTGCACGCCTGCCATTCGTTCAATTTCTTCGGCAAAATCTACAACATCAAAATCATCTGTTTGCCCAGGCTTTGTAACAAGATTGCAAACGTACACCTTCACTCCCCTCGCTCGCGCAAGCGCCTCACCGATACCCGGAACGAGCAACGCTGGCGCAAGGCTGCCATATAGGTTCCCAGGAGCTATCACTACAATATCTGCTTCTTCTATCGCCTGAATAGCGCGAGGATTCACCTCTGGCTCAGGTGTTAAGAATAAATCCGGACGAGACTCGGTGAATTTTCGATGTGCAATCGTAAACTCGCCAACCACGTCACCATGCTCACTATCGCGCAGCCCTAACTTCACGTTACTCAGCGTTGTCGGTTCAACAACTCCAGCAATGTTTAGTACTTCGCTCGCCAGCTCAACCGCCTTGCCAAAATCTCCAGTCATTTTTTCTAGTGCTGATAAAAATAAATTTCCAAAAGCATGGCCATCCAAGCTTCCACCTGAAAACCTGTAATTAAATAAGTCTCGTAGTTCAGGAGTGCGACTAAGCGCGACCAAACATTGTCTCACATCCCCCGGAGGTAATGCACCAAGTTCATCTCGTAGCTTTCCGGTACTACCGCCATCATCTGCCATATTCACCAACGCTACAATTTTTCTTGTATAATTCTTTAGGCCAGATAGGACCGTAAAACTACCCGTTCCACCACCAATAACCGCGATTCTGACGTCGGTCGATCGTGAAAATATATCATTCTGCATTACTTCTTTTTCCTTATGTGATTTATAACTTTTCCAAACCAAACAGCGCTTGAGCGAAGAGTTCGCTCTTGATTACGATAGTTTACCGATGCGAGTCCAAATCGCGGCCACCGTCCGTACGTCCACTCGAAATTATCTAACAGGCTCCAGTGCATATACCCAATCAACTTTACGCCTGATTCCATAGCATTCTGCATTCCAGTAATAGTTTTTACAAGCCACTGCTTACGCATTTCATCTGATTGATCGGCGAGCCCATTCTCGGTTATCATAATTGGCAGCTGATATTTATCCCACAGGCGAATCAACATATATTCAATATTTTCTGGCGACATATCCCAACCCATATCAGACACGGTATGGTTTGGGTTGTGGATGCGATATCCATACACACGGTTACTAAAGTAATAATTAACTCCTAAAAAGTCGCATCTTTTTATCACTTTACGCAAAAAATAGTCATCTCCGAACCACTGAACCAAGGTTGCGGTAAAGCGGCTCAATATCGCATCATCACCCGCATAGGTATACGTGGAATTATGTGCAACCGAAACTTTTGCTCGTGCTTGGATAGATTTTATTGATTTTGCGGCCATATTATGTGCATACGCTAAATTACGAAGTACCAAAAATTCCCTCCAAGAACTTTGAACATTTGGCGGCCACACCCCCTGTCGATAACTCTCCGATGCATACACGCTCGGCTCATTAACAGTAATCACATATCGTATATGCGAGCCTAGCTCTGTCATAATTTTTTCTACAAAACGCGTAAAATACTTTACGTTTCTTCTCTTTTCAAATGCGCCCATGTCAGAAAACCACACCGGAAGTGTAAAATGGAACAAAGTTACAACAGGCTCAATCTTACGACGCTTCAACTCGATAATGTATTCTTTATAGTGAGCAATTTCCTCTGCATTCCACGAACCCTCTTCAGGTTCAATGCGAGACCACTCGATACTAAATCGATACGCATTCATATTCATCTTTTCTAACAAAGAAAAATCCTCTTTGTAGCGTCGATAATGATCAGATGCTCGAGCAGAAATGTAGTTTGCTGGCGTCATAGCAAGTCGCTTATTACTTGGCCAACTAGGCAAATCATCGTACTGATGCGAGGCTTGTGTTGCTAGCGATTTAGCGTTTTCTTGCTCCCAAACAGTCCATTGATTATGGTTTCCGCCCTCCACTTGATGCGCGCTTGTTGCTGCTCCCCACAAAAAGCTTTTTGGAAACTTTAAATTCGGTCTTTTCTGCATATCTATTATTATATCGTAAATGCACGCTCATCCAAATGAGCTAACTGCTAGGCGCTAACGCTATCTTCTCCAAAATGTTTTTCGAGCCGTTTTTTTATCGAACCTTCGTGCCTGCCAAGCTTTTTTGCAATTGTTGCGATATCAACACCGTTCAAAAAATCCTGCTTTACCGTTTCATCATCGTGTTTATGCCACGGACGATACGCATTTGGGTAGGTCTCACGCATCTTTTCAATCTTTTCTGCCCAGTTTCCGCCCTTAGGAGCTTTCCTCTTCTTACCATCAACAATGTCTCGGCTCCGTGAACGTTCTTGCGCCTTTTTTTGTAAATGAGAAAAACGCTTAGTAGCCTCGGTGGACTTCTTTCGCAGAACGTCATCGATCGCAATTGCATCGTCACTAATTTGAAGCGCCATTCGGTTTATACCGTACAAATAAAGGTCATCAAGGCGCTTCACACGACTCAACGCAACATACCCCATTCCAGGCACAAACGATTTTCTAAGATCAATAATCGCAGCATCGAGCGTCATTCCCTGACTTTTATGTACAGTAATCGCCCACGCTAATCGTAACGGAATCTGACTAATACTCGCACGTTTTTTATCGCCATCTCTAAGCTCCCAGCTCTCTGGCGTCATCGTAAGCGTTCGCCCGTTTTTATACTCAACAACCGGATATTCTGTTCCCGATTCAAACCCAACCACCGTACCAATACTGCCATTTACATATGACTTTGTAGGAGAGTTCTTGACTGCCATAACTAATGCACCCTGTTTTAGAACTAACTCTGGTGGAACGAGTACTGATCGCTGTAAATTATCTACATAATTTTGCGCACCTGTCGTTACTTGCGTATAGATCTTCTCTTCACCCGGTATCTCTTGTAGCCGTGACGTGTTGATCGTATCCACGTCAACGTTAACAGTATGTAGTTCGGTAATATCTTCACTATGCGGCGAAACTTCAGCTCTTTGCAGCAGTTGTTCAGCATGGTGTCGCCGAACATCATCTGCTCGCAAGGCACTAAGAATATCGAGCAATGCTTCATCATCTTGACGATACTGCTCCTCTAGATACAAAATCACCGGGTCAACTTCAGCCCAAATATTGCTATGTACTACAAATCCACCATTTCGAGAGTTTGGACGATTTACCGGAGGCAACTGAAAGAAATCTCCGCTCATAACAATTTGAATACCACCAAACGGCTCGTCTTTTCGTCGAACTAGCCGACACGCTTCGTCAATCATATCTAGCCTAAAATCATGAAGCATACTAATCTCGTCTATAATAAGCACGTCTGTTTTTTCGATAATTTCTCGACGCGACTTACTTAAATGATCCGCAAAACCACCCGGTAAAATATCGTGAACACCTATACCGCTCCAGCTATGAATCGTATTACCGCCCAGGTGAGTTGCTGCCAGCCCTGTTGTAGCAGTAACCGAAACGTGCTTTCCATCTTGCTTAGCATACGAAATAAACGAATTAAGCAAGTATGTCTTGCCCGATCCAGCGGGACCAGTTAATAAGGCGTTCTCGCCAGAAAGCAAAATCTCGAGCGCTAAGGCTTGATCCATACCACAGCCTATCGCCTATCCTCGCGGCGGCTCGCCCTCTGGGTCATCCAGGAGTTTTTTGCTTTTAATTTCGTAGCGCTTACCTGTTATTTGACTAGTAATGTAATCTTCGTTGATTAGATTTACAAACGTGTCAAGATCATTTCCATCCATAATAATAATCGCCCCGGCGTCGTCTGTCATCAAATCAAGTTGCATTTCATCAGCATACTCAACCGCTTGTTCTTGTGTAACACCGCCTACTTCGAGCTTCTGTAATTTATTGATAACTTTTTTTCTATCCTTCACTAAATCATGTAGTGTCATTCCATCTGGAAAGCTTAGTTTATATTCTTTCTCAATATCCGCCACTCGAGCATCGGCAATTGCCTGCTTTTTATAATCGTAATTAAATAGGCGCTCAAACTTACTTTGATTAAATACAAATATATCCTTGTCGATAATTAAAACCTGGTTGTCGGTCGGCAATTTAATTCCAACCTCGGCTTTAAAGCTTTCAAACTTTCCTTCACGGAATTCCCAGGCGGTTGCGCCCTTTAGGACGTTACTTTGCTGTATCGCCTTGATTGCGTAAAATGTTCGCTTAGGATCATCTTTTAGCGTAAATCGAGCAACAATACCCTTGATACGCTTAAACTCATGCTCTTCTTCGCTAAATTCCACAATGTCATGTCGCTCATGCTCAATTAAATGAATAAGCGTTTCCGCACGACCAACCTTTGGTAAATCTGTTCTTAGAAGGACATTCTCTTCGCCATCAGATAGTTCATAGTCTCGAACAGAAAGTCCAGTTCCCGCACCCATCGTAACAAATCCAATGATGTCAAATAAAAAAAGTGGCTTAATTTGCGCATTTAATTCTGAAGCAAAGTTGGTACTGTAGGGAGTGTAATTTTTATTGAATAGAAAGAACTCAACGTCTAACTCATTCTTCACTGCATCAATATTATTTGCCCATAAGAATATGTCAGTTGATTCATTTTTTGTATCAATATTTTTTGTCTCAATAGCACTATCTTCAGTCGTTTCGTTCTGATCGTTCATACTGTCCCCTATTTAAATATCTGCTACTTATTGTAGCAAACCAGCAAGTGTATCGCTATAACGACCTACCGCTGCAAGCAAGAAAGATACTCTCTTGTATCTTGCGTTATTATATCGACATCATCAGCAGTTAGCTGTTCATAATCATGCTTAATTGTCTGAAATTTAATATATTCGATCGGATCATGTAGAAAAATATCATCCTGACTATTCATATCCTCAGTCTCTGGGGAAGGTACGACTCTACACGTCCTAATCGCCTTCAGAACATCAGCATCGCTCCACTCCAGTGAAATACACGTTCGCGCGCCTATCCACTCGCTACCGTCCTTTATGTAATAGTCTGTATTTGCCATGCGCATACTCCAGCTTTTTGCTCCCACACTATAGGCCCCTTCGGGAGGGATATCGATTAAATGCCTGGCCATACGCACTGCAACCCTTTTTCGCAACGAAAAGTCATGCTCAATCTCATCTTGAGGGTAGTCCAGCTCTTCGATAAAGCCATACGCCTTATCAATTCTATGACTTGGCTTAAGCTTGTTTCGCTCCACTGCAGCGCTCATAATAATGTCACTCAAATGCCTTACCTGCTCTACTGTTGGGTCGACACTTCTTTCCATGTCGCTATCAAACCGCATATCTCTTACTCATCCTCTTTTTTCTGCTCTCTCAGCGCCGCCTTCATACGTTTTAGCGACTGCATCGCCTGCCTTGCATCAAATGGTGTTAGGTATCGCTGAACTACACCGTCATGAACCACATCTGGGCTATATATTACCGATTTTGAAACAGATCGCTCCTCACCAGATAGCTCCAGCACATACCAGTTTCGCAACAACGCATGACGTACGCCACCAATACTAATAGCCGTAGTGATGTCATATCTGTGCAACAACTCACTATTCTGCAATATTTCCTTTCCGTATGAAACACCGAGATGCTCCCACACCGGCCTCCCTCCATACACATCTTCCGCTGCAGTCAAACGACGAGCGAATTGACGTTCAGAAATAGAAAGTCCACCCGTAAACAAGGCCTCGGCATCATGTGAAAATCGACGCAAAGAGTCGTCTTCTAGGTTGTATCTCGAGTGCACATCGGTGCTACTGTCATCGATTAAGTTATCTACAAGGTCTGTCAGCTCTAACGCAATAGTATTCTTCTCATCGCAAATACAATTAGGGTTGTACTCTTCCCTTTCAACGCAATAATAATCATCGAGAGAAAATCTTTTGTTATATGATTCGTCTGACATAGATAAGCCTTTCTATATGCTGCCGTATTTTTAGAATAGTACCACCAGAGGCTCATGTGATGCAAGCTAGAATTATAGGCTTATTTTATTCGATGACCTTCTCGGGCTTTGTTCGCCCATTCATCCGCCATCTCATTACCTTCTGTGCCAACATGCCCTCTTACCCACACAAGCTTCGCCTGCGAAGAACTATGCAGCTCGTACACTTCCTTCACAATATCGAGGTTCTTTATCTCGCCGCCTTTTTTCTTCCAACCTTTCGACTCCCAGCCAGGCGCCCATTTTGTGATAACGTTAATCCAAAACTCACTGTCTGTTCTAATTTCGCACGGCCCACCCTTCGCATCTTTTAGGGCGGCAATGATTGCTTTTCCTTCCATGCGAATATTTGTCGTATCTCCATCTTCTGAGCCAAGTATATGCGGCTTCATATTTTTTATAACTGCAAACCCCCCAGGGCCTGGATTTGGGCTGGCTGAACCATCAGTGTGATAAATAATCATACCTTCATTGTATCAACAAATCATCAATGCCGCACAGTGCTTTACAAACTGCCAGATATTCTCACCGCTTCGTCGAGAGTGTTGTTGATAAAGCGCTGAACATCTTCTTCTGAAGTAAACTCAACCGCCCCTTCGACATCTTTGGCCGAGAATTTATCTGTATTATAGGCAACCAAGTGAGAGTTTTCTTGTGCTGCAGTATGCACTTTAGTTACTTCTATATCAGATGCTGGATTTTGTACAATATCATAAAGCGTACCGATTAAATCTCTATCTTTAGCGCCTAAGCGGCTTATCTTCAACTCAATAGTGACCAACTCGGGGTCTGTAGCCTCGGCGAGATTCTCATGCTGCGTTAGGTCAACCTGAATCACGTCACCTCCTGGCTTCAACTTTCTAGTTACATGAACTTTCGGCGCACCGCCGTACGCACTATCGTTCACCGCTAGATCCGCCTGATTTGACACTACTGTCTCGATCGATCGCGAAGCTGGCGTTGGGTTAATTAATGCATTTACGTCGGAAGCGCCTCGCACATAGCCATCCTTCTCTAAGTTTAGGATAGTATTATTAATTATGGCGGCTAGCTCCTCATGACGACTATTCAAATATTCACCAGCCAAGTTCGCCCTCTCTCCCGTCAAAGCAAATTCTCTGTCGGGAACTACAGGCTCAACCACGCGCTGATTCTCTGGGCGCGATGTCTGAATTTCGTACGCCTCAGGAGTCACACTCTCTTCAGAGCCAATACTTTGTTCGCTTGCAGTCGCGACCTCTTTCTGACGAGAGTATCCTGCGCCAATACCTATCGACGCAAGCACCATGAGCCCAAGCGCTACTGCTCGCTTCCCCCTTCTTCTCTCATCCTCACTATAATCATACCTACTGCCACTAACTTCCATAGATTCCTGTTTTTTGAATTCGTTTTTCATGGCAGTATCCTTTTTTTGAACTGTGTTTTTACACTTTGTTCTTTGATTATGCTTATTTTTCTATTATAGCACAAATATTGTCAATATTCAAGCATTTTATTGCCTACTCCAGGCCCGCATACAATTCATATATACCTTCAATATTTTGCAACATCTGATGCCCCTGAATGCGAGACTGCCTATTTATCATTACTTGGCCACCCTGGCCACATTCTTTCATGTGGCTTTTCCTTTGATAGATTGCCTCAAGCTGCCGTGCAAAACGCCTCTTGTCGTCCTCAGTATGCGCTTCATCATTTGACTCTGCTTTAAATAGAATGTGAGCAGTTGAGCCAACCCTACCATCTCGACGATCGTCCCTTGTAAGAAACTGCACCTCTGTAGGCATCTCGTCCTCCCCTAAGAACGTAAACTTAGATACACGATACCCCGCGTCCTTTTCAATAAACTGGACCTGCTCATCAATAAATTCTTGATTAAGCTTAGAGAAAATTATATCTCGATACTCTGCATCACCCTGCACAATGAACGCACGCTCCTTAGACGGAGCAGGCTTTGGCCGCATCGTTTGGCTGCGCACAAGCCTATCGGCCATAACTGCAAAATCACGGGCAACCATTTCCATATCATCCGAAATGACCGTCATACCAACTACATCCATTGGAATAAGGTCACTGGAGCCTCCTCGCTCGTTGTCAGCCTCGTACTTCTTTGTAATTTTTTTAACAAGAGATCCGACACTTTTTATTCGCCAATTCCCCTTTACTATGACGTCATCTTCAATGTCCAGAACAAACTCGCCCAGCGCTACATGCTCGTTCAATCCTGGTGAATTTTTATCAACATACTGCGACTCTTTAACAACGTCGTATATCTCAAAATCTTCCTCACTATCTACAAAAAGACTCAAGGCTGATTCAGGACCAAGTTTTCTCATTTCTTGACAAAATCTATTTGCATTTTTTACAAGCTCACCCTCCCCCTGCTTGATCATGCGAATCTGTGTAGCGTAGCTCCGAATTTCCATAGCCAAGCCATCGTATCCTAAAATTTCGCAAAACGGTGCGTAGAAAGATTCTGCTTCTAAAATATCGTGCATTGTTGCTAAATCTGTTTTTGCTGGGTAGCGTAAGTTATCAAGGATTTCGCAAGATTTAATCAATACCGATTCAATATTGGTATTCTGCGATATCTCAAACATAGCATCAAGCGGAATAGATGGCGTCTGCTTACTCCAAAAATCAGGGTCATTTTCGTTCAGTCCTATCTTGTGCTCATCATCTTCACGATACTGCGTGGCGCTGTCTTCGATTGTTACCATATCTTTTAGAATCGATACGACATAAAGCGCCTCTTCTTCTTGAATAGACGGATCTGTTAAGTAATTTACGAGCGCAGCAGACGCTGGTCCCTTTTTCTTTGCATCACCACCGTTCACCCTATCTCCGATGTCATGAAGCAAAGCAGCGTCTACTGCTTTACTCGGCATATCTTCACCAATAAAAACATGCACCAAATCCGCCGTTCGACGAGCGTGCTCAATCAATTCGCTACGTTCGTTTTGCGTTTCATTAACATACTTCTCGGCAACATCTATCGCAATTTTTTGAGACGGCGTTAACTCTACACTATCAATATAGCGCGGATTAATATCCCCGGTCCGCTGTTCATGTAGCTGCTTGGTGTGAAATGACATTATTTATACTATAAAATATACTATTAGTAATAGATATTATTATAGCATAAACACAAATATAAATCAATGCTGGCTATCCGGCTAGTTCAGAAATAGGAACTCGCTTTTGTTCAGTCGTATCACGATCACGAACAGTTACTGTGTCGTCCTCGAGAGTATCAAAATCAATTACGATGCAGTACGGCGTTCCAACCTCATCTTGCCGACGGTATCGTTTTCCGATATTTCCATTATCATCCCAAGCTACCGCACCGTATTTCTTTTTTAGAGCCAAGTAAACCTCTCGAGCCTTATCTACCAACTCTGGCTTATTCTTTAGTAGTGGAGAAACCGCAAACCGAACGGGCGCGATATGCTCTGGGAATCGTAGATATGCTCGCGTTTCACCATTAATCGTATCCTCGGTGTACGCTTCAGAAAGAACTGCCATAAGCAAGCGCTCAACACCAAAGGACGGCTCAATAACATGTGGCGTAAACTTCTCATTAGAGCCCTTTACCTTATACTCCATCGTTTTTTTACTCTCACGAGCAATGTTCTCTAGATCAAAATCAGTACGATACGCAATCCCCATCAGCTCCTCTTTGCCTATCGGATAATCGTACTCAATATCGATTGTTTTTTTACTATAATGCGCTCGATCCTCTTCAGGGACATCAAGCTCATGGATATTATCTGGGGAAAGGCCAACGCTATGTAGAAAATCATGTGTTGTTTTTAGCATCACTTCGAATGACTCCGTCCACTTGTCTGGATGAACAAAATATTCGATTTCCATTTGCTCAAATTCTCGAGAGCGGAACACAAAATCACGTGGACTAATCTCGTTACGAAACGCCTTACCCTGCTGAGCAATACCAAATGGTAAGTTGGGGTAAAAAGCATCGACAATATTCTTGTAGTTTGTAAAAATACCTTGCGCTGTCTCAGGACGAAGGTACGAAACTGATCCTTCATCTTGTGTAGCCCCTACATGAGTTTTAAACATCATATTGAATGTACGTGACTTCGATAGTTCATTGCCATCTGGGCTTTTTATTTTATGCTGAACGATAGCAGCATCCATTTCTTCCATCGACATTCCTTCTGGGTCAACGCCGTTATCGCTCAGTACATGATCTGTTCGATATCGACGCTTATTGACCGTATCTTCGCAGAGAGGATCGACAAACGTGTCAACATGACCACTCGCCTTCCAGACTTTTTGATTCATAAGAATAGCTGCATCAACACCGTACATATCATCGCGGTCATCAACAAAATGCTTCCACCATAAGTTCATTAAGTTTCGCTTTAACGCAACACCATAGGGACCATAATCCCACGTCCCAGAGAGCCCGCCGTACACATCGCTGCCTTGATAAATAAATCCCCGGCGCTTACACAGGCTAACTAGTGCTTCCATTTTTGCGTTTTTCATCTCTTTACTCATAGGTGTAATTATACCATAAAGATTGTCAATAAATAGATGAGTGTCTCATAGCGACATGCGATACAGTCGCTATAAATGGCTGCATGCCGCCAATATTCTTCATAGTAGCAAGCGGGCGCTGAGATAATACTCGCAATAGTTTAATATGCTGCTCCCCTATTTCACCTTCACCTGACGCTCGAAAGCCTTTTTCAGAAACGTCATAGCTATAGCGACTGCCTTGTATCATCTTTTCACCGTTTACATCCCGCCAAAGACTAAGTTCATCGCCAAGTAACTTTGCATACCGCAAATAAAACCATGCTTTTATTAAAGCCAGGTTGATGCTTTCGTCGTCTAGGCCACTCAATATTTGATGGAGTATGTCGAACCAATCCGGCTCATCCACCATCTCACTCGCCTTAGCAACATGCCGAAGAGCTTCGTACGAAAACTGTAATCTGTCGTAGCTATTCAATATATTTTTGTAAAATACTGCCATTCTCGCCTGTGTAAGCGTTGCCATATTTCCACGTCCTTGCCGTAATACTACATTCGATTCGCTAAGGAGCTCGATGCCACCGGCTAACTTAGACTTTGGTCGCCGTACACCTTTTGCGATCGCCACGCGTTTACCAAGTGGTGTGCACAACTGAATAATCCGATCAGCCTCCCCGTAGTCCGTTCGCCTTAAAACGATTGCTTGTGTAGATTCTGATTTCATGCAATCACCGCACGCACACTAAATACCATATCTAAAGGATGTGCTATTGTCTTATCAATCAATCGTTTCACGCCATACGGTGCAACATCCTTAAGCGAGAGGTCTTGTGCAATATTCGTTGCCATAATTACCGGAATTTTCGAAAGCTCAGCGTCTGACTGTAGCTCATGCAACAACACAAATGCCGAATTGCCCTCAAGCAAGGCATCTAACACAATCGCATCGGGTTTTTTTAATTCAATCGCCTCCATGGCATCAGATGAATTTGTCGCCGAATCGTACTCAAACCCAGCATCTTTTAAAAATCGCTGATACACACCCAGTTGCCAGGTGTCACTATCAATTAAAAGTACCCTTCCTTCGCTCATAACAACGATAGCTGCTCCGACGGTAGCATCTCTACATAAAATGTCATTCCTGAGCGATGCCGAATGTCACCAACGTTTCCATTCATCATGCTGGCGAACTGTTTAGCCAACATCAACCCTAAAGAACTACTAGCTGGCCTCCCGATATTTGGGTTCTTAGGAACGGGACTAGTGGGTCCGCCGTCCCTCACGCCAACTCGAATACCAGATCCCGTTTTATGCGAGCTGAGCGTGACTGCGGACGAGTTAGTATAATGTAGTGCATTGTCTCCAAACTGTAGCAAGATTCTACGTAACAGATCACGGTTCGCAATCACTAGCGGCGCTCGTCGTTTTCGTTCAACTTCAATTCTTCTATCGTACGCGCGAAATAATGGCCAAAGTTCGTGTGCAACCTCTTCACACAATTGTTGTGCATTAATTGGCTCCATATCCAGTTGCCCTAATGATGCATTAAGCTGACGGTATCGCGTTAGGTTTGTTGTTAGTCGCAACGACCGTTCACTTGTTAGGACGATCTGCCGAAGCAGTTCATTTTGCTGCGGTGAAGCAGAAACCTCGAGCTCGAGCGCCAGTTGTCGTACTAAAGAAATAGGACTCTTCAGTTCGTGTGCAGCCGCTACAATGCTGCTGTCTATCATAGCAAAATCCCCGCTCCGCTCCTTCATATATCTATCATATCACGAAGGCAAACGAGCGAGGTATTGCTTATGTTGCTAAAATATCAGCGCCAATTACTCAAAACTAATTGACTGGATGACTTTCTCAAAATCTGGCTTGAAAGTGTCTGCATCAGTTCGAATAGTTGCAGTTTTATCACGAATCTTGTATATAACTGCAGCGCCTCGGATATCTTTATTGAAGTTTCCGTCTAGACGTGTTCCGGTATTACCCTGAGAAACCGTACTTGAGCTACGAAGGTCGCCCTTCTTTACCAATGAATCGTATTGACCAACAACGCGGTCATAATCCTTATTCTCGATAGTTACACGTAGAGCAAACTGCTGATTTGGTGTAATTGGCGGAACCTTACCTGGGCTTAGGTAGGCCTCGTAGTCACCGCCACGAGTTATGTCGGTTGCCTCATGCAGGCTCCATGTTTTTGGATACTTAAACGATAGACGTCCATAATCATCCGGACCAATAAAATCTTTATTCGGCTCCTTCTCACGTTCCGCAAACTTCTTCTCATCTTCATCGGATTGCTTTTTCTCTGCGTCCAAAACAGCAACCTTTATTTTGCCGTCTACGTCTGTTTTTTGTTCTGTATATTGCATATATGACCAAATAGCAAGCCCTCCAAAGATAACAGCCAACCCCGTCATCACAGAGATCATAACAATCATGATCACACTACCTTGTTGTTTATCTTGTGTATTCATGCTTGTTATTATACTTATGTTTTCTCTTTCTGTAAAGGTAAAACCGTATACAAAAAGTGCGCTCCGCTTTGCTTAGTTCGGGTCTCATCAGGTACCTCGAATGCGTAACTAATAAAATCAATTTTTCTCCCCAAGCGAGTTGCTTCGGCCTGCACACGCTGATACATCTTTTTTATATCTCTTGACTCACCAAACGTATATACGACAGTGGTAGTATCTGGAAATGCTGCATTCCAAAAATTCTTAACCTGTACAACCGCCCTGCCCCGCCTAATATAACGATAGAGCCTAAGTTTTGTGACAAAAACAAGTAGCGGATTAATTTCATAACCAACCACGCACCCAGCCCCTTGCTGTAATGCCGCAAGCATCACTACTCCATCGCCACTACCGATATCAAGTACAGTATCTTTCTTTGTAACTCGACGTAAAGATGTAAAAGCTGTATTCGCTTGTTTTTTGTGAGTTGGCACATACGGCGCACCACTAAGTGCCGACAATAAAAACAATGCTACGACTGCGCCAATAGTCGCCAAAAAAAATAACATTGCTATTTACTGCTTTTTACGTCAATTATTTTATTCTTCAAGTCCTGAAGTCGCCCGCTAATGCTATCTGCTAAAACTTGCGCTTCTTCATAGCGAGTAATTGCTTCCTCTAACGCAAATTCATCACCCTCAAACCATGCCACAATTTGCTCTAACTTTTGTATGTCCGCCTCAATCGATTCTCTACTGTTGTTCATACGATTCTACCTTTGCCTCTATTATACTATTTAATTCTTCTATGTGTATCTTGCCACCAACTGCCCTGTCTCCTCGAACAATGGCATACCCACGTTTCAGCACATTTTTTGGATTATACGATTCAATTAACTTCTTATTGTGATCGAGCCTACTCACTTGCAATTCAGTGGCCTCAACTAGCCTCGTCTGCAACACAGAAATCAATCCAGAAGTATGTATTTCCGTGTCTTTCAGCAGCTGCGTTGCCTTTGGTAATAATCCGTGAAACATACCTTGAACATGCGCCCTAATATCATCCTTGCTTGGTGATAAAATATAGGCTGCGTTGCTTGGGGTTGAAGCACG
>CAZENS010000004.1:9772-11387 GCA_964513905.1 uncultured Candidatus Saccharibacteria bacterium | reverse complement strand
ACTCTGCGAGGCCATTTTGGCAATAGTCGCTTTCTTTCAGGTGAGAATAATCCTTCCCGTTCTAATTTTTGATGCATCAGATCAAAACTTTTTTTAATACTACCCTCGCCGCTCGGACGAATGCTATCTACCACTAGACTAAACTTTCCCCACTGTGTAAGTTTTGGTCGCGCTTTGATAATAACTTTCATACCGTCTTCAATCTTAAAACGTAGCGCAAAGACCATCATAAAGCAGCCAATACTCGCGCCTGCGTCTTTAAGATTAAAAAAGACGAACTTATTTTGATTCACCTTAAAGCTATCAACCTCACCCTCTATCATCACGCTAGGGTAAGAGTACTCAAATACCTGATTTGTAACAGCTACAAAATCACTGACGCTAAGCAGCGGAGTCTGGTCGTTTTCCATGTTTTATGATTGCCTGTTGATAAAAATAATAACCCGCGATAATTGTTCCTACCATTAGCAATGCTCGTACGAGCACAATTGCTGCAATGCCGGCTCGAGGGTCAACACCAACTGCTACCAGAAATCCGATCATCACAAACTCGTACACTCCGGCCCCGCCAGGAGTTACCATAAAAATTGCTGCCGCTCCCGCAAGACCATAAGCGACAACCAGCGGTGCTGGGTTTATCGGATACCCAAGTGCCAAGAAGGAGGAGTAGAACATGCCAACCTCAACAATACAAAACAAAATACCCCAAAGCATTGGCACATGAAGAACTTTTTTGTTCGCTCTAATATGTTGATAATCCTTTCTTACCTCAAGAAGAAAGTCTATCGTTGGCTGCGCTGACGGGAACTTTTTTGGCTGCTTTCCAAAGGACAAAATTTTTATACAGGCATTAGCAAAACGAACAAGCAACCTCGCAATCTTTGGCAGATTGCGTGTATTTTCAAGAATATACACCATCCCAATGATCATCCCAAAAATTGCCGCCACAAGTACGGCAGTTGTTAGACTAATCCATCGATTAAGCGACCCGTCGGCTAACATGAATAGCACTGCAATGGCTAACACAATCGCATATCCACCAAAAGTTGCCACAATTCGAACAAGCTGTGCAGTTGTCGATTTTGTTAAGGAAACCCCAAAATGACGAAGCCTCCAGCCCATGTACGATATGCCACTCATCCCTGCACTTGGCAAGACGTGGTTTACAAAATTCATTTCGAGCGTAAGGCGCGCAAACCCGAACGTTGATATTTTTTTAGCCTGCCCCTGTGATCGTAAATATGAAAATAATGTTTCACCCATTGCATAGTAGGAAAGAAATTGAAGTGGAACTAATAGCGAAAGTAAAACCACCAAGTCTACTTCATGTAATAGTCTCCAGGCGTGCGCAAGCTCTTGGCGAGCGGTGTACAAAACAACGGCAACTATCACCAGCGTTAATATACTAAGCCATGTCCTCCACGATATTCTTCGCATAAATTCTATTATAGCACTATATCCGATTATGTCTGCCATTCGGTGCTATACTAGACTATATGATTTTATGTATCCTAGGCCGCCAGCCAGAACTTAGTTTTATGGAGCTAGCATCGCTCAATGCGTCAGCTAAAATGCTAGGCTCGTCGGCGGCTATCATCTCGGCAGATTCATTCGA
>CAZENS010000004.1:3926-9672 GCA_964513905.1 uncultured Candidatus Saccharibacteria bacterium | reverse complement strand
CCAAAACGCGATGCATTTGTAGGGATGTTACCACCCAAACTCGCCCTGATGATGGTAAATATGGCAGCACCAAGTAAAAAAGCTTCGGATAAAAATCCAATAATTCTCGATCCATTTTGTGGTACAGGAGTTATCCTTCAGGAGGCGCTTTTACGAGAGTTCGACGTATACGGCTCAGATCTTAGTCAAAAAATGATTGACTACACTGAAGCAAATTTACAATGGCTCAAAAAGACACACCACCACATATCAAGCAAAATAATCGGCTTAGAGGCAGTAGATGCAACACAAGCACAATGGAAAGACCCGACAGAAATATCTGCCGTTGTCTGCGAGACCTACCTCGGTCAGCCATTTAGCGCCACACCCTCGCCCGCTAAATTACAAGAAGTTCGAGGAAACTGCAACGCAATCATATCAAACTTCCTAAAAAATATCGGAAACCAAATTACACCAGGCACAAATTTTGCTATAGCCGTACCTGCCTGGAGGGATCTAAATTCTGGGCGCATTACTCGACTACCGCTTGTACACCACCTCTCCGATATGGGATATGTTCAAAAAAATACGCAACCACTTTTATATTATCGGGAAGATCAAGTGGTTGCGCGAGATATACTGCTTTTTTCTAAAAAATAGTGTACCCTACTTTATTTCCTCCATGGATTCGACAACCTGCTTCATTGCCTGACGAGACTCGGCGACCTTATTGCGAATAGCATCTGCCTGTGGGGAATTCGGTGAATCAACTCCACAAAGTTTATTATCATACTCGAATACTATATACGCCTCACCCAGCTTTTTGGCAACCGACCCCTCTGGCTTTTCTTTTATTGCCTCATATTCTTTAGCGGGCACTTTGGCTATAGTCCCTACGGCTGCAGAATCTGCATCGCACGGATACGGAGAACCAAGTCCCTCGACACGAGAGTTCGCTAGTTCGCGCGTTGAAACAAGAATAGACTCCGAACCTTTGCCGCCCTTATCTTGCACCGTCAACGTATAGATAAAGTCTTTGTTAGTATCTGATTCTTTATATCTTACGCCAAGCTCAGTAACAGTACGATATTCACGCTCTTTTTTAAGGTCTTCTTCTAGTTTAGCTTGCTTAGCGGCAGCCTCTTTGCTCTTTTCGTCCTCTCCGCTCTGGACTTTTTTCACCTCGTTTACATACTTTGCATCAAGCTCTGCATACTGTTTGTCTTTTTCGCGTAAACTTTCTTCAACCCGAGAGAGGTTCGCCTGATTATTATTTGCCTGAAGAAAGAACCACACTGCAACACCAATAGCTGCCAACGCAATGACTATAAGAATAATCAAAAACAGTCGCGTTAGATCTCTCTTCTTCTTGGGCGCCGAACCTGCAGCAGTAGTAATCTTTCCTGAGTTTAAAGCTTCAATTCGCTTTGCCTTTTCTTCATCGTTTAAGGTAATGTTAGCCGTTGTAATATCGGCCGGATCTTCCTTTTTTTGATTCAACTCAGAATCTACACTACCCTTATCAGCGTCAACAGAAATATCTTCTCGCTCCTGAGGTTTATCATCTTTTTCTGTTTCGGTCGAAAGATTCGACCCATTCAGTGCTTCAATTTTCTCTATCTCCCTGTTTGTATCTTCAATCTGATCGTTAGAATTAGTAGAATCCTTGACCTCATCTCTATCAGTATTGCCCATTTCACTTGGATCTTTCTTGTCCATTGCTTCTCCCTTATGCTTTACTTTTAGAATAAATAATTTTTTCCATACAGTCAACTATTGACGAAACACCCCCCGTGGCGTACAATGAAGTAGATTGTCTTATAGAAAAACTAAGGAGTTACATAATGTCAAAAGTTAAAGCTGGTGGTTCAAGCAAGAACATACACAAAAGCCCCGGTCAACGGCTTGGCGTAAAACGATTTGGCGGACAAACAGTTCGTGAAGGCGAAGTACTCGTACGCCAAACAGGCGCAACCAAGCTTGCAGGAGAAGGCACCTATATGAGCCGGAACTACACAATTCACGCTGCAAAAGACGGCGTGGTTGAGTTTAAAAAAGTAAAGAAAGGCCTGTTTACTGGCCGCACTGCCCCACGAACTCAAGTCACCGTTCAGTAAAAAAAATTTCTCATTAAAAATAGTCGCTACATACACGACTATTTTTAATATTGCATTGTTTTATAATAAATACTACTTAGACTGCAGATGGTGCTTTACTCGCTCGACGACATCGCCGATAACTACTTGCGACTTAACAAGGTACTCATCTACGCCAAGGTTCTCTGCTCGCTCTTTGTCTTTTGGCTGACTAAGGGCTGTAAGCATGATAACCCGTGTATTTGCGGTTGCTGGCGTGTTCCGAATAATATCTAATACATCAAAACCACTAATCTTTGGCATCATGGCATCCAACAAAACCAAATCTGGCTTATATTCCTGAATGGCAGATAACGCATCTTCGCCATTATTGACTTCTTTTGTTTGAAAGCCCTCCATCTCGAGCCGAGATCGATACACCGTTGCTAGTGTTGTGTCGTCTTCTACTAGTAAAATTTTTTTCTGATCTTCCATACTGCTAATTGTACTTAGTTTCTGCTATAAACACAAGCTACTTCTGCAAGTGTTGTATGGCTGCCTCAAGTTGCGGGTCTACGTTATTATTTATATCGTCGCTCGTAAGATCAACTTTTATTTTCGGTGCAATACCCTCCTTGCTAATGCTTTTCCCCTTTGGCGTATACCAGTCGGCGCTAGTTACCTTTAGCATGTCACCGTTCGTTAGTGAAATTAGCTCCTGTACGCTGCCCTTTCCGTACGTTTTTTCACCAACAAGCGTTGCCGCACCCTGTTCTTGCAGGGCACCAGCCACAATTTCACTCGCACTGGCCGACCCAGCGTTAATTAGGACCACTGTTGGAACTCCATTTAAAATTGGTTGATCCGACGAATATAGCTTCTGTGGCTCACCGTGCTTGCTTCGTTCACTTACAACAAGCTTTTCATTTAACCAAATACTTGCTATGTCAACACCAGCATGAAGGTAGCCGCCCCCATTGCCACGCACATCAAGTATAATACCCTTCACGTTTTGGCGCTTCATGTCCTCGGCTGCCCCACGGACCTTTGATGCGCTTTCGCTGCCAAATCGAGTTAGTGTAATAATACCAACACCATCTTTCACCTCAGTCTCAACATCCTCTGCAACCACTTCCTCACGCTTTATCTTGAACGTTTGCGGCGTAGCGCCTCGTTGCATAACAAGCTCTACGGTTGTACCAACTTCGCCTCTTACTAGCTGAACTACTTCATCAAGTGTTTTTGTAGTAACATCTTTATCGTTCACGCCCAAAAATACATCACCAGCCTGCACACCTGCCTTGGCCGCAGGCGAATCCTTTAGTGGGCGAATGACCGTTACTTTATCATTTCTGATTCCTAGCTCTGCGCCTATTCCACCGCCTATTTTTCCTTCAAGTTCATTGCGCATCACTCGAGCTTCTTCTGCTGTATAGTAGCGAGTATACGGATCGCCGGTTGCCTCCACAAGCCCCTTACTGGCAAACTGACTCAATTCACTTGTATTTAAATCACCGTTATACTTGTTCTTTAAAATTCGGTACGCCTCTTGAGTTGATGAGAGATCCAGCGATTCTGTACTTACGCCAAAACCAAGCTGAGGGCCAACAAACGCAAGTATTTCTTCGCCTCGTGTGCCAGCAATAAACCCAACAACAGAAGCAAGTGCCACACACATTGCCACAAAAGCACCGCTAAATTTTTTATCAATTTTACTTTCAGCACCAGACACGGTGTTATGCGACTTCTTACTCACCAAACCCTCTTTAGATCACGTTATAATACTACTTATTCTTATTATAGCGCACAGATCGACCGTGCGCCATAATAATCACCGCTTATTACCGACCCTACCTTAGAAGTAGATATACGTAAGGCCACTTGCAGATCGTGTATAGACTCGGTACAAGCCATCCCACGCAAGGTTATAATCACTTACTGTAATAGTTCCATCGGCATTAACACTTTCTACGTACATTACGTGTCCGTAATAGCCAATTGGCATCATTGCCACCGAACCAGCTCGTGGCGCCGAACCACTTGGTATACCGTGCCCAGCTACCGTTGAAGGCCATTCATTGGCATTACCACGGCCAGCAAAATGTGGAACATACCGACCCGTACTTGCTACCTTCCAGGCAGCATAACTTACACACTGACGAGAATACAGCCCCCAAGAATCGACATAGGAATTAATTGGCGCATTTGCCCAAACTCCCGGATAACCACCGCCACCAGGTGCGCCAGATGGAATACTAGCAAAACCACCAGCCGATGCCCCACCGCTATTTCGTGACGCCGCAGCAATCGCTGCCGCTGCAGCTCGCCGGTTCTCTTCTGCCTGTGCAGCCTGTAATTGATTAACTCGTTCGTTGTTTGCCTTAGCACGTTCGCGGTACTTACTCTCTTCGCCACGAGTTTCACTAATAAGCTTTTGCTTTTCTGCCTCTTTTGAGGCAAGTTGCTGACGCTGGCTCTTTTGATTTGCCAGTTCCTGCTTCACTTGTTTTTGCTGTGTCTTTAGCTTTTTCTTTAGCCGATTAATCTCGTTGATTGTATCGTTTAGCTTGTTTTGAATAGCTGCTTGTTGCGTTTGCCTATCAACAAAATCGCTAATGTTACGGCTACTTGCAACCATTTCAAGCGCTGTTGCCTCGGAGTCTATCTGTAAATCAACAATAGTGTCGCCTAGTGCAGACTTGTTTGTAGCAACTTTTTGCTCATTACTCTTAATATCTTTTTCAAGTTGATCATGTCGCCGCTCACTTGCTGCGATTTGCTCTTGCAGCCCTCTCGCCTGGGCTTCAAGCTGGGCTAGTTCAGCTTGGTAATTGTCGGCCATCTTGCTGAATTCATCAGCTTGACCTTGGTTTTTGCTCGCTTCCTTCTTCGCTGCTTTAATTTGCTCATCGTATCGATCAGCAAACACCGTTCTGCCTGGCTGGATTGGCATAGTAACCGCCATCATGACGGCACAAGCAACCAACGCAGCCTTGGCGGCAAACGAAGAACTGGAAACTGGTGTGGTGGACCGTTGTTTCATTACTACCAGCTTATCATAGAAAAAACATAAGCGTCAAGGAATAATGAACAAACTAATTTTAATTATCTTTTTAGAAGTAAATATAAGTTAGTCCGCCAGATGAACGTGTATACTTTCGATATAGACCGTCCCAGGCAAGATTGTAGTCACTAACGGTAATACTGTTATCTTCATGAACTTCTTCAACATACATTACATGTCCGTACACGCCGATATCCTGCATAGCCACCGACCCTTTTCGCGGCTCTTTACCGTTCTTAATGCCAAATTTTGCAACAGTCGATGGCCATTCATTCGCATTTCCTCGCCCACCGAAATGTGGCACAAAACGGTTTGTACTTGCCACCTTCCAGGCGGCATAACTTACACATTCACGGTAGTACAGCCCCCATGGATCGACACCATAATCAAGCGGACCATCGATAAACGGATAATCTCCTCCGAGTATTCCGGCCGGAATATGGACATTTCCGCGTCCGTTGCCAGACATGGCTGACTCTGCAGCAAGACGATTTTGTTCAGCCTGCTCGCTCCGTAACTGGGATACACGCTGATTATTTGTCTCTGCCAACTGACGATACCGCTGCTCTTCACCGCGTGTCTCCTCGATTAACTTCTGCTGCTCTTTCTCTTTTATACTAATCTGTTC
>CAZENS010000004.1:0-3826 GCA_964513905.1 uncultured Candidatus Saccharibacteria bacterium | reverse complement strand
ACCGATCGTATCTGACCATCAAATCGACTATCTGCTAAAACATATCGTCCCGAAATCGTTACAATACTAGACAAAATCATTAAAGCTACGATTACACAAAATAACCTCACCGCACCAATGCGATAATGACTCTTATTAACAATTGTTTTTATTTTTTGTTGCATAACTATCATTCAGAATAGCATAAGCAACATAAATTGTCAATAATGCAAATTATTGTTCAATACTATTTATATTTTTAGGTATCGCCTTGTTGCGAACAGCGATGATACGACACCGATAATCGCGCCCAGGACAATCATTGCGAGCAACACGAATCCAATATATAGCGTCACGAAATTAAGTGTTGGCTGGACCAGAATTCCATACGTCTCCAAACTAGAGCGCACACCAACAAGTAACGCGATACCAAGGGCTGTGGCAATAATAGCGGCGATCAGGCCGTACACAATTGCCTCTACTACGAACGGGCCACGAATAAATCCTTTATCGGCACCGATTAATTTCATCATGGTGATTTCTTCTTTGCGATTAAAAATGGCCATACGAATTGTATTAAACACAATCAGAGAAGAAATAATCGCAAGCAGAACACTTAAAAACAAACCAATTCTCTCTGCAAAGCCGACCCATCGCCCAATGTTCTCGATGGCGGCACGTTTTTCTCCGGCAAACGACGGCTCTCGATTTTTGTCTGCAATCTTTTTGTAATGCTCGTTATTTTTTACGTACTCATCTAGTACGGCTGTATTATTAATATCTTCCATATTTACACGGAAAACTCCTGGGAATTTTACATCTGCGAGCTTCAGTGCATCAAGCGCACGAGAATCATTCTTCTTGGCTTCTCGATACTCTTCCTTGTATTCTGCCGGAGAAATATACGTAACCTTACTTACACCGCTTAGGCGTTCTATCGCTTGCTGAGCCTTTGTAATGTCGCCCTCTTTGGTATCGTACTGAACATACATCGACATCGTTACCTTGTCTCGAATTTGCTCAACGCTATCGAGCAGTACATTTCGAGCCGTAAACGAAAGCATAATAACAAGAAGTGTTAACGTCATCATTGCTGTGGCGGCAACAGTAAGCCACACATTCCTGCTAAAGTTATTTACACCATATCGGCACATTCTTACAAATGTAAGCCACTGGCGTCGCTTGCGCTTTTGAAGAGCAAATTCTTTAGCAGTCAGTTTTTTGCTTCGTTTCACTGTCGATAACTCCCCTGCACTTGGTCGCTTGTAATCTTGCCATGATCTAGCACAACTACGCGTCGTTTGAGCTTATTAACAATCTCAACATTATGCGTTGTAAGCAGTACTGTTGTGCCGTACTGATTAATTTTTTCGAGCAGCTTAACAATATCCCAGCTGTGCTTTGGGTCGAGATTTCCGGTCGGCTC
The DNA here is from genome assembly GCA_964513905.1 of uncultured Candidatus Saccharibacteria bacterium. Lineage (GTDB taxonomy): Bacteria > Patescibacteriota > Saccharimonadia > Saccharimonadales > Saccharimonadaceae > CAMEGH01. The sequence goes on along the minus strand of CAZENS010000004.1, from coordinate 2,421 downwards.
ATCGGCAATTAAAATCTTAGGCTGACGAACAATCGCCCTGGCAATCGCCACACGTTGCCGCTCACCACCAGATAGTTGCGCCGGAAAACTCTTCTCTTTTCCTTTTAGACCAACCAGTTCAATTACCTTTGGTACCGTAGTTTTAATTTCACGGTTTGTCATTCCGGCAATTTCTAGCGCAAACGCAACGTTTTCGAACACAGTACGCTGTGGCAACAACTTAAAATCCTGAAACACCACGCCAATCTTTCGGCGCAAAAGTGGAATGTGTTTATCTTTTAGCGTATCGTAGTCGATTCCACCAACTACAATTTTTCCGCTCGAAGGTTTTTCTTCTCGCGTGAGTAGTTTTAAGAGTGTACTCTTTCCTGCACCGCTGGTTCCCACCAAAATAACAAATTCTTTTGGATCGATATGCAAACTAACGCGATTTAAAGCTGGCTTATTCGTTTTGCCATATGTTTTTGTTACCCTATCTAATAAAATCATTAGCTTTATTATAGCACGCAAGATATATACCGACAAACACCAAGTGAGTCGGCCAAAACCTTCTGCTTGTACGGTTTAAGCTTGTGTTTTTTCATTAAAATAGTTATACTCTTCAGAAGTCATACTTTTAGATAGGGACGTGGGGAAAAATATAATGAGTCTATTGCCTGGATAAGGTTAGGTGAACGGTGAGAGTAAAGATTCATACAGTACTTCATAAGCTAGAATACGCTTATCGACAGGGGAAAAATACCTTCTACCCCCTTTATATTTTTATATGTGCAGTCATTGCCGGATTTTCTCCAGTTACACAACTTAACTTTATACAATCCGCCTCTGCAGCTACCTTGCAACCAACAATCACTAGCGTATCCCCGGCCAATGGTCCAACCGCTGGCGGCACAAACGTTACTATCACAGGCACAAATTTTAGCAACTACTTTAATTTACGTGAAGTTAGCGTAGGGCACGACCACTCGTGTGCAATTGGTCCAGATGATAAGGCATATTGTTGGGGAAATAATACTTATGGTCAGCTTGGCAACGGCAATACTACAGGATCACGCACCCCTATTCCCGTCTCTACTGCTGGCCTATTGAGTGGAAAAACAATTGTTAGCATTCAAGCGGGCGGCTACCACACGTGCGCATTAACTTCGGATACCTCTGGGAACAACGCATTTTGTTGGGGTAAAAATGGCGCAGGACAACTTGGAAACGGCGCCAATGTAAATAGCTACACTCCCGTTGCGGTTTCTGGGGGCCGTAATTTTAGCCAAATTTCAGCCGGCTGGACCGAGAATGACGCCAATGGACATACTTGTGCAGTAACAAGCGGCACTAGTCCGCGAGCCTTCTGCTGGGGTGATAACCAATACGGAAAAATCGGCGATAACACCACTACAAACAAAAACGTTCCAACTGGCCAACACGAAGGAAGAATTGGCGGAACAATCTTCAACCCGGTGTACCCCGTCTTAAGAGGTAAGAACATCGAACAGGTTTCAACCGGGCGAGAGCTAACCTGCTTCTTGGCGACAGATGGTACTACCGCTTGTACCGGAAGGGGTTTAGCAGGAGCATTGGGAACTGGCAACAATAACGACGCCTCATACCCTATGCCCATTACAAAGGGAGACATCGGCACCAATACCGTCACCCAGATTGCCGTTGGCGGTAGCCACGCGTGTGCCATAGCAAGCAACCAAAGAGCCTACTGCTGGGGATATAATGCCAATGGGCAGATCGGTAATGGTGTTGACTGGAACAACAATAATACCCCTCGAGCCGTTAGTACAACTGGAGCACTGAGTGGAAAAAATATCCAATCACTCGAACTGGGCGGCGAGATATCTTGTGCGGTCACAACAGATAATCATAGTGCCTGCTGGGGCATTAACAACGAGGGGGCGCTTGGCATCAATACGAACGATCCGCGCAACGCACCAGTCTCGATGTGGCAAGGATCGGCTAACCTAGTTCAGGGAACCATCACAAAGATAAATACCGGCTGGCATACAACTTGTGCCGAAAGAAACAGTGGACAAATTGCCTGCTGGGGTAATAATGGATTCGGTCGTGTTGGCGATGGCACACTCATAGATCGATGGACACCTACGTCAATCAGTACACCAGACAATCTACTTGCAGTTGAGTTTGGCGGAATTCCTGCAACAAGTATTATCTATAATAGCTCGACAAGTATCACCGCAACCACGCCTGCCCAGGCACCAGGTATCGTCCATGTCTATGTTAAAAATCCCGATGGAACCTCTGTCGTTAAGTCAAATGCGTACACCTACCAGGCACCAGTACCCACAATTTCATCTATTAGTCCTACAAGTGGCCCTACAGCCGGAGGCACTCAGGTAACAATTTCAGGTACGAACTTCTTGCAAGACAGGCCAATGTCTCCACAAATTAGCAGTGGCA
>CAZENS010000003.1:50186-51857 GCA_964513905.1 uncultured Candidatus Saccharibacteria bacterium | reverse complement strand
TCAACCGTGACCAATGTATTGCTGTTCCTGTTGGGCATCGTAGCGGTTATCGCGATCGTTATAGGCGGAATTATGTACGCAGCTTCAGCTGGTGATCCGGGTAAAGCAAAAGCTGCTAAAGACACAATCTTATATGCTGTTATTGGGTTGATTGTGGCGATTCTTGCGTACGCAATTGTAAACTTCGTCATAGGAAGTTTTACAAACTAGTAAAAAGGAAAGTACTAGCATTTCACGGTAAATTTATTGTATAATGATGGAAACTGATTATTCAGGTAAGAAAGGATAAGAAATGAAAAATAAATTAAAAACAATTCTACAAAGTGTACCACTAGCGGCGCTTCTAATGTTTAGCGGTGCAGTTACTACACTTGCGGTAGAGTCAGCGTTGCAGCAGCCTGTTATGGCGCAAGACGACCTAAGTATTACATCTGGAGCATCTTCAGCACGAGGTAATGACCAGCCAGAGCAATTAGACGGCGACGAAGGTATGTTTAAGCGTATTACCGACGTTCTTCTCTTTATCATCGGTGCAGTTAGCGTTATTATGCTGATTGTTGGAGGTATTCGGTATGTTGTTTCTGGCGGAGATCAGGGCCAGGTTACCGCAGCAAAAAACACCATTTTGTATGCAATCGTTGGTATCATCGTAGCAATTCTTGCGTATGCTGTTGTCAACTTCTTTGTTGGACAATTTGCAGCCAACCAATAGGCAGTAAAAGTAAAAAAGCCTCCTCTTCTGGGGGCTTTTTTAGTTGGCAAACGGTTTTAGCGAGGTGTTGATATATAAAAAAGAAGATCGTCCATGTGGACGATCTTCTAGTGGTGTGCTGTGTTACACTACATAATCTGAATTTTCTTAGCCTGCTCTTGCTGTACTTTAGGGAAGCTGATTGTAAGAACACCATCTTTTAGTGCTGCCTTAGCTTCATCTTCCTTTACCGGTACTGGTAGCGCTAGCGTTCGGCTGAACTCACCCCAATAACACTCTTGGATATGCCAGTTGTTTGCGTCGGTATCATCCCCGCTGCTAAGTGTACCGCTGATTGTTAGAATTCCCTCGCTAATACTAACATCTAGGTCATCTTTATTAACACCAGCTGTGCGTGCTTTAATAACAAGCTCACCTTCGGTTTCATACACATCAACCGCTAGCTGACCTGGAAACTCATCTTCCGGATCTTCTTGGTCGTTAATGTCTGCTTGTTGCTCTTGATTTACTACTGACTGTGACTGATCTCCATCTACAAAGAAAGCTGCAGCTAGATCGTCCTCGATTAGCAAATCATCGTTTTGTTTACGGGCCATTTTTTCCTCCACTTCCTATAAGGTCTTCTCAACAAATAGTCTCTTTTAGTATAACAAAGAGCATTGTATAATCAATAGCATAACCAGTCAAAATGTAAATAATACAATGATTGATTCAACACTTTCATATATCGCCCCGCACTACTGTATTTTGTGTGGAAAAATAGGTCGCGAGATATGTATATGTTGTAAAAATAACATACAATTTACACCTCCACTAACGTGCGTTCTTTGCAATAAATTTACAGCAAGTAACTGTAGGAATCCTTTGTGTGGTGCTCTGAATCGTCGGCAAATTATTCTCGCAAAGCGTGATGGAGCTGTGAAGGATGTGATTGATAATATGAAATTTAATCACATTCG
>CAZENS010000003.1:39794-50086 GCA_964513905.1 uncultured Candidatus Saccharibacteria bacterium | reverse complement strand
TTTATCCTAGATGACATAATCACGACAGGTGCAACGATGTCAGCGGCCATTAATTGCGTAAGTGGTGCTGGCTATTCTGTTGATGGGTATATTGCTCTGGCGTATCAGCCGTTGGCAGATAAAAAATAAATGTGGTATAGTGGTCAAAGATTATTGGAGAGATGACCGAGTGGTTGAAGGTACCGGTCTTGAAAACCGGCGTGCGGTAAAACGTACCGAGGGTTCGAATCCCTCTCTCTCCGCCATATGATCGTATAATTAACCTCGCCATACACAACGCGAGGTTTATTTTATGTAAAAAGTAGAAAACACCCCAACCAATCTTTTCTTCTGTGGGTTTACCGCAGTTTCTAAGTATTGGTTAGGGTGTGATTCTCGAATCTCTTTGTCGGTGTGGCAAAGATTCAGCTCGAGAGGGCCGCTGGTCAGTGTATTCTAGTTGAGCGGAGTTCTATATAAAACTCACACTGAACTGAATGCATGACTATGAAGTCGGACGACTTCACCTTCGTAGTTTATCAGTTAGCTGCTCAGGGCTCCTTTCTGTCAACAGAGTTGTCTCCAAGATGATGGCTGTTTGGCTCACCAAGGCCCCATCCGTACCAGATGGGTTGGCCATGCCGCTCAATCCAGTCGGTTTCGATCTGCCCTTGGATTTCAAGAACACGATTGATTTGCGCCTCGGTTAGCTTTTCTGGCCGATGGAGTATCTTGAATTTGTGAGGAGCAGTCGCGTTAGCCTTACTCCATTCAAGAACCAGTTCACCCGGTAGAATCTGTCGCCAGAAAAGATTACCCTCTCCGGCGCGTGCAGCTTTACGAGAAGTCTTGTTATGGATTCGATCTTCTCGACGATCCACGCCATTAGGCTGAATCACCCAGCCATTGCTGCAGTCGGTCGAATCCTTGGTGTTCCGACGAATTTCAACATGCTGAGGCAGTCCCATTTCAGCGGCTTTGGCCTCCCTGCTTCTCTGGTCTTTTACGGGTTGGACCTCGCGTTGTTTGGCGAGGTTTAGCTGTTCTTCAAGACGAATTTCTTCCTTCAGCCTGATAAGGCCTTCCGGAGTGAAATGAACAGAGATAACTCCGTGCCACCTGACTCGACTTTTGCCGATATAAAGATGGCTGCCAAGCGCTGTAATCTTCGGGATGAGCGACTTAAACTCAACAAGAAGCTCATCTTCAGGCTGACGATTGTTGTTCCGTGATTTATTCATTACGCTCCCCTTCTTCGATCGGCTTAAGCTTAGGCGGGTGTTGAAACTCCCGCTAAACCTGGGTTGAGATACCAAATTCGTGGATTTTTCTGAACAAAGAACTGGTAGCTTTTTGGCGCGCTACCAGCCTTTGCGAAAGATCTAAAGGCATGTAGCTCTAGTTCTCGTCGCAAAGACTCGTAGGGCAATAGCTCTTTTAAACTACGGAGCCTTCATTTGGTAATGAAAGCTCGTATCCGTGCATTCTAGCGAGAATGAGAAGATAGCAACTTTCATTGACTACAGTAACCTATGTACGATTAAGTAACCACATAATTATAAAAAAGTCAATGTATAGAGTGTGGTAATGTCGCACAGTGTAAGTAGATATTGCTATACTGGCTTATATGACAAAGACGATTTTTTCTAAAATTATAGATGGAGAAATTCCATCGCATAAAATATATGAAGATGATAAAGTTTACGCTTTTTTAGATATTAATCCGATTACACACGGACACACTCTGGTTATTCCTAAAAAGCCGGTAGAATTTGTATGGGATCTGGCTGATGAAGACTATGCTGCGCTGATGTTAACTGCTCGTAAAATCGCTCGCCACCTTCGTGAAACGCTACAGGTGTCATATGTAGGTGTACAGGTGGTGGGTGTGGATGTTCCGCACGCACATGTTCATCTGATTCCGTTTAATAACGTCTCGGAGTATAACGGAACGCCAAATAGCGCATCCGCCCCAAGTTCCGATGCGTTAGCTAAGACAGCACAAACATTACTCCTACTATGATTCGAATAATAGCCATAGGAAAAAAGCACGACGCATGGATAAAGGATGGCCTAGAGCGCTACCAGAAGCGGCTACGCTCCCCTTTTGATGTTCAGTGGATACTTTTACCATACTCAGAAAAGAATGGCGTAGAGGCGCGCGAAAACGAATCTAAAGATATATTGCGACACATCAAATCAAGCGAATATGTTATTTTATTGGATGAAAAAGGTAAAAGCACGTCTTCAGTTGAATTTTCTCAATATCTTGAGCGTATAAGCGCCCAAAAGCCAATCACGATTATTATTGGCGGAGCCTACGGCGTGGATGATAGTGTTATCCAGCGGGCAGATAGCGTTATTTCTCTGTCAGGCATGGTGTTTCCGCATATGTTGGTACGATTAATTTTGATTGAACAATTGTACCGAGCGCAAGAGATTGCCAGGGGTGGCCCCTATCACCATAAATAAAGAATATTGACAAAATGTAAAGCTTATGCTAATATGTACATAATCACTAACCAAAAACAAACAAAGAAGAATGACAGAAACTGGAATACGAATGATTATGGCGTCGATTGCATTAAGCACAACCATGGGTGTGCTGATACATGATTCGCAAATTGACAGGGCTTCAATCGCAGCCTTATCTATAGAGGCTCGTACAGATGCTGAAGGCAAGGGTCTTTTCCCTGAACTGCACGTTCACGGTGAGCATACAAAGGTTAGCAAGCGACAGGCGCGTATTGCTACACCCGACCCGCGTGATCAGATGAAGAATCGAAATCAAAAGAAGACCTCTGGTAAATTTAGAAAAAGCGGTCAAGCGTATTTTTATCAGCCAGCATAGCTAGCTACGATAAGACGCTCAGTTCTCGCACGAGCCGTTCGATTAGCTTGGCAGTATCTTCAAGCTCTTGCTTAGTTTCTTCTACAAGATGGGCAGGGGCTTTTTTGATATAGTTTTTGTTTTGAAGGCGACCTTCGAGCTTTTTGTGGTGCACCCTTGTTTCCGCAAGTCGCACTTCAAGATTTGATTGGTGCTCATAAAGCGTATCTTCATCAATATCCAGCCAGGCTTCCCTATTGCTTGCCGCTAGTCGAAGACCGCGAGGTTGATCGACTTCAGCAATATCGCTGAGCTTTGCCAGGTGCTTTATGAGTGGTGCATTTTCCTCGATAAGAGAATCGTTTTGGAAAAGAAGTGCATATCGCTTGTTGCCAGGTAGCTCGCTTGTAACGTATCGGGCTTCGCTTACTAGATCTTGAATACGTGTAAATTGACCAGACGAGATGTCGTCCGACTGTAGTTTAAGCGGCCAATCTTCTGCCGCGAGGAGCGAGTCAGTCCACGGTAGTGTTTGCCAGATTGTTTCTGTAACAAACGGAGCAAACGGATGACTCAGGCGAAGTGACGTTTCAAGCACCCACGCAAGAAGATTCGGATTACTTTGTACTTTGCTGGCCTCAATATACCAATCTGCAACATCATCCCAAATGGTGTGATAGAGTGTTTCAGTGGCCTCTGCGAATCTGTAGGCGGCCATGTGTTCTTCAATAGTTTGACTCGCAGTATTCAGCTGATTAATAATCCAGTGATCTGCTAGATTTGCTGCCTGAGACGTGTTTGTTGGTACGAACGCCGTACCGAGTTTGTCTGATATAAACCGTGAAATATTCCATAGTTTATTGCAAAAGTTTCTTCCCGCAATAATCTTGCTAATTGATAGAGCTTGATTCTGAGCGGCTGAGCGACTAGCAACAATACCTAGTCGGAGTGCATCAGAGCCATACTTTTCGATAATTTCCATCGGGTTTACAACATTACCCTTGCTTTTACTCATTTTTTGGCCCTGCTCATCAAGCACAAGGCCGTTGAAGTAGACATCCTTGAATGGAATCCTATCTGTTCGGTACAGACCAAGCATAATCATTCGAGAGATCCACTGGAATAATATATCTGCACCCGTACCCATAAGGTTGGTTGGATAGTACTTGCTTAGCTCGCTCCCCTCTTCGAGCGCATCTGTGGTAATAAAAGGCCACTGGCCGCTACTAAACCATGTATCGAAAGTATCCTCTTCGCGTAAATACGTCTTACCATCTTTTTTGATGGTTTTTTCATCTACACGAGTATCAAATATCCAATCCTCTGAATCAGCTTCATTAACAAACGCCGGAATTGGAATTCCCCATGGAATTTGGCGACTAATATTCCAATCTCGTAGATTTTTTAAATATTCAATTAGAACGTCGCGTTTATTTTCTGGAGTAAAGCGAATCTCACCTTTTTTTAACACCTCTATTGCACGTTTTGCAAGGGGTTTTACTTTAATAAACCACTGATCTTTAATGAGTGGCTGAATTGGGAGTCCGCTCTTATAGTCGTATCCAACCGTATGCTCAATTTCTTTTTCACCCCTGCGAAGCTCAAGCGCCTGAAGTGCAGCAAGTACTTTTTTACGAGCATCCTCAACACTCAGTCCCTCGTAGTTTGATGGCACATTTGTCATTTTTCCATCAAAGTTAATAACCTGCAGACGTTCAAGGTTGTGTCGATTTCCTACTTCAAAGTCGTTTGGATCATGTGCTGGAGTAATTTTTACTGCACCGGTACCAAACTCTGGGTCAACATAGTCATCAGCAATAATTGGGATTTCTCTATCCACCAGCGGAAGTTGTACTTTTGTTCCGATTAGATCTTTATATCGCTTGTCTTCTGGGTGAACCGCAACTGCAACGTCGCCAAGCATGGTTTCGGGGCGAGTGGTTGCAATGACAATCTCCCCTACTCTATCCAAAAGCGGATACGCAATGCTCCACAAGGTGCCTTTTTCGTTTTTGTAGTTTACCTCGATATCTGAATAACTTGTCTGATATTTTGTACTGTAGTTTACAATTCGTTCTCCTCGGTAGACGAGGCCATCCTCCCAAAGCTGTTTAAATGTTTCGTGAACTGTTGAAACTACTTTTTTATCAAGGGTAAAGGTAAGGTTTTTCCAGCTGGCACCGGCACCAAGTGCTCGAAGCTGTTGCTCCATGTTTCCGCGTTGCTCATCTACAAAATTCCACACCTGACTGTACAATTGTTCACGTGAAAAGTCGAAACGGTTCTTCCCCTTCTCTGATAAGGTTCGTTCATAAACAACCCATGTCTCAAAGCCAGCATGGTCTGCTCCAGGTAGATAAATTGCGTCTTTGCCGTGCATTCTATGGAAACGCACGAGCATGTCTTGATAGTTGACGATAAGTGCATGCCCCATATGAAGATTGCCGTTAGCATTTGGTGGCGGCATTACAATACTAAATGGCTCCCCCACTCCCTTTGGCTCAAAGGCCTCGCCCTTTTCCCACATCGAGTAGATGTTTTTTTCGTAATTGCCGGGTATGTAAGATTTTGCAAGTTGTGTCATGATACGCCTTTTGGTTAATTTTTCACGTGAAAACTAGTCCATATAACTAGATTATTTATGATTAGTATACCATTTAATCTGTCATCAATAAACTTAAATCAGTTTTCGAAGGCGGCGAGATAGGCTATGTGATTGCTTGACGAGGCTGTAGGTTGTGTATGCTCGTGATTTCATCGGTAGGTCGTAGGTGTCGGATAGGTGAACGAGGTGGCCGCCAAACGATTTTTTAAATTTTGTAAAGCCTGCCCATGGGTGAGTGGGGTCGGTTGATGTGGTAATGCCATAAAGATCACAAACTTTGCGCCCATTATCCTTTGCACGGAGGATAATTTCTGCAACTAAAGCGGTACTTGGCGCTAATTTATTGTGTTTATAACTAGCGCTGGCATGAGCGTAGTAGCAGGTATCGTCGGAATTGTATGTCATGGCTGCAGCAATAATCTCCGATTCGTACTCTATAAAGTGAAGTGTAGCTGAATTATTGGGAATGAGAACTTTTGCCTGTGTAGTAAGGTAGGTATCATCGTGGACAGAAATATTGTTTTTCTCAGCTGTTTTATGAAGCAAGGCAAGTAGATGTTTGATCTCATCTGGGTCGATACTGGATCGGTAGCTTAAGCCTTTCTTGTGGTAGTTTCGGTAAATACTACGGTTATTTTGCTTCATATTTGCTACGATTTCGCTAGATTCTTGTGTAAGGTCAATACACCACGTATCGGAAGGCTGGCTGTATTGGATCTTCTTTAGACCAAATTTTTCATGTGAAAATTTTTCCCTATCGAATCCAAGTGGCTGAATTCTAACAAAGGTAACATCCAGGCTTTTTGCAAGTGCCTTCAGTGATTCGATTGCGGTACCGAGTGTCCGTAGGTCCGTTGCGGTAGGTCCGTACGGGCAATATAAGCGAGAAGGGGCAAGTCGCGTTCCTGGCTCTAAAATTGCTCGGTAGTGCCAACCTTCGCCTTCTCGTAAAAACACTTTTCGGCCGAGACTTTCTTGAAAGGTTTGCCAGGCAGTTGATTGTAAAAAATGTATTTTCATGTGAAAAATCCTTGGCTAAAACGCCATACTTAAGCTTGGTTTAATATCGAGAGCTAGGGCGGGGTCGGGCGGACGGCGAAGAGATTCGTAGTAGCCGAGCGTGGCGATCATCGCCGCGTTATCTGTGCAAAGTTCGATTGGGGCATACTGGATATCGATCGGTAGTCTAGTTGTTAGCTGCTGGCGTAGCTCCTTGTTTGCGGCAACACCGCCGGCAATCACAACCGACGCAGGGGAGTGCTCGACATAGGCTTTCTCGGTTTTATCTACGAGTGTTTCTATTGCGATACGTTGAAAGCTAGCGGCAAAATCATTGCGTAGAACATCATCTAAGCGCGCAGGAAGCTTGTGGGAAGGGTAGGTGAAGTCTACGCCTACTTCTGCCTGAACAGCCCGCAGAACGGCTGTCTTAAGGCCACTGAATGAAAAGTCGTATGACGAAGATAGCTTTGCTTTAGGTAGCGGGTATTTGTGCGAGTTGCCGTGAACGGCAGCGGCTGTGATCGATGGGCCGCCAGGGTAGGGGAGGCCGAGGATTTTTGCTACTTTATCAAATGCTTCGCCGACGGCATCATCGCGTGTTTGACCTAACAGTGTATAGTCGCCATGATCACGAAATAAAACAAGCTGTGTATGACCACCAGAGACGATGAGCGCAAGTAAAGGAAAGCTGGGTTGGCTTTTTGGTAAAGAAAAAGATAGCGAATCGGCTTGTTTGGTAATAAAATTTGCGTACACGTGTGCTTCAACATGGTGAATTGCGTATAGCGGTTTTTGATATAGATAGGCAAGCGTTTTTGCGGCAAGAGACCCAATTAGGAGTGAGCCAGAGAGTCCCGGGGCGTATGTGACTGCAATTGCGTCAATAGAATCCCATGATACTTTTGCTTCAGAGAGCGCTTGTGCTACGACTGGGTTGATAACCTCTAGGTGGTTTCGTGCGGCGATCTCTGGAACAACTCCACCGTAGCGTGCATGAATATCAACCTGTGAATATACAACATTACTCAACAGCTGCTCGCCATCCTCAACGACGGCAGCGGCTGTCTCGTCGCAGCTACTCTCGATACCCAAAACCTTCATTATAGTGTAATTATATCAGATTTAATCTAGTAACGGGACTGAATCTCACGTATAATGAAAGTATGAAAGAGAGGCTTGTAAGAGGGGTGCGTCGCACGTTGCCAAAAAAAACGGTGCGTTCGCTAGAAGAGACATATCGTAAGGCGCGAGTTCGTGCGGTATCGGCACGATATGGCCATCCGGCAAAAAATCTGCGCGTTATTGCTGTAACGGGAACGAATGGAAAGACGACAACTGCTTGTTATGTCAATGAAATTCTTAAGCAGGCAGGGTATAAAACGGCCATGTTTACAACTGCAGTGATTGAGATAGCTGGAGAATCAAACCTGAATGACCTAAACGCTACGGTTGCAACTACCGCTAGAATGCAGCACTTCTTTTTGTCGGCAAAACACGCAAAGGTAGATTTTGTCGTTTTAGAGATTACAAGCCATGCACTTGATCAGCATAAGCTAGACGGTGTTCCAATAGAGGCGGCCGTAATGACAAACTTAACGCAAGATCACCTTGACTATCATAAGACAATGGATAATTATGCCCAGGCAAAATCACTTTTGTTTTCGCAAGAACCTAGGTATATTGTTCTGAATCGCGATGATGAATGGTTTACTTTCTTTAATAAGTTTTCTGCTGGTGAGCAAAAAATGACGTACGGCACACACGAAGAGTCTGAGGCGAAAATTGAAAAAGTAAAACTGTATAAAAAGGGCAGCGAGGCTAAAGTTACGTTCGATCATCAAACAAAAGTAGCGTTGGCAACGTATTTGCCGGGTGAATATAACATCGCAAATATGACTGCAGCCGCTACAATTTGCTACTTGCTGGGTGTAAACGTGGACGACATAGTTGCTGGTGTAGCTGAGCTTGAAGGGATTCCTGGTCGTTTTGAGCGGATTGAGAACAAACACGGTTATGAAATTATTGTTGATTATGCGCACACGCCTGATGCGCTCGAAAAATTACTAAACACGGCACGAAAAATTACAAAAAATCGAGTAATATTGGTATTTGGCGCCTGTGGTGACAGGGATAAGTCTAAACGCCCAATTATGGGTGGCATTGCTGCGCAACAGGCAGATAGAATCATTCTTACCGACGAAGAAAGCTACAACGAGGACCCGGAAAAAATTAGAAAAGACATACTCAAGGGCATTGCAAAAGAGAAAGCTACAGCAAAGACTGATGAAATTGCCGACAGAAGAGAGGCGATAGAAAAGGCAATATCTATTGCTAAGCGCGGTGACACTATTTTGATTACCGGCATGGGCCACGAGCAATATAGAATTGTGAACGGAAAGAAGCTTCCCTGGAATGATGCAAAGGTCGTCCGAGGGCTATTAGAGAAATAGAAAACCCACGCCTTGTGACGTGGGTGTGTAGCCTAGGCTACGTGTAGCGGATGGAGCAGTTCATCTTGTCGAGCCGCTCAAGCAGCTGCTGGAGTGAGATGATCTCACAAAGCTTCCTGGTGGCGCTGTTCTCGACGTACAGTCGGTTCTTTATCAGCATCGACGGAATGTCATGCAGAAGCTTTCCCTGAAGGCGCATTTCGTATCCGATGTCGGATGACGGATTGCGCCAGGCTGCTCGATTGGCTTCACTCGTGATCCGATCAAGATAGGCAACGGTAATCATCATGGCTCCTAGTTATAGAAGGCAGGGCAGCAAATCAACTGCTTTTGCTACAAAGTCAGGACTGACTTTGGCCAATCATACTATAAAATACATCATGAGTCAATTGCCTAAGAAGTGGCAGTCAATATCTAGCACTCCACACTTGCAAGTGCTAATTTTCTTCGTTACAATAGGAGTACAATAGTAACGAAACGGAGGAAAATTAATGAGTTCTGTAGTAAAACCCCTAAGTGATCGTGTCGTTGCAGTGCGAGAAAAAGCACAAGAAAAGACAGCGAGTGGATTATATTTACCGGATAGTTCCAAGGAAAAGCCAGTTGTGGCTGAAGTTGTAGCGGTTGGCCCAGATGCAAAACAAGTAAAGGTCGGCGACAAGATTGTCTATAAGGAATATTCTACAACCGAGTTAAAAATTAACGACGTGGAATATCTGATTGTTAAAGAAGACGATATTCTAGCAACGGTATAAGAAAAGAGGAGATGATTTATGGCTAAAAAAGTTTTTTACGATGATGATGCGCGAGCTCGAGTGTTGGGCGGTGCAAAGGCGCTTTACGACGCCGTACGTGTAACCTATGGTCCAAAAGGTGGCAATGTAGTAATTGCTAAAAGCTACGGTGGCCCAACCGTGACGCATGACGGTGTAACAGTGGCAGAGAGCGTCGAGCTCCCAGAGAACGACGACGAAACATTGGGCTATAAAGTCGGTGCTGAACTGATCAAGCAAGCAGCCACTAAACTCAACAAGGTAGCAGGCGACGGTACGACTACCGTGACCGTGCTAACGTACAACATTCTAAAAGAGGCTAATCGCCTGATTGCTGCAGGGCACAATCCACAAGAACTGCGAAAAGGCATCGAAGAAGCGGGTCGTCAGGTAGTAAAAGAACTCGATAAGCTGGCCGAAAGTATCGAAGGCAAAAAAGAGCGTGTAGCCGAAGTGGCGACTATTTCAGCGGGGAGTCGCGACATTGGTGAGCTGATTGCTGGTGTGATTGAAAAGATTGGCAAAGATGGCGTGGTAACTGTCGAAGCTGGCCAGGGGCTTGAAATGGAGAGCGAAGTGGTCGAAGGCTTTAGCCTGGACCGCGGCTTTACCAGCGCGCTGTTTATTACGGATGTTAATCGCCAAGAGGCGGT
>CAZENS010000003.1:16274-39694 GCA_964513905.1 uncultured Candidatus Saccharibacteria bacterium | reverse complement strand
AAGCAGCCATTTGTGCAGATTATGAAGAACGCAGGGCTTAATAGTGAGGCACTGCTTGCACAGGTAGAAGCTGCCAAGGCTGGTCAGGGTATTAATGTGATGACCCCAGAAAAAGGCTTGGTTGATGTAAAGAGGGCAGGTGTGATTGACCCTGCGCGCGTCACAAAAGAGGCTGTACAGAACTCTGTATCGATCGCCTCGACTGCAGCAACTATGGGGGCGCTGGTAGTTGATATTCCAGAAAAAGAGATGGATGCGCCTGCAATGGGTGGCGGCATGCCTGGCATGGGGATGATGTAGACCTAAATCTCACTTGATTGCGAAATCGCCTCGTAATAGGGGCGATTTTATATTTATACATAGTAAAACCCCCTCTTTTGAGATAAAGAGGGGTGTTCTATTGCCGGGGTTAGACTTCCTTGTAGATGGTGACTGCTCCGTTCTGATCGTCGGTGTATCCGACTTTATAGACAGCTACGGCCTCGTATTCATCCTTTCTGTTGTCAAATGTTACGATCGCCCTCCCTTCAACTCGTGCAAGTTGAGCACGCGTTGACCAGTTAGGGTCTACATGCCTGATATGTATAAAACTGACCAGGCAGACCTGCTCATCGATTGTACAAAAAATATCAATTTTCTTTGCATCGATGTGCGGCATCTCGTAGAATGGTTGCTCTGTCGGCTGAACCACCCTGAGATTGATCTTTTTCATTTACTTCCCCATCTCGCAATAGGTAACCTTATTACTATAATACAATATACGATACTTGTCAATAAAATTCTTATAAATATTAACATAAAAAATGAAAGATTGACATAAAGTAAATAATATGATAGTATTTAATTATAATTTACTAAAATAAACAAAAACTTTATAGAAGGTAAAAATATGCCCAGAATGGACGATGCGCCACTTTCGAAAAAAGAAGTAGAAAGGTTTGATAAGCTTTTCGCTCGTGTTCCAGAGAACTATGAAATACTAAACCGAGAAGGACTTCCCGTTTTCGGGAAATATTCGTACGACTCGGACTACGTACGTCAACTACTTGTTCAGGACGCAGATCGACTTGTGGCGATACTTGATGGTACGATTCCAGAACGAGAGCTTGCTGTTGGAGATGGGGAGAAAGAGGCCGCTTCTGCTCCGGATGTAGTGATAGCTCTAGACAAATCTGGCCGTCCCCTGAAAGCGGTAGCTGAAACATTTTGGGAAATGTATGCAAAAGAAGGCGCAAAAATGCCGGAATTTGACTTTTTGAATATTGATAGAATTGACTGGCTTCAGCGCATGGGGATGTCGATACAAGAGGCGGAGGAGTCTACTCAAAAAACGCTTGACTTTAGTGTTGTGAGCGATGAAGAAATTGCTAGAATCCGTGCGTACTTTGTTGAAGGTGATTTAACTGAAGAGAATTGGCAAGAAGAGGTATGGAAACTTCCAACAAGATTAGACGGCAAAGAGGTTCTTGTCTTAGATGAAGTAAAGAATAGTGGCGCCACGCTTGCGATTGCAGCCGAACTGATACACAGGGCAATACCTGAAGCAAAAGTTACCGGGGAGTATTTTTGGACTAATAGGATACATAAAGTGGTGAATGGTGAGATTCAATACGGTACGGTTCCGCCCTGGTATGATAGAACATCAAGTATGGGAAGAGGTATCGGGGATGTTGATATAAGTTATTATAATCGTCGCCATGAAATAGATCAGACACAGGAAAGTCTGAAAAAAAAGCTTGCCGCTTTTGTATTGAGTGCACCTCATCACGACAAGGAGACTTTGGAAGTGTTGGAAGATAAGAAGTATCAGTCGTTATTGCAGGACTTGGCATATTTAACATATGAGCCTATGCCCTTTTTTCCATCTACTGATAGAGATGACGATAGTTGGGACGATAGGCTGGACGATATGGAGAGGAGGATGAATGCTCCTCTCGCCATGTTGATGAAATATCGTCGCCAAAAAGCGGACGAGCAAAGCATGCGAGCTAAACGATAGATTCCACCACTTGGGAGCGAGTTTAGTGCGATAGTCTCTGCTACAATATTAATAGATGCAAACCATACTTGTAGAAATTGCTGCCTACCGAGACGATGAACTGCCAAAAACAATCGCTTCGGCATTGGCTTCGGCTGCTTCACCGGAACGGCTTCACTTTGCAATCGTGCACCAGTATGGTCCAGAGACGGAAGGTCAGGTGGCGCAGTATCATCATGACAATAGGTTTACTATCATTGAGCGCAGTTGGCGCGAAGCACGTGGTGTTGGTGTGGCACGGGCGGAATGCGATAGTTTATATACTGATGAAGATTTCTATCTCCAGATCGACTCCCACATGCGTTTTGAATCGAACTGGGACGAGCGGTTAATTGCCCAGTGGCGGTCGTGTGATGATGAACACGCGATTATCTCGTCATATCCACCAGCTTTTCGTTACAACCCTGATGGCAGTGAGTTGTTTATTCCTTCTGACCCCAATCGCCTTATTGTGCACGATATGTTTATGAATAAAATACCCACTTTTTTCGGAAAAGCGCTTTTAGGTAATCCTACGGAGCCAGTGCGCGGCGCATTTGCTGCGGGCGGTTTACAGTTTGGCCCAGGTAGTCGCTGCAAAGAGGTGAGGTATGAGCCCAACATTTGTTTTATTGGTGAGGAAGTTGTTCATTCCTTGCGACTGTTTGCTGCAGGATACCGCGTATATTCCCTGATAGACCAACCAATCCACCATCTGTATATTCGCTCTGAAAACCAGCCAAACGCCTACCATTTTTGGCAAGATTTTTTGGCAGATACAGAGCTTACGCCGATTTATCATGGTATGAACAGCGATAGTTACGCAAAGGTTGATCAGTATCTAGCGGGTGAGGCGGGTGTGTCAAAAGAAATCGTCAGAGAGTTTGAAAACTTTTGTGGCGTGGATTTTGCCAAGAAAAAAGTTCACCCTAGGCAAGCGGAGACACCCCTATTGCCGATAGCATCTGATGACAGCTGGCGTGAATATGCAGTTGCGCCAACAAAGTTTACATAAAAATAACCCCGCTAGAGGAGCGGGGTTATTGTGATGGAGTGCTATTTTTTATTTGTGTTAGCTTCGTTTGATTTGTTTGAGAGGTAGTCAATCTCTTTAATAATATCAAGCAAGGCCATTGCGCGTCGAGATTCGTCCTCGATGCTCTTGGCTACTTCGTGTGCAGGTGAGATAAGCTCCTTATCATCGGTAGTTCGGATAAGCAGTAGGTAGGTATCAAATTTTTCTTCTGCAGGAAGATTAAGCTTGTCGATAAGGGGGCGAAGCTCATTTATGGCAGCCATCTTCACTTCGTCTAGATCGCCACGTGCCGGCACTGAACCTGTAGTAAATGCAGGTGTATCTACTACTGGAGAAGGAGGAGTTGATTTTGCTGGCTCGGGAGTTGGTGTTTCAGCTGGCTCTGGCATTGGAGTGATGACTGGCTTTGGACTGGTTTCTTCGAACGGAAGAGAGTCGTTATTTACCCCTGCGAGCGCTTGGGCAAGTTCTTGGTCGTCGCTGATGTTTGTTGTGTTATTAATTTGCATATTCCCACCTATAAAAAATTACATTTCTTTACTAAATACTGTATCATAGTTTTATAGACATAAGCAATATTTAAGTGAGGGCATAATGTTAGACGACCAAAAAGTAGTGGCACAACGAGACTCTTCGGGGGCATTAGATGTTGCCGCGATGCAGTGGGAGCAGGTAATGTATGACCCCGCAGTTGTCTATCCTGAACACGACGGTCGGGCTATTCAGAATATTGTCGTCGCTGGTATGGGCGGTTCAGCCTTGGCGGCATTGGTTGTAAAAAACTGGCTCGAAGCGGAGACAGATCTACAAATCGAGGTGGTGCGAACATATTCGTTGCCGAAATATGTAAATAAAAACACGCTGGTTATTTGCAGTAGTTACTCTGGAAATACAGAGGAGACAGTAGCTTGCCTTCATGAAGCACGTATGCGTGGGGCACAAGTAAGTATTATCTCGTCTGGCGGTGTTTTGGCTGAACAAGCACATGAACATCAAGCCACCTTTATTCAAATGCCGACTGGATTGCAGCCACGCATGGCGATGATATACAACTTACGATCGCTACTGAAGATACTTGGCCATTTTTCTGTGATTGATCAAAAATATTTTACCGAAATTGCAGAGTATGCCGACTGGCTTTGTGGCGAAAGCCGGCAGTGGGCGGCAAATGTAACGATTGATCATAATATTGCCAAGCAACTCGCGCTAATGAGTGTAGGCAAAACCCCAGTATTTTATGCTGGACACATGATGTCCCCAGTGGCGTATAAGTGGAAAATTAGTTGGAACGAAAATGCTAAAAACGTCGCATTTTATAATGAGCTTCCAGAATTTAATCATAATGAGTTTATAGGGTGGGCGAGTCACCCAGTTGAAAAGCCGTTCGTTATTTTTGATCTGATTAGTAATTTTGAACATGAACGAATTTTGCGACGATTTGAAGTGAGTGATCGGTTGTTAAGTGGGCGTCGGCCAAAAGCAAATATCGTGAGCCTTCAAGGAGCTACACCAATTGCACAAATGCTATGGGGAAGTATTCTTGCAGACTTTGTGAGTATTTATGTTGCCATATTGAATGGTGTAGATCCAACCCCGGTAAAATTGATCGAGAAGTTAAAGCAAGAATTAAGGTAAAGTAAAACCCCGCCACGGTGGGCGGGGTAGTGGACCTTACATGGTCTCGGCATTCGCTTTCACGAATTCGATGACCTCGTTCGGCACGAGGAGCTCCTTTTCGAAGCTCGTGGTGACACTTCCTTCGATCTTTCCCTCGGGGGTGGCGACCGTGGTGTAGAAGGTCAGGGGCTGTCCCTTGTTGAACCGGCCGATTCCTTCCAGCATGACGCTGGTGCCGTCATGGTACCAGAACAGAACGTACCCTTCGTGCTCTCGCACGCTTCGGGTCTTCGTTTCGAGATCGCTGGCCGTGGTGATCAGCGGTCGCGAATCGCAGTCGTGTTCGCTGTTGTACAGAACCAGCCTGGGGCGAATCGGCCCTTCCGGATCAGTCATCTGAAACGATAGACTGGACTGGTTGCGATGGGTCGCTTCCACTTCCAGCTGTCGGGGAACGCTTCGATTGAAGTTTTCCAGATCGGCCGCCAGCTGAAGACGGTTGATGGGGTGGGCGTTCACGGTCATCGCGAACTCCTTCCGGTTTCCTCTAAAAAGAGGGTGTGGACGATCCACATTGTTTAATTATAACATATAAATATGTTTATAGCAATACTATTGATTAGGTATACTGGCGCAAGGCTTCAATTGGGTTTTTTCTAGCAGCTCGAATGGCTGGATACATACCGAAGGCGGTTCCTATAATAACTGAAATAGCAAGCGCTACGGCTGGAATATACCATGCAAAGCCAGGACCGAAGGGGAGTATTCCAGACACAACGAAGGCAACAATATAACCAAGGACAAACCCGGCAATTCCGCCAGAGAGGCTCATTGCAAGTGATTCAATCATAAACTGCATACTAATGTGTAGGTTGCTGGCGCCAACGGCTTTTCGAATACCGATTTCTCTGGTTCGTTCAGCTACACTAACAAGCATAATATTCATAATGCCGATTCCGCCAATAATAAGCGAAACCACGGCAATAACAATCGTAGCGGCGCTTATGGCATTGAACATTTCTGAGGTTGGTCGAGAAATGTCTGAGCCGCTGAGTACTCGAAAGTCCTCTTCGTTATCATGTTGTTTTTGTATGGCTTTTTTTACGTTTGCGGCAATTTCTGCAAGCTGTTCGGGCTTTTCGGCGCGGATGTTTATTTGTCGAATGTGCGCTACGCCTTCGTTAAATTTTTTGCCACTTTCAAGATTAATAATGGCAGTTCTATTGATGTCGAAATTATTGTAATTAACAGCTGTGTCTGTCGCTTTTAATATGCCAATTACGGTGTATGTTTGGTTGCGGATTTTAAAGGTTTGACCAATAGATTGATTTGTTCCAAAAAGATCAACCGAAAGCTGGTTGCCAATAACTGCAGTATTGGTGTTGGTGATGCTGTCGATAAATTGTCCGCCACGATCGTGAACTTCTAGGTTGGATATGGTCGCGAGTGATGGTGTCGTGGCAACAATTGTTGCGTCTGATACCGTTTCATCTTTAGATTTAACGCTTCCACTTACCGACATAAGTGGTGCGGCTTCGGCTACGCCTTTGACGCTTGAGGCTATTGCGTAATCTTTTTCAGTGAGTGAACTGACACTAAAGGCATCGTTGTTACTGGGTGCAGCTATGTCTTGAATAGAGGTTTTTTCTTTTGGTGCTCCTGGTCGAATAACGATAATATTTCCACCAAGTGCAGTAACTTGATCATCAACCAGTTTAATTGCACCAAAGCTAAGGGCCATAATTGTCGTCATGCAGGCAACGCCAAGGGTAATACCAAGTACAGTCAGGCGAGTTCGCAATCGATTTGAGCGAAGCGATTCGCGTGCATTTTCAATATGATTTAGTAGTAAAATTCTCATAGTAGGTTAGGCCTTTTTCTTCGTTGTCTTTTCTTTTTTCTTTTCTGGGGTAGATTTGCTGTGATCGCCCAACGTTGTTTTTTTACTAACCGCCGATGAGCGAGAGTTGCTGATGGTTGTATTGCGAGTATCGGTATCTATTTTGCCGTCGAGCATGGTAATTACGCGATCGGCGTAGGTGGTCATGGCTGGGTTATGAGTTACCATAATAATCGTGTTGCCTTTTTTGTGGATGTCGGAAAGCTCTTCCATAATAACGTGGCTCGATTTTGAATCGAGGTTTCCGGTTGGTTCATCTGCCAGGATGATTGATGGGCCATTCACCAGGGCGCGAGCGATTGCTACTCGCTGAGTTTGTCCGCCAGATAACTGCCACGGCATATAGTACTCACGTTCGTTTAGGTGAAAAGTTGAAAGCATCTTGCTGGCAATTTTAAGACTTCGGGTTCGGCTATAGCCAGTGTAGGTAAGTGGCAAAGCAACGTTTTCGATAACTGTTAAGCGAGGAACAAGATTGAAGCTTTGGAATACAAAGCCGATTTGCTGACTACGAATATCAGCTCGGCCAAGGCTTGATAATTTAGCAACCGATTTGCCATTTAATTTGTAATCACCGTCGTCTGGCTTATCAAGCAAGCCGATTATGTTAAGTAGTGAGGTTTTTCCGCAGCCACTTGGCCCCATGATTGCAATAAATTCGCCTTTTTTTACCGTTAAATCTACCGAATCTAAAACGGTATGTTCAGCATCACCCACTCCATAGCGTTTTGTGAGTGAGCGTAGCGAAATAACCGGTGCTTGGCTGGATTTTTTCATTACTATCTATTATAGGGGTATTAATCAAAACTCCGCAACCATAAGCAGTCGTAAAATGTTGTGGATTATATTTGCTATACTATAGGTAGCGTGGAGAGGTGACCGAGTGGTTGAAGGTGCACGCCTGGAACGCGTGTGTGCGGGCAACCGTACCCAGGGTTCGAATCCCTGTCTCTCCGCCATAAAATAGAAGCAAATAACGTAATGCTTAATTATATTTCGTTATGCTATACTAAAAATATGTCTACAGATAGTAATGAAACACCTCGTGCAGCGGAGCAGAACCCAGAAGTTGTTGCGAGCAAAGAAGCGCAAACAATGCCGCGTGTAACAATTAACGCAGGCGGGGTTTCTATGGATACAAATCGGGCATCAAGTGCACCAGCAAGCGATGTTACGTGGTTGGCAAAGGAGTACATTGCCGCCGATAAGAACGTTGTGTGGTATATTGGTCTAGCTGTTGTGGTGGTAGGAGTTATACTGTTAGACTTCTTTGTGTTAAAAGCGTGGACGGTTTCTTTCTTGATTCTGGCGATTGCTGCGGTGTTAATTGCTATGTCGGTTCGACCATCGCGAGATATCGAGTATCGTCTTACAAATAAGGGTTTATACATTGCCGATCAATTTTACGATTTTGCAGAATACAAGGCGTTTGGTGTAACACATGATGGTAAAGAAAACTCAATTTTACTAATCCCTGTTAAGCGGTTCCGCCCAGGGCTGTCGGTTTATTTTCCGGTTGAATCGGGCGAGCAAATTGTCGATTTGATTGGGCAAAAGCTACCAATGCAAGAAATAAAACTCGATTTTGTTGATCAAATGGTACGAATGTTGCGGCTGTAGTTGTTGCCCTGGCTACTTGTATCTGTTATAATAACGAACGTATTTATGCACCCGTAGCTCAGCTGGATAGAGCGTTGGCTTGCGGAGCCAAAGGCCATAGGTTCGAATCCTGTCGGGTGTACCATAAGAGTATATCTATATAGTAAGGCACTGTGGTCAGTGTCTTATTTATTTTTTGGAAGTATTTTGCGGTTTGACTTTTGTCCGGAGCAAGCAGTCTGTGGGTTTATGCTATAATTTAGGTAGGTTACGGAGAGGTGCAGGAGTGGTTGAACTGGCTTGTCTCGAAAACAAGTGTGCTCTAGGGTACCGAGGGTTCGAATCCCTCTCTCTCCGCCATGATTTTTAGATACTAATTAAAAGTTTGTAGCGCCACCGCCACCGCCGCCTCCGGCGTTTTCAAGAAGAATGGCATCGAGCACAAAGTTTACGATTGCATAGGCGAGTAGGGCAACGATGATTCCAATAATTGCATATAAAATTGTATTTTTTGCAGCGGATACGTTTGTGCTATCGCCGCCAGAGAGTATGTAGCGCAGGCCGCCAATAATAATCATAATCACGCTTACGGCACCAACGAGAAACAATAGTACGTTTGTGATTTGCGAGAATATCCCGGCGTTACCAAAGAGGTCGGCAGGTTGATCGTTACCGCGTGCAGCCGAGGCGCCATTAGAAACACCACCAGTAAACGCAGAGAGGGGAGTGGCAGCGACAGTTAATGCAAGTAGTAGCCCAAGTGTAACGCTTACAAGAATTGTAATTTTTTGTTTCATACCGCTCCTAACGTATCTATACAATATAATTATATTATAGCAAACATCAGTGGTATTGTCTAGTGTTTTTGCCTGTGGTATACTTATTTCAGCATTCCACCAGGGGTGACTACAATGGAGGAGTACCCAAGTGGCTGAAGGGGACGGTTTGCTAAATCGTTAGTCCGGGGAAACCTGGAGCGGGAGTTCGAATCTCCCCTCCTCCGCCATAGAAAGACACGACAGCAATGTCGTCTTTTTTTATTTTAAACACTATATATAGCGTTGTAAAAATTAAACAACCACTATATAGCAAGAACAGAGGTAACGCTTAGTGTGGTGAAAATTACTAAGCGAAAAACGCCAAAAAGCCTTGCATAAGCTATATGTAGGGGCTATAGTCATAGGTAGACCGCTATATTTAGCAAGTCATAAAAAACAAACATTACACAGGGGAGCTAACTGGTCGGCTACGCCGGTATTCTTCTTTGTGGCTGTATGTGCATTGAGGGACGCACACAGAGGTGTAATAAATAATAAAAAGTAGCGGGGGTATAAGAATGAGCCAAATCCATGTGGTAAAACGAGACGGAACACGTGAGTTATTTGACGCAAATAAAATAAATCTTGCGCTGGTGTCTGCTTGCGAAGGATTGCCAGATCAGATTCAAAAAGTAGTGCAGGTAGCAACCGAGCTACAACTAACACTATTCGATGGCATTACAAGCGATGAGCTTGACGAGGCGGTAATTCATACTGCATTGCAAAATGTTAAAGATGATCCGGATTTTGACACGATTGCCGCACGACTACTACTAAAAACAATTTATAAGAATATTCTTGGTCAGTATCAGACGCAAGCTGAGCTAAAGCAGCTCCATGAAGATAAGTTTCCTGAGTTTATTAAGTCGAGTGTTAAAGAGGGCCTGCTCGATAAGCGCATGGCAGACTCCAAGCTGTTTAATCTAAAAAAACTTGCCAAAGCACTTGATCCAACGCGCGATACGCTGAGCAAATATTTAGGTGTGATTACAAATCGCAATCGTTATGCCTTGCGCCGCCAGGATGGTGAAGCAATCGAAACGCCGCAGTTTACCACGATGCGTATTGCTATGGGTCTTAGCTTTAATGAAAAAAATCCAACCGAAGCTGCGCTAGAATTTTATGATCACATGAGTCGCTTGGAATACAGCCCGGGCGGATCAACTCGAGTGAATGCTGGCGGATCTTTCCCGCAGCTATCAAATTGTTTTGTGATCGATGTTGAAGACGACATGGAGTCAATCGCCAAAAGTGTGCGTGATACGATGTGGATCGCTAAAGGCACCGGCGGCATTGGTATTAGCATGACAAAATTGCGATCGGCCGGTAGTCCAGTGAAGACGACGAATACTGTTAGTACCGGCCCGTTGCCGTTCATGAAGATGATCGACACAGCGCTTTTTGCGGTAAGCCGAAAAGGCAAAAAAGCAGGTGCGGCGGCAATTTATATGGAAAACTGGCACCTTAACTTCCCGGCGTTTATTGATCTTAGAGCTAACTCTGGTGATCCATATTACCGAACGCGATTTGCCAATATCGCTTGTTATCTTTCCGACGAGTTTATGAAACGAGTTGAAAAAGATGAAGACTGGTATATGTTCGATCCAGCTGAAGCGCCAGATTTGACTGAGCTCTACGGTGCTGAGTTTTCAAAGCAATATAAAGCTTACGTTAAAAAGGCCGAAAAGGGCGAAATGCGGGACTACAAAAAAGTACCAGCTCGTCAGCAGTGGCGCCAGATTCTCACAAGCCTACAGGCTTCAAGCCACCCATGGATTACCTGGAAAGACAGTATTAACGTTCGTGCGCTGAACAATAATACCAGCACAATTCACTCATCAAATCTGTGTACTGAAATTACACTGCCGAACGATAAAAAGAATATCTCGGTTTGTAACCTGGTGAGTATAAATTTGAGCGCATTCTTGAACGTAGAAACCAAAAAGTGGGATTGGGATCGTCTAAAAGAGGCGACTCGTAGTGCAATTCGCCAGCTTGATAACTTGTGTGATATTACGGATACTCCAATTCCAGAAGCGATCAACAGTATCAATACTACACGAGCGCTTGGCCTTGGCGTGATGGGCTTTACGGATGTGATTGAAAAGCTTGGCTATAGTTATGAGTCTGAAGAAGCCTACGACACGATTGATGAACTAACCGAGTTTATTAGCTATCATGCAATTGATATGTCGGCAGATATGGCTAAGACTCGAGGTATTTACCCAGACTTTAAGGGGAGCGGCTGGAGTAAGGGCGAGTTGCCAATTGATACGGTTGAAAAGCATTCAAAAGATCGCAAACTAAAGGTGAATATTAATCGCAAATCTCGATTAGACTGGGAAGCGCTTCGCCCGAAGGTAAAGAAGGGCATGCGTAATGCAACGCTGATGGCGATTGCACCAACGGCAAATATTGCGCATATTGCCGGTACAACGCCCGGTTTGGATCCGCAGTTTAGCCAAATCTTTAGTCGAAGTACTCTGAATGGTAAGTTCTTGGAAGTGAACACAAATCTTGTGCGCGACCTAAAAGAACTTGGTGTTTGGGAAGAGGTGAAGGATCAGTTATTGATTGACCAGGGCGACCTTACGAACATTGATGCAATTCCTCAACGATTGAAGGATGTTTATAAAACTTGCTTCCAATTATCACCACTTGCCTTTATTGAAGTGGCGGCAAGGGCGCAAAAATGGGTTGATCAAGCGATTAGCCGAAACATGTATCTAGAAAGCCGAAGCGTGAGTGATATGGAAGAAGTGTACATGCAGGCGTGGAAGCGTGGGCTAAAAACAACTTACTATTTGCACATGAAGCCACGACATCAGGCGGAGCAGTCTACAACAAAAGTTAACAAGACTGAAGATATTTCAAAGAAATCAGGCGGACCTAAAAAGGGATTCGGATTTAGTAAAAAAGCGTAAAGGGGGACAAAAATGAACGCAAATAATATTATTACAGACGAAATGACACTTGAGGAAAAACTTGCTGCAATCGACGAAGCAATGAAGAATGCTCAAGCGGTAGCAAAAGAACAAGAGGTTGATGCGCCAGTTGACCCTGCAACGTTAGTTATGTGCGAGGGCTGCCAATAATGGAACACTACGACCAACCACCAATACCAGAAGTTGAAGATTTTATAACAGGCCACGATATGCAAATGCAAATCGGTGGGCTAGCAATAGGCGAATTAGTTAAGAAACCAGAGGAGGTATAGCTATGTCGGGAATTTTAGGAACAGGTATTCAGGATGGATTGTTGCTGAAGCCGGTAAAATATCAGTGGGCGATGGACCTGTATGATCAGGCGGTGGCAAACACCTGGTTCCCAAACGAGATTCAGCTGGCGCAAGATTTATCTGACTGGGAAAAAATGACAGAAGAAGAGCGCCACGCAGTAACATATTTGATGGGCTATTTTAATCCAAACGAGTTGCTGGTAAATAAAGCGTTGGCGTTTGGCGTGTATCCCTATGTTAATTCGGCAGAGGCGCACTTGTATCTTGCAAAGCAGATGTGGGAAGAGGCTAACCACTGCATGGCATTTGAGTATATGCTCGAGACTTTCCCGATTGATCGAGAAAAGGCGTACAGTAGCCATGTTGAAGTGGAAAGTATGCGCATTAAGGAAGAGTTTGAAACGAAATATATCAAACGAATGACCGAAGAAACGCTCGACATTACGACAACCGAAGGCAAGAAGGACTTTGTGCGCAACATGATTGCCTACAATATTATTCTTGAAGGAATCTGGTTCTACAGCGGCTTTATGGTGGCACTTAGCTTCCGTCAACGTAACTTACTGCGTAACTTTGGTAGCATGATGGACTGGATTGTGCGCGACGAGAGCCTGCACCTTAAATTTGGTATTAACTTAATTTTGACTGTGCTTGAAGAGAACGAAGATCTTCAGACTGATGAATTTGCTGCGGAAATTAAAGAAATGATCCTTTCGGCCGTTGAGATGGAAGAGCAATATAACAAGGACTTGTTGCCAAAAGGAATTCTTGGCTTGAACGCTGATTATGTCAATCAATACGTAAAATACCTAACAGATCGCCGCTTGGAGGAATTAGGTTTCGAGGCTCACTACAAGGTGTCGAACCCAGCAAAATGGATGGCGGCAGCCAACGATACGCTTGAGCTGGTAAACTTTTTTGAAAGTACTAACACAAGCTACGAAGTGAACGCTTCAAACGAAAAATAAAAAAGGAAAGACCCCCGTACAAATGTACGGGGGTTGTCTTTCGATCGTTAGTACAGACCCTTCTTCAGGCTTTTCATGAAGCCGTAGGTGGCCTCTCGCAGATTCAGGCGCTTGGATTCGGCAAGTACGCCAATCATGGCGGTATTGCCCTTCCAGTCACGAACCTTCACGCGCCAGGAGTAGTTCGGGTCGATGATGACCAGGCTACTGCCCTCGGCAGCACCCTTGTTCGGAGGGTACTTCTGAACCTCCTTAATGACGACGTCCAGTTCTCCCTTTTGCAGCTTCGGACTGTTGGTCGTGTAGCGCAGGGTGGCTGTCTGAGTCCTTCCTTCAGGGGAGTTCAGCTGCTCGATCCAGTGCTGAATTTCTTCTTCGCTGATACTTCCGTCGAAGATGTACTTCTCTTGCAAGCGGGTGGACCTGCCGGTATTGATACGCAGCGCGTTCATGTGAACCGCCTTTCTGCCGTAGCTCGGTAAGAGCCGTCTCCGATCTGAAGACATTTATTTATTATACAATAAAATATATTTAATAACAACACCATAGCGTGTTAGAAATGAAACGTCTAGCGTATACTAGTGATATGAGAACAAAATTATTAATTTTTGGCATTACGGGTGATTTAAGTACTCGCAAGCTATTGCCAGCACTTCGAGAGATTATTCAAGTCGATGAATTTAAGGACATTGAGCTGTATGGTGTAAGCCGCGGGCCTGTTGATAAACAGGC
Organism: uncultured Candidatus Saccharibacteria bacterium; assembly: GCA_964513905.1. GTDB lineage: Bacteria > Patescibacteriota > Saccharimonadia > Saccharimonadales > Saccharimonadaceae > CAMEGH01. The sequence continues at coordinate 25,769 of CAZENS010000003.1, read as the reverse complement.
TGTGCTCGGTAATTTATCTGAACAAATTTCAATTATTACAATGAATATTTCTGTGCTGGAGGAATATCGCAGGTTAAAAGAAGAGCTTGCGCTGGGCGAAAACGATCAGCTTCTTGTGTATTTGTCGGTTCCGCCACGAGCTGCAACACGAATTGTGGATTTTTTGGGAGAATCGGGTATTAATGATCGTCGAGTGAAAATTTTATTCGAAAAGCCGTTTGGTCTTGATTTAACTAGCGCACGAGAAATGGTGGAGCGAACAAGTCGATATTTTAAAGAAGAGCAGATTTATCGAATTGATCATTATATGGCAAAAGAAATGGCGCAAAACATTGTTGCATTTAGAGCTCATAATGCACTGTTTTCTCATGTTTGGAATAAGGATGCAATCGAAAAGATAGAGGTGAATGCCTATGAGGAGATCGATATTGAAGGGCGAGCTCAGTTTTACGAACAAACTGGCGCACTGCGAGATGTACTTCAGGGACACCTAATGCAATTGCTGGCGCTTGTGCTTATGGAAGCGCCGTATGATATTGACTGGAATAAGCTGCCGATATATCGGCAAAAAGCGTTGTCGCTTGTGCAGCCGGTAACTGCTGAAAATGGTTTTCGTGCTCAGTATGAGGAATACACAAATGAGGTTGATGTTCCGGCTTCGTGTGTTGAAACGTTTGTGTCAGTAAATCTTTATTCGAATGATGAAACATGGAAAGGCGTTCCGCTGCGATTAACAACAGGTAAGGCACTAGATAAAAAATGTACGGAAATTAACGTGCATTTTAAGCGACAATGCTCAACGCAGACTGATTATTTAACGTTTAGAATACAGCCACACGAAGGAATTGAAATTGCCCTAAATACAAAACGTCCAGGCTATGATAACAAGTTGGTAGAACAGCACCTAAGCTTTACCTATCCAGAAGAGGTGTCGCTACCGGATGCATATGAACAGGTGATTGTCGATGCGATTCGATCGCGAAAAAGCCTATTTACATCGAGCGAGGAAATCATTCGCTCCTGGGAGATATTGCAGCCACTGGTAGAAAACTGGAGTATGTGCCCGCCAGAAATTCCAAAGTATAAAAAAGGTGAATCTGCACAGGCAATTATCGCTCGGGAGCGTCCAGAGATAGAGCGACGGGCTACGTAGTAGGTTTACTTTGTTGATACTCACGTGATTTGGTATTGGCATACGAAATCACGCCTAATCGAACGATAGAAAGAATAATAACAATAAGTGCGAGCGCGCTAATAAATCCAGTGATAATATCTATTTTTGCGTAGATACTGGCCGAGCCAAAAAGTCCGATAATTGGTAATAGCAGTGATGTTCCGCAAACACTGCAACCTAGTCCAATCGCTGCGATTGTTGAAGCAATAACGCTGCCGCTGGCGCTTTTTTTATCGATGAGCCGAGAAGCGCGCATATTAAACGCCAATAGGGCAATTGCAACTCCCTGCAGTAAAGACATTGCCAGAATCAGTGGGCCGTTGTTTGCTACTGCTAGGAGAGGGAGGTCTATAAGAATAAGGGCCTTATCAAAAAATGTAAGTAATGGGGAAGATAACAGTGGCCAGATGCTCGAGCTATTGATGATGAAGTGCAACAATCCTGCGATGAAAATGCTAGAAATCACTGTAATTAGTAAATATTTCCATTGACGTAAAACAAAAAAACAGCCAGCCGCGGATAGCTGTAGCGTGTCTAATAGTGAATGAATTTTATTAACCACTAAGGGTTTATTATAGCAGACAAAAGAAGACGATGCGTTCTATTGCTAGTCAGAACACAGGGCGTCGTAGTATAATATATTTTCATAAGCAGGGAGAAACTATGGGGAAGCAGCGGAAATATATTTTTGTAACGGGCGGAGTGTTGTCTGGCGTTGGTAAGGGCATTACTGCCGCGGCAATGGGTGCAGTGTTGCAGTCTAAAGGTGTTTCTGTGTCTGTTCAAAAATGTGATCCGTATCTTAATGTCGACGCCGGCCTGCTAAATCCTGTTGAGCATGGCGAGTGTTTTGTAACCTGTGATGGGGCGGAAACCGACCTTGATTTAGGACACTATGAACGATTTTTGGATATTGAACTACGTCGAGAGGCTTCAACGCTAAGCGGCCGACTCTTCCGACAGTTGATTGAAGATGAGCGAGCAGGTAAATTTGGCGGAAAAACCGTTCAGCTGGTTCCGCATTTAACGGGTGCAATTCAAGATGAAATCGAAAAGTCTGGAGCCGGAAGTGATATTCATTTTGTTGAAATTGGCGGAACGGTTGGAGATTATGAAAGCCTTAGTTTTATTGAGGCGATTCGTGAATTTACAAACCGGGTTGGTCGCGAAAATTGTTTGTATGTGCACGTTGTATATGTGCCGTACATAAAAACTAGTAACGAATTTAAAACAAAGCCTGCTCAAAATGCACTAAACGATTTGCGTGGTTTTGGAATTACGCCCGATTGTGTCGTGGTTCGTACGGATGACCCAGCGCCAGATAGCGTTGGTGATAAAATTGCCATGTTTGGTGGTTTGCAGCGCGATCACGTTATTATGTTGCCGAACGCAAGCACTGTGTATGAAGTGCCACTTATTGTTGCTAAGAGTGGCATTAATGATGTGCTCACGAAATTTACTGGAAATACAACCAAGCCAGATTTATCGGTGTGGCAGGGGATTATTGACAAGCAGCGTAATACAACTGCTCCACGTGTTCGAGTTGGCTTGGTGGCAAAGTATATGCACAATGATGATACCTACATTTCTGTTATTGAGGCGCTAAAATCAGCTACTTGGAGCCAAGATGCACAGCTTGATTTGGTGTGGATTGATGCTGAAAAGGTAACGTCGGCCGATTTTGATGCTGTTGCTGGCATTTTGGTGCCTGGCGGATTTGGTAGCCGAGGAGTGGACGGAAAGATATTGGCGGCGCAGTATGCGCTCAAAACAAAAAAGCCGTACTTGGGAATTTGCCTTGGTATGCAGGTAGCGATTATTGCTGCAGCTCGGCAGACAGGTCTTGATGATGCTAATAGCACCGAGTTTGACGCCGAGACTTCGCATCCTGTCGTGGCACTGATGGATGATCAGGCAGGAAAAGAAAGTACTGGCGGTACCTTACGATTGGGCGACTATACAGCCGAGCTTCTTCCTGAATCAAAAATTGCAGAATTATATCAAAAAACTACTGTGGTTGAACGCCATCGCCATCGATATGAGGTGAATAATCGCTACCGACCAGAGATTGAGGAGGCAGGGTTGCTGATTTCTGGAACAAGTCCAGACGGAAACTTAGTAGAGTTTATTGAAGCTAAAGACCATCCATTTTTTGTGGCTACACAGGCGCACCCAGAGTTTAAGTCTCGCCCGCATCGACCGCATCCGTTGTTTGCCGGATTTGTGGCTACAATTCTTGACAATAAATAAAGTTTATGCTAATATTAAGTTTATACTAACTAATTAAAAAAGAAACACAAATGGAAAAAATACACCACAGCCTTTCTAATATCGACGAAAAAGACGACATGCGAGTTCTTAATTATCTTGTTGAGACAATTAAGGGATTGCGCCCCGTTTCTGGTTCGGCTGTTGAGCTGTCTTTGATTGATCCAGAAGACGAGAACTATTAGTCATCTGTTATACTAAGGGGTAATGAGTGCACTACGAATTACCTTAATTGATAGTATAAAAGAATTATTCGATATTGAAGTTGAGCCGGTATTAACACGGCCCGATTCTCAGTTTGGCGATTACACTACAAATATTTCAATGCAGTTAGCTGGGCGATTGCGCCAATCTCCTCGCGATGTCGCCACTGCGTTAGCAGAGAAACTAAGAGAGTCTGGCGCGTATAAAAAAGTAGATGTTGCTGGCCCTGGTTTTATTAATTTATGGCTACACGATAGGGATCTTGTTGAATTAATTTACCAAGAACCACTTCCGGTATATGGCGGCCAAGAGGTCGTTATTGAAACGAATAACCCGAATCCCTTTAAGGCAATGCATATTGGCCACGCTTATAATGCCATTACGGCAGATACGATGGCGAATCTCTTGGCGGTAGGTGGCGCGCGTGTTCACAGGGTGAGTTATCATGGCGATGTTGGAGCTCACGTTGGGAAGAGTATGTGGTCGTTGCTACGATTTTGTAATGGTGATTCTACAAAACTTGATGAAATAGAGCAAAAAGATCGCAATGCTTTTATGAATCAAATGTACGCAGATGGTGCGCGAGCAGCTAAAGAAGATGTGGCGGCAAAAAAGGAGATTGATCGATTAGCAGGTGAATCTTTCTCGCAAGATGATCCTACTTACCGTACAATATACCAGACTGTTAAGGATTGGAGCTTTGCAGAAATTGATACTGTAGTGGCTCGTCTTGGCAATATTCCAATCGAACGACGCTACCTAGAAAGTCAATCCGACCCTGTAGGGGTTGCGATTGTTCGATCAAAAACGCCAGGTGTTTTTGCGGAATCGGACGGAGCGTATATCTTTGAAGGTAGCAGGCATGGTTCGTTTGACAATGCATTTGTGGGATCAAACGGCCGAGGGCTATATGCCGCACGAGACCTTGGATTACTACAATTAAAGCAACAAGATTATCCAGATATGAGCCAGTGTATTGTTGTAACAGGGAATGAGCAGGCTGCGTATTTTAAGGGAGTTATTGCCGCCGCCGAATTAGCGATTCCCGAAGTGAAAGGGAAGTTGCGCAATGTATCGACTGGCCTTGTAAAGCTTTCGACTGGCAAGATGAGCAGTCGAACTGGAGATGTGATTACGATTGACTGGTTGTTCGATGAGTTTTCTCAGGCGATTGTAAAACGAGGTGGTGATCCTACCGATGAAATTGTAGCTGGCGCATTGCGGTATCAATTTTTGAAAGCAAAAATCGGCGGAGATATTATATTTGATATCAATGAGGCGGTGAGCTTGTCCGGAAATACAGGGAGTTATCTTCAGTACGCACACGCTCGAGCTCGTCGAATCTTAGATCGATCCACGGAGCAGGCGGTGCGAATGACGAGTGTCTTCGAAGAAGATCGAGTGCTTATTCGGAAGATGGGTGAGTATCACGAGATTGTACAGTTGGCCACAAAAACCCTTGAGCCGCATCATATCTGCACGTATCTATTTGAGCTTGCACAGGAGTTTAATCGATATTACGAGTCGAACCAAGTGGTTGGAAGTGAAAATGAAGCTCATCGTGTGTCGTTGGTGCATATGTATGCCGATACTTTACGAGCCGGCTTGTTGCTGCTGGGAATTCATGCACCTGATTCGATGTAGGCTGTGATATAATAATGCCAATATTGATAAAATACGGAGTTATCTATCATGGCACAGCCAAAAAAATCAGCAAAAAAGACAGCGGCTTCATCTGCTACTGAAGCAAAAAAAGCAGCTTCGAGGGCAAAGGCAGCAGCTGCTAAGGCCGAAGCAGTAAGGGCAAAACTTTCTGGAGGACACGCAGCCGGATTTATGAATTTTATTCGTGAACAGGGTGTTATCGGTTTGGCAGTAGGTCTTGCAATTGGTACTGCAGCTGGTGATACTGTTAAAAAACTTGTCGAAGGCTTTATCAGCCCAATCGTACAGCTTATTGTTGGATCGCAAAAAGGGCTTGAGGCAGCAACATGGCAACTTGAGCTTGCTGGTCGTACGGCAGATTTTAAGTGGGGAGCATTCTTGTCTTCGTTTATTACATTAGCGGCAACTGCCTTCGTTATTTACTTGATTATTCATTTTGCAAAACTCGATAAAATCGACAAAGAAAAGTAATTTGCAAAACAGTGCAGCATAGTTGGCGGGATATCGAAATGGTATCCCGCTTATGTTTTTATATCTAGCAGTAATATGGTACAGTTTGGTTATTATGCACCCTAATCGTCGATTAAATAAAGACACCGCGTATCGAGATCACTTTGGCTATCAGCCGTCTCCTGGGAGAGGGTTTGAGACAGGTATCTACCCACACGAGTCTGTAAGAAGGCAGCGACAAGAGCTTTTTAATAAAATTGCTCACAATCGTGCCACAAAAAAATGGCGTTCCGAAAACTATGAGCTCGGGCGAGAAGGCTGGGAGGGTTTTGGTAATAAAGAACTTCCTATCGAAAAATATAAAAAAGACATCATGACGATGGTTGACTCTAATAGAATTTCGCTGTTGCAAGGAGAGACCGGAAGTGGAAAGTCTACGCAGCTGGCGCAGTATGCACTCGAGATGGGCTATGACCACATTGTTTATTTAGAGCCACGACGAATTACGACAGATAACATTGCCGATAGGGTTGAGGATGAGCTACGCGAGCAGTTTCTAGAAAAGAATCTTGAGATGCCGGAGCATCTTGTGGGTATGGCGCATTCTGACCGAGCTACGCTAAAAGAAGATAGCGTTATTCAGGTAATGACGTCTGCGGTATTCAAACGACGTGGGCCGCAATTACAGGAAGAATGGAAAGATAAGAAGGTGCTGATTGTTGCCGATGAGGTGCATGAGGGTAATATCGAAACTGAGTTTGCGGTTGCAATGTCGGCAGAAATGATGACTGAGCAGAGTAACTGGAACATGGTACTGATGAGCGCCACTATGAATGAGGAAGAGATTCAGCGGGCGTACACCAAGATTAACGACGGACCGATTCCAAGTGTGACAGTAGAAGGTCGACCGCATGATATTACATACAACGAAGTGCCAGACAAGACGGTGGTCGATGTATTCGAGGATTGTGAAAAAGAATCTGCAAAAAATCCTAACGGTACTCTAGACAAAACACTTATTTTTACTGAAGGTGTGCGTTCGATTGGGGCTATTGAGAGTGAGTTACGGCGACGCTTTCCTGAACATAGGATTTTAAAGCTACATTCAAAAATTACCGATGAAGAGCGACAAGAGATAAAAAGAAAGACCGATCAGCCGACGATAATAATTTCGACATCGGCGGGTCAATCGGGGATCACTATTCCGGGTGTTAATAGGGTGATTAGTGATGGCTGGACGAAGAGTCCAGAGCTAGATGGGGAAAATTCTTCAGGTCTTCCGCCACGTTTGTGTAGCAAGGCGGAGGTAACACAGCAGATGGGCCGTGGTGGACGTGATATCGATGGCGCAAAGTTTTTTTTGGCAAAACAATTACCGTTTGGAAAGGCTGGTAGAAACGAGGAGGCAGAAAAGTTTTTCTCAATTGATGAGCGGCTGGATTATGCGCCAGCAGATATTTACCATACCAGCATTGCAAATAATGTTTTAAGTACGGCGGCAATGGGCAGGGATTTTTACCGACTTAATGAGTTTTTGATTCACAGTGTAACACATAGCACAATTGAAGAAGCGTATCAGGTGCTGCGACTAATGGGCGCGGTGACCGAAGATAATAAGTGTACAAAAATTGGAAAGAGGATGGATAGGTTGCCGCTGCGCCCAGAGCTTTCTCGGGCGTTGGTAGAGGCAGAGCAAACTAGCACAAAGCGTCAACAGCAAAGAGTAGCCGCGATAGCAGCAGCAATTGAGGCAGAAGGGTTAGGGGATGGTGATCCAGAAAAGATAAAGCCCAATGTAGAAAAGCTACCAAGCTGGGCGCGAGATGATTATTTTGCAGAGCTTGCGTACTTTAATGACATGATGGAAAAGTTTAGCCAGGCAAACTGGGAAGAGAACATGCAATTGCGTGCTGGTGAAGAACAAGAGATGCCGTCGATTCGTTATGGCTACGCACTCAATAATGTCGGCATTAGGCGTACACTTAAGCAGTATAAAAAAATATGTGCTGCACTTGGTATAGATCAATCGAGTGTATATGAATCACTTGGCGATCCAACGAGTGACGAGATAGAAGAATTAAAATCGATGTTTGCAAAGGGTATGCCGCACCTGGTGTATGCGGAGCAAGATCGCAGGAAGAACCGGGGTAAGCGTAAAAAAGGCCCAGACGGTAAAAAGCTACCGCAAACATCGACGATTACGTACCGTAATGTTTTGGGTCCTGATGTGTCTGAGCAGTATGACTACGATCGTACACTCAGTAATCGCAGCGTAATGCTGCTTGGCGCTACCGCTCTAAGAAAAGAAGATATGATTATTGGCTTTCCTCGTTGGTATCAGGATGATGACGCAAAGGTTCACTATGTAGTTGAAAAGAGCTTTTCTATGCCAAAAGAAAAAGTTCAGCGAGCGCTGGGTAATGTTGCGCTTAATCTACAGAAGAATACGTACATTGGTCCAGATGGACGGCTACGTTCTGTGGAAACGCGCAGTATTGGATCGCTTAAGACTGGTCGTAAGGCCGTAGAGGCAGTGGTTAAGTCTGATCGTGATATTGATAAGATGGTAAAATATGCGCTAGAGAAACCTGGCCCGGCTCAGCGGGAGTTGCGTCAACTAAAGCGATACCTTGAGAGTTTCGCCGAGCGTATTCCCGAAAAATATCAACCACACTACTTTAATAAGAAAATTATTAACGGCTATGATATTCAAAAATACATAGAAAGTGCGGCACGAGGTGTTGCGAGCGCCGGTCAGCTTGATTCGACATTGCGAGAAATTATGCGAGTTGATGGCGTTACGGTTGACTCGTATATTGATGCTGATAAGATTGAAGCGATTGAAAAAACTATGCCAAAGAGTATTACAATCGGCAATACCGAATACGAGCTACACTATAAACGGATTGATGGTCATGAAGACGAAATTCTACCGTGTATCAGTAATTTTTCTCTAGACTCAAACGACCTACTGAGCAACTTACCGGAAAAACTACAAATTCCAGATGCTAGGGATATTTTGTTCGCCTATAAACATTCTGATGAAAACAATGTGCTACAAACTGAGTATTTAACCGCCCAAGAATTACGCAACAACATTAATGAGTTGCGAGAGCTACGTTGATGATAGCGTATAATGAGTAATATGATTCATACGGCAAAATTATTATGGGTTGATTTAGAGATGACTGGGCTTGATCCGGCTAAAGACCGCATACTTGAGGTTGCGGCAATTGCAACAGATTGGGATTTTAAAGAAGTTGATCGGTACGAGGCGGTAAAAAAAGTTGGTACGAACTTAATGAAGCAGCGCATGGTGGGGGATTTTTGGGAAAAGTACGCCTCTGTTCGCGAAGCGCTTATGGAGCAGAATGATTCAGGAAAAGGTGGGCGGACAGTCGAGAATGAGCTGATCGCATTTATTGATAAAAACTTTTCGGCCGACGAGCCAGTTTTGTTGGCGGGTAATTCTATTCATCAGGATAGAAAGTTTATTGAAAATGAATGGCCACGCCTAAATAGTCGCCTGCATTACCGGATGCTCGATGTAAGTGCCTGGAAGGTTGTTATGGATGGAAAGTTCGGGAAGAGATTTTCCAAACCCGAATCGCATCGTGCGCTCGATGACATTAAAGGCTCAATTGAAGAGTTAAAATATTACCTAAAAAAGGCGCAGTTACGATGAGTTTAATAGATTCGATAGTGAATACCGTTCGTGGCGTAGACGAGGTGAG
>CAZENS010000003.1:1702-16174 GCA_964513905.1 uncultured Candidatus Saccharibacteria bacterium | reverse complement strand
CGATGAGTTTAATAGATTCGATAGTGAATACCGTTCGTGGCGTAGACGAGGTGAGCTTGTATGTTGAAGAGCTTGCGAGCGGACGAACTGGTTATTTAGCGTTTTCTCCAGCAGGAATTACGTTTCACCAGTCGTTCGGCAGTCCAGATGAGTTTCCTGCTAGTGCAATTGTCGAAGTTTCAATTGAAGGTGATGTACACGAATCGCAGCGCTATACAGTAACCCGCTTATTTTTCTTAAAACAGTACGCAATGGCTTTTCCAAAAAAGACACAGAACGAACAGGTGCTTATTAGTATTTTAATGGAAGATGGCCAACAGTTCAGTTACATCGCAAAAGAGGGGGGCGCCCAGCAAAACTACGTAAAGATTGAACCATATTTGGAATATTATGTTGGTACGCTTTCGGATGGTCGTGCGCCCACGATGGCAGATGAGCTTGCAGAAATTGCAGATCTTCATCAGCAGGGCATATTGACCGATGATGAATTTGCTGAGGCTAAAGGGCAGATTATTGGACGTTGGCAGCAAGGAGGTAGTAATGCTAACCGATAGTCAATTTCACGATTACATCACTACGCTTGATGACGTATGGATAGACGATTCTTTTGGTAATGAGTCGATTGTTTACAAACGGGGTCAGCAACCTGACGGAAAAATTATTGCGGTCGTAACCAAGGGTAGTGCGCCTTTACAAATAAGTTTGCGGTGCGATCCGCAACTAGCTAAGCGTCTGCGGGACACTTATGAGACAGTTATGCCTGGGCAGAATGTTAACAAAAAACACTGGAATACTATTTTATGCACAGGGCAACTTGGGCAGGATGAAATATTCGATTTAGTTCGATTGAGCCATCAACTTGGTGAAAGTTAGGCTGCACCTGAATTAGCTTGTTGGTATCGATCAATTGATTCGATAATTATCTTAAGGTCAGGTTCAATTTCTGTTAGGTATTCTTGCATCGACTTGCGAGTGTTCGTTTTTTTGATTTTTTGAACTGCTGCCATCATCTTCTCCAGTTTGTAGCCCACTTCGTTTGCATAGGTCCTATCATAGACATCGTTTAAGCGTGCGTCTTCAAGTTTTGTTGCCATATCTCCATCGTGATGCGGCTCTTTTTTAGCCGACGAGCGTAATTTTTTATAGTCAATTCCGGATTTTGATAGAGGTGTTTCCATTTGTTTTGCAGAATCTAACAGAAAAGATTTTAGGGTTCCGTTAGTTGCGCGTAGTTGACTGCTTTGTAGGTATTTGCCGGAGTTTTTTGTTATGTCGGCGGTATCAATAAAGCTGGTGTATAGCGAAGCTTCGTTTAGAAAGCCTGGACCTGCGGGTTTTTGGGTTGCAAACAAAAGAACAACCGCCAGTACGAGCGCCAGTAGGCCGCCAACTATGAAGATAATGGCCTTTTTTGTTAATTGAAAACCACCAACAGAAACGGCGCTATTGGGCGCTTGCGGAGCGATGCCCCCAAGGTAATCAACTGCGTATTGTCCGTTAATTCTCTGGCCAGTTGCTGGATTAGTTAATTGTTGCGGACTGTTTTGGGGCTGGCCGCCGGCTTGCTGCAAGTATTGATCGGCGCTAGCTGGCCTATCGCTATTTGGAGCTGGTGTTGGGGTGTACCAATTGGCGGGAGCTTGTTGTGGCGCAGGTTGGCCGTAGGGATTATTTTGCGGCATCGGGCTATAGTTTTGTTGCAGTTGTGCGCCTGGATATTGAGGAGGGTAGCCATTTGGAGCTGGCGGTGGAGTTTGTGGCTGTTCTGGCTGAGGTTGTTGTGGGTACATAATTATCACTATTTAACCACAAGCGTTAGGGTATTTACAAGGGTAGAGTGCTATACTAAAGGTATGCAGGAAGCTAAGGAAGAAGTGCGCGCTCGGCTGGCAATCGAAGATGTTATTGGAGAGTATGTTGAGCTAAAGCGAGCAGGCCGTAACTTTAAGGGGCTGAGCCCGTTTACGGGTGAAAGAACTCCGAGCTTTTTTGTTAGCCCCGAAAAGAATATTTGGCACGATTTTAGTAGCAACAAGGGCGGTGACATTTTTAGTTTTGTGATGGAAGTTGAAGGGTTTGGTTTTCGAGAGGCGCTCGAGCATTTGGCTCGAAAAGCGAACGTAGATTTATCAATGTATGATTCGAAAAAATCAAAAGATATTGCCGCCAAAAAGAAGCGACTATATGAAATCAACGAGTTAGCGGCTCACTTTTTTCAGCACCATATGATTCGCGATAGTCGGGCGCTTGAATACATTTTTAAGAAACGAAAAATCGATAAAAAAACAGCCTCAGCGTTTCGTATTGGCTATGCACCGTCGGGCGGTAAACAGCTGGTTGGATTTTTAAAGAAGCGTGGATATTCGGCAAATGAGATGAAAGACGCTGGGGTAACAAATCGTTTTGGTGGAGATTTATTTAAAGACAGGATGATGATACCACTCATGGATAGTGGCGGCAGGGTTATTGGGTTTACGGGAAGAATTCTTGAAGATGACCCGAATGCACCAAAATATTTAAATACGCCTGCAACGCTTTTGTATGATAAAAGCTGGCACGTATTTGGGTTTTCTCAGGCAAAAGAAGCGATGCGGCAACGTGATTATGTTGTTGTGGTTGAAGGCAACCTTGATGTGGTAAGTAGTTGGCAGGCTGGTGTTCAGCAGGTAGTTGCAACTGCCGGCACAGCAATGACCTTACATCACTTAAAAACGATTGGCCGAATCACGGGCAATATTCGTTTGGCGTACGACAATGACGAGGCGGGTCTTACGGCAACGGAAAGAGCAATTCCGCTGTCTCAAGAGGCAGGGGTTGAATTATCGATTATTTCATTGGTTGATGGCGCAAAAGACCCAGATGAGCTTATTCAAAAAGATACGGCTCTATGGCAGGCTGCAATTGATGCTGCCGAGCCGGTATTAGAGTGGGTGTTGCGTCAGTATGCGAGCCGAAATGATCTTACTACTGCGGCAGGCAAGCGTGCGTTTACAACGGCCGCTGTCGCGGTAATTCGTATGTTAAATGATCCTGTTGAGCAGGAGCATTACATAAAGAAGGTTGCCGAACTAAGTGGCAGTAGCGTGCGAGCGGTCGGGGCAAAGATGGCAGGACAATCTAAAGAGGGGTCGGCAAAACAGTTGAAGTCGGTGCGTAAATCTGCGCAAAATTCATCGGCGAGCGACATATATCAGTATGAAGATGATTTTTTGGCACTTATTCTTATTGATGAGACGTGCAAGCAGTTGCTAAAAGAGATTGACGTTAACCAGCTGCATGGCGATGATCGAAAAGAGGTTGTGGATTATGTTATGAAAGGCGATAACACCTTGCAAAATGAGCCGGAGTATGTAAAAATACTATCATTACGGGCCGATGCACGATACGCCGGTTGGAGTGATAGTGATCGCTACAACGAAGCCGCGCGCTTGCTCCGCCGCATAAAAGATGAATACAAGAAACAACAGAAAGATTCGCTAACAGAGGCTCTTCGTGACGCAGAAATTAACGGAGACGATGAGCTTATGCGTGAACTATTGCAAAAAATTCAAGCGCTAAACAGGGAGATTCATTCGTGACGCAAGAAAACAATGATAAAGAATATATTATCGACGCAACCAAACCATCAGGATTAGAGCACGACGAGCCAAATGTTGATGAATTGGCCGATGAAGAAGAGCCGGACGAAGAATCGCTCAATAACCAATATTTAGATGACGTCAGCGATGATTCTGTTCGCCTATACTTGCGCGAAATTGGAAAAATCCCGCTACTAAAGGCCGATGAAGAACTGGCGCTTGCAAAGCGAGTTCAAGAAGGAGATAAAAAGGCCAAAGATAAAATGGCCGAGGCGAATATGCGTCTTGTGGTTTCGATTGCTAAGCGTTACAGTGGCCGTGGACTAGATTTTCTTGATCTTATTCAAGAGGGGAATACAGGATTGCTGCGTGCGGTAGAGAAGTTTGATCCAGACAAGGGCTTTAAGTTTAGTACGTATGCGACGTGGTGGATTCGCCAAGCAATTACACGTGCAATTGCCGATCAGGCTCGTGTTATTCGTATTCCTGTGCACATGGTAGAGACAATCAATAAGTTGCTACGGACGCAACGTCGCATGACGCAAGAGCTGAACCGTGAGCCAACCATGGAGGAGCTTTCGAAAGAGCTTGATATGGAGCCAGAAAAAATCGAATATGTTATGAAGATTAAGCAGGATATTCATTCACTCGATGCTGGCGTAGGGCGCGACGGCGATGAAGAAGATAGTGTGCTTGGTGATTTTATTGAAGATGAAGACAGTGCAACGCCAGAAGAATCTGCCTCGACACAGCTACTAAAAGAGCAGGTGCAAGCGGTGCTTTCGACGTTAAGTGATCGTGAGCAAAAAATTGTTCGAATGCGATTTGGCCTCGATAACGGTAAAAATCACACCCTAGAGGAAGTAGGGCAAGAGTTTGCCGTGACGCGTGAGCGTATTCGACAGATTGAGGCAAAAGCTTTAGCTAAACTACGCAAGCACAAAGACGCAAAGAAACTGCACGAGTACCTTGGCTAGAATACTAAAAAAAGATTGCCCCACATATAAGTAAATATATGTGGGGCTTTTTTATTCACCAGCTTTCGTGAAAAGGGCGGTCGTTATGTGGTATCCGGGTGTGTCGGATCCACTGGAAAGCCGCGATCCAGCCCGAAGGCCGTACTGATGCGCACGCTTATCCACCCAGTCCATGATTTGCTCCATCTGGACGTTTTCTGGGTGAAGGACGGTAACCTTCACTTTCGTAGTTCCATCATCGTGCTTCATCTGATGCTGGGCACCTTGCAGCAGAAACTTTCCGTAGTGCCGTGCTTCATGCAGCGTGGCCAGCGGCGTTTTATCGAGAATCGAATTTGCAGCGTTTGCTGTTGACTGTGAAATCCAATGCAGCAGCTGTACGACTCGATAAGTCAGGCGCTGTTCGGCAGTGCGAAACAGCCCAATCGTAGAGAGCCGCTCGCGAAGAGCTTGGTGCTTTTTGTCAGACATCATCTTTCCTCTCTGTTGGCGGGATGAGTTGACGTTTAAATTATATCACCAAAACTACAAATTGTAAAATGACAGATCGTTCAGCTCGCGATCGATTTGGCTATAGAGTGCATCGAGAGAATCTGTATTAATAATGTAGTGATCGGCAATGGCAATTGGGCCACCTTTTTCAAGATTCTCAATTTCCGCCCAGTCGCGCTTTAGAGCTTCATCGCCAGTGAGTGAGCGCTGTGGTCGCTTGCTCAATCGATAGTGGCGAAGACTACGAGGGGCTAAAACAGCAATAATGTTAATCTCACCCGGGAACTCTCGCTTTAGATATTTGTATTCCGTCCAGCTATATAGTCCGTCAGCAATAATACGTCGTTGCCCGGCATCGATAAGGTCGTGAATTTGCGTTGCAATTCGCTTAACAATAACATCGTTTCCTTCCTCTGCGCGTAGTTTTTCGCGCATCATTTTTTCATTTTCTTGCGTTATTTCAAGCCCAGCATCTTCAAGCGCTTGAAGAACAACTCTTCCAAAATATACTTTTGGGTAGCCCTTTGACGATACATAATCTACCGCCGAGCTTTTTCCCGCTCCTGGCATACCTACAAATGCGATAATTTTTACGTTTCTTTTTTCGCTCATGGGCTTATTGTATCAGAGGTGCCAGAATATACCTAACGCGTGCTTGATGATACAATGGAAGTATGACAAAACGCCTCGTAATTATAGACGGAAAGTCGGTGTTCTATCGTGGATACTATGCTATGCCGGGACTTTCAACCAAAGATGGAACACCGACGGGAGGGGTGTTTGGTTTCGCATCGCTTGCAATCGAGATTGTAAAGAAGTTGCGGCCAGATTATGTTTGTGTTGCGTGGGATAAAAAGGGGACGAGTATCCGTAAGCGACTCGAGATTTTGCCAACGTACAAGGCTGGGCGGAAAACGCCTCCACCAGATTTTTTTGAGCAGATTCCTATTTTACACGAAATGCTCGATGCTTTTAGTTGGCCGCTATATGAATGTGATGATTACGAGGCCGACGACATTATGGGGACGCTTGCAAAAAAAGCTGAACAACAAGGGATTGAAACCTGCCTAATTAGTAGTGATTTAGACATGCTACAGTTGGTGAGTCCGCTGACGCACATGTACGCCATGAAAAAAGGCTTGGCGAATATTGAACAATATAATCCAGAAACATTTACAGAAAAATATGGGATAGCTGTAGAGCAATTTCTTGATTTAAAGGCACTAAAGGGCGACACAAGCGATAATATTCCTGGCGTTCCCGGTGTGGGTGAAAAAACAGCTGTTGCTTTGTTGCAAGAGCATCAGACACTTGATGGAATTTATCAAAATATTGAACAAATAAAACCAAGTGTGCAAAAAAAGTTGCAGGCCGGCAAGGACTCCGCCTATATGAGCAAGAAAGTTGCAACACTATGGTGTGATGCGCCGATTGAGCTTGATTTAGATGACATGAACGTGCACGATCTAGACGTTCAAAAATTACGCACGCAATTGTCGCAGCTTGAGTTTCATTCGCTCGTACGCCGCTTGCCCGAACATATGCTAGACGACGGTACAACGAATGGATTGCATGTTGAGAGAAAGCTATCGCCGCTGGATAATACGCCGTGGAAAAATGAGCTAACAATTAATGAGCAAGTGGTGATTCATGTACATAATGATGAGGTGTGGTTGTCGCTAAATGAATCTACGGTAATGACATCAAAAATAAAAGATGTGCCATCTGCTGTGTGGAGCGCACTGGGTACGAGCAGAGTGGTTGGCTATGATGTAAAAGCTACGCTACACAGCTTGGCGCAATACGGGGTGAAAACAGGCATTGATGAAGTACACGACATTAAGCAGGCAGCGTTCTTGCTTGATCCACTGCAGCGTGATCGCTCTCTCACTGGGCTACTGGGTGAAGATGTGGACGAGGAAGATCCTGGGCAATGGATGGCGGCATTGTGGAGCGTGTATCAAACACAGCAACAGGCGTTTGCCACACGCGAGAAAATAAAGTTAGTTGCCGAGCAACTAGATTTTCCACTGGTGCGTGTTTTGTTTGACATTGAGCAACGTGGCGTAAAGATTGATAGTCAACGACTCAAAAAACTGAGTGATAAACTGAGCGTCGAGTATTCAAAACTTCAGCAAGAAATTTATTCATTAGTGGGGTATGAATTTAATATCGGAAGTCCGATGCAGCTTTCTGAAGCGTTATTTACGAAGTTACAGTTGCCAACTACTGGAATAAAAAAAGGTAAGACGGCGTATAGTACGGGGCAAAAAGAGCTCGATAAACTTCGTGGCCAGCATCCAATTATTGAACTAATAGAGCGGTCTCGTGAAGTTGCAAAGATAAAAAATACGTACATTGATGCGTTACCAAAATTAGTCGATGCAAACGGCCGATTACATACAACATTTCATCAAGACGTGGCAGCAACAGGTCGCTTATCAAGCACGCAGCCTAATCTGCAAAATATTCCCGTTCGGAGTGAACTTGGTAAGCTGGTTCGAGAGGCGTTTATTGCAGAACCTGGCAATGTATTGGTAAGTGCCGATTATAGTCAGTTTGAGTTACGACTGGCAGCAATTCTTGCTAACGACACGCAGTTGATTGAAGATTTTAATCAAGACATTGATATTCATACAAAAACAGCCAGCGACGTATGGAATATTCCAATGGATGCGGTAACGAAAGAGCAGCGGAGAGCTGCAAAGGTAATTAATTTTGGCGTTCTGTATGGCATGAGCCCGCACGGCCTTAGTGTTGCTGCCGGTATGAGTTTATACGAGGCGAAGAATTTTATTGATCAATACTTTACAGTCCGAAAACCTATTCGAGATTTTATTGATGAAACGTTGCGAAGGGCAGAGGATGATGGATTTGTTGAAACATATTACGGCAGAAGACGACCAACTCCAGATATAAAAAGTAGTAATTATATGGTTCGAGAGGCTGCCAAGCGAGCGGCTGCAAATATGCCAATTCAGGGAACAGAAGCCGACTTAATGAAGCGGGCGATGCTTCGGGTTGAACAAAAAATTGGCGCAAAGGGAAAGCAAATATTACAAATTCACGACTCAATTTTAGTTGAGTGTCCTGATGAAAATGCAGCCGCTATTACCGATATTTTACGGCAAGAAATGGAAAATATCGCACCAGAGCTGGCTATTCGGCTAAAGGTTGATGTTTCTGTTGGGAAAACTTGGGGAGCACTGTAGGTGCGACGCTGGTTCAAGCGATTTCGACCAAGGCGTTCCCATGTGTCAGAGCGAAGCGATGCGTGTCGGCGAGCGTACGAAAAATTGCTCGAGGCAACGCCAGACGCTGTATTAGCGCAACGTCAGCAAGATAAGCATCATCATGGATATCGTCAGCAGCAAAAAAGAATTCGAACACTAATTGCGTTCAACGATTTATTTGTAGAGGCGGTATTGGCTATGTCGTCAGAGGGACTGGTTGGGTTAGCCGACCGAATTTTTAAGGACATGAAAAAGACATGCAAGCGGTACAAAACCCCATGCTTCAGCGAAGAGCAGTTTCAGGCAATTGTACAAGGATTAAGCCGTGAGGTGGCGATTTTTTTGGGTGTTCATCAAGAGGGATTGGCGGCACGAATGACCAGTAGAATTGATGACGGCCTTGGGGTTGATATGCAGATTATCGATCCCGCTTCTCGACGATATATAAATCTTGACTGCAAGTCACCATCGGCGTATCGTCACCGGCTATATGATTTAGTACGTGAAGGTCGCCTTGATGAATCTACGCAAAACAGGGCAATGCAAGAGGGATTTGTTCAGATAAAAAATGGTCATGGGGCGAATACATTTTTTGTAATTTTGATGGAAATATCTGAAGAAGAGTTCGGCAGTATTACAGATTTTACGTTCGAATCAACTCATGTGCTTGGCGATAAGATGAAGGAAATAATTGAACAATACGGCAGGAACGACAACGGCTATGGCAAGCAAATAGGGGAGAGCGTTTAGCTTGACACTATTGCCACCAGGTGCAACAATAACCACATGAGACAAGGCAACAATTCACAAATATTCCCAGTTATTATTATAGTTATTATTATTGTTGTTAGCGTAGCGGCTATTGTAGCGCTTGTTCGAACATTTGTGCTTAACGGTGATAATACATCTCAGCAAGAAACGGTTAATCAGCAAAGCGTTGATGAAAAAGCCCTGCTTAGCACCACTGCAGATAGGGGTGTGAGGATGTCTGTACGGGGTGAGATTACGGCAGATGAAAAGTTTCGATCGTATCAGATTGTTATTAAACCGACTGGACGAAGTATGACAACTTACGAAGGTTATCTAGACACACCGCTCGAGAGTGTGTCGCTAGATAATAACACAAAAGCATACGAAGAGTTCGTATATGCGCTTAACCGTGCAGGAATGGTTGCTGGTGAGCAATTGAAGGGCGAGGCAGATGATATTCGCGGGCTCTGTGCAAACGGTAAAATACTTGTTTTTGAAACATTACAGAATGATCAAACTGCAAAAAGACTATGGACGACTACTTGCAAAAAGCAGTCGCCCGGCTCGCTGTTAGCAAATGATACGCAGTTAAGCGGTATGTTTGTAAAGCAAATTCCACAGGCCCCTGATCTTATAAAGAATATAAATAAGAAGTAGGCAATGTCGATTAAGGCGGTTGTTTTTGACTGTTTTGGGGTACTTTACATTAGCCCGCTTACAATATTAGAAGAGTCGTGCCAAGCTAAAGATTTACAGCAACTACGGGATGCTTGGGCGGCTTTGCACGCAGGAATGCTGTCGGTAAACAAGTTTGTTGCTCTTGCAACCGAGCTTACTTCATATTCGAGTACTGAGGTGCAATCTATGTTGCAAAAATCGTTAGTAAAACATGAACAGCTATTTACATACTGCAAAGAGTTGCAAAAACGTGGCATACAGCTTGCGGTACTTAGTAATATCGATGCTTCATCTATAAAAACACTGTTTTCGATCTACGAGCAAAATAATGTGTTCGATACTATCGCTGCTTCGGGAAGTCTTGGGGTGAGCAAACCGCATCATTTAGCATACGAACATGTCTTGCGCTCGCTGAACGTACAACCCAAGGAGGCAGTTATGATTGACGACAGTCTTAATAATATTCATGGAGCGGAAGCGGTTGGGATGAAAGGGATTGTTTTTACGTCACTTGATGAAATGAAAAAAGAGCTTGAGGAGATGATTAGTGCCTGAATTACCAGAAGTAGAGACTGTACGGCGTGGGCTACACGATTTAATTATTGGACGAAT
Source organism: uncultured Candidatus Saccharibacteria bacterium (assembly GCA_964513905.1). Lineage (GTDB taxonomy): Bacteria > Patescibacteriota > Saccharimonadia > Saccharimonadales > Saccharimonadaceae > CAMEGH01. The sequence goes on along the minus strand of CAZENS010000003.1, from coordinate 5,854 downwards.
AATAACTGCTATAAAGGTCCATGATTCCCCAAAAAGTTTTCCTAATGCGCCAGCAGATATCACCAATTTCATGCATGGCGCAACAGTTACGAATATTCGTCGAAGAGCCAAGGTGCTCTTGATTGATCTTTCTACCGCATACACGCTGGTTATCCATCTTAAAATGACCGGGCAATTAGTGTATGTTGCAGTGGGGAGTGAGAGATTTGGCGCAGGGCACCCAACAGATTCTTTGATCGGAAAACTACCTGATAAATCGACCCGCGTTACGATAACGTTTTCAGACATGTCGCATTTATATTTTAACGATCAGAGAAAGTTTGGGTGGATAAAATTATTGCCAACAGCAGAGGTTTCGAACATGCCTTTTATGCAAAAAGTTGGTCCTGAGCCGTTGACCGATGAATTTTCAAAAGAACAATTTGAAGAGCGGTTTCTTCGGAGGGCGAACACGTCAATTAAAGCAGCACTGCTGGATCAGACGGTAGTTGCCGGTGTTGGGAACATTTATGCAGATGAAAGCCTGTGGGGCGCCAAGATTGATCCGCGCCGGAGGGTGAAAGATGTGCAGTCAAGTGAATTTGCGGAATTGTTTACGGGACTTCGGGCGGTGATGAATCTTGCAATTGAAAAGGGTGGTTCAACCGACAAGAATTATGTAAACGCTGAAGGGAAGCGGGGGAGTTATATGGATTTTGCGCGAGTGTTTCGGCGTGAAGGATTGCCATGCCCGCGATGTGGAGCAGAAATCATAAAGATAAAGCATGCTGGCCGTGGCACGCACTATTGCTCGCAGTGCCAGCTATAGACAGTATTAATAATATATGGTAGAATAGTATAAGTTGTTTAAGAACAACGGTTACAGCAACCGCTGTAATGACGCCTACTCGTCAGGGCAAATGACGGACAGGAAGGGGCACAACGTGTCTCTGGAGGTTTACATCTCTCACCGCAGGGCTATTAAGGTCGACGCTCGCTTCATCACTGGGCAGCTCGCCCGCTTTCGACAGAAGCATGGCATTGAGTCCATTACTATCGTTGATGGCCCGACGCTCAGCGATATCCTCGAATCCATGAAGTTTTTTCATGGTGATGATAGCGAGGGCGGTGTTCGCTTCGCCTTCAATGTCGCTTCTTCTGAGAGGCCATTGAATGGACGTATCGAGCATGACCTTGTGCCGATCGGTTTCTGCTACGACGGCAAGGACTCTAATTGGGTCTGGCTAACGGTGAACTTCCCTACAATTAAGGGCTTGAAGATCGACATGAAATACAATGTCGTAACTTCCACCGGGTTCGTCGTGCAGTAGGCAACACCCGCTTGTGAATGCAAGCGGGTTTTTTCTTTTTGGTCTATACTAAAGAGGTGATAACTCTAATTTTTGGCGAGAACACGTATGAGCGCGACCAGCAATTGAAGCGGCTCGTTGGCAATACCAAAGAGATAGCTCGGCTTTCTGCAGAGGTAATTGATGCTGGCGTAATTCAGCAGGTTTTATATGGTGCATCGTTGTTTTCATCGCAATCAACTACCGTGATTGATGAATTGAGCGAAAATAAAGTGGCGTGGGATTTACTTGGCAAAGCACTTGAGCAGGATCGAGGGGTGGAAGCCCAGGTAGTCCTGCTAGAAACTAAACCAGACAAGCGAACAAAAGTATATAAACTACTGCAGAAAAAAGCAAAAGTTATTGAATGTAAGCCTTTTTCTGATAAAAATCCAAACACTGCCGTCGCTTGGCTAAAGAAATATGCGGCAGAGCATACTATTGTTGTTGATGCGGCTGCTGCTACAGAAATTGTACGACGAATTGGTGTTGAGCAGTACGCACTGGTCAACGAGATACAAAGACTGTCTTTGCTGGGCACTATTACACTTGATACGGTAAAGTCGTATACGCCCGATATTTCTCAGGATACGGCGTTTTCTTTGTTAAGTATGGCAATTAAGGGTGATGCGGTTGGTGTTCAAAATAAGGTAAGGGCGCTGCAAAGAACGGAGGACGCGTATAGGGTACAAGGATTAATTATTTCACAGGTTTATATGCTTGCTGCGCTGTACTATGGCGAAGGGAATGACTCTATCGCTACCGAAATCGGAGTTCATCCGTATGCTCTAAATCAGCTGCAGGCGATTGCAAAGGCATTAACCGAGCAGAAATTAAAAGCAGTTGTTGATAGGGTTGCAGTAATCGATACGCAGTTAAAAACTACCTCAATTGACCCTTGGCTAGCGATTGAAGTGTCGTTAACAAGTATTGCTGAATAAAAATACCCGCCACACATTTGTAGCGGGTGGGGTAAAGGTATGTAGGCCTATTTTTCAGTTTTCTTCGCTGCTGGCTTTTTTGTTGCCGCTTTTTTAGCAGCTGGCTTCTTTTCGGCTGGTTTTTTTGCAGGAGCTTTTTTAGCTACTGGCTTTTTGACTGCAGTGGTTTTTGTAGTTGGTTTTTTAGCTACCGATTTCTTAGCCGCTGGTTTTTTTGCAGCAGCAAGCTTTACGTTGGCTTCTTTTGCTAATTTTGCTGCCTGAGATTTGCGGCGTGCAGCAGTACTTTTTTTGATAAGCTTCTTTTTTACGGCAGTGTCAATTTCACTCTGTACCTTTGAAAGTGTCTCTGAACTTGGCTTAGCGGTGAACGCTTTCATTGCTAATTTAATATTCTTTTTAATACCAACGTTTCGGTCGTGGCGTTTTGTGGCTTGCTTTACTCGCTTAATAGCGGATTTGATAATTGGCATATTACTCCTTTAGTACCTCTTGTAGTGTTTGTGAATACAATCAGCTATGAATTATACAGGTTTTGGCGCAAAAAGTAAAGAGCCTCCTGCTGCGCGGCTAGCGAGAGACTCAACTGAAATAGTATTTATCTCCAGTGCTGGACTGACGATAAATTAAATAGGTAATTTGTTGACGAATACGTACCGCTTATGGTATAGTCAAGGAAAAGCAGTATAAAAATAAAACACACAAGGGTAAAAAGCAAAATGAACGACACTGGTGTCAAGCAACAAATCGTCGAAAGTATTAAAGGTGCAGATACTATTCTTGTAACAGTTGGGCAAAGCCCTAGCGTAGATCAGCTGTCGGCTGCTCTTGGGTTGACAATGTACCTAAACGACATTGGCAAGCACGCAACGGCGGTGGTGAGTGGTGATATCCCACCCGCTATAACATTCCTCAAGCCAGAAAAGACATTCGAGAATAGCGTCGATAGCTTACGTGATTTTGTGATTGCACTTGATAAAGAAAAGGCCGATCACTTGCGCTATAAGGTTGATGGTGATGTTGTTAAGATTTTCATTACACCGTATCGAACAGTGATTTCTCAGAAAGATCTTGAATATAGTCAGGGCGATTATAACGTAGAAATGGTGTTGGCACTCGGCGTATCTAGCCAGGATCAGCTCGATAAAGCGCTTGCGTCGCACGGAAGAATCTTGCATGACGCAGCTGTTGCTACGATTGGGCTTTCGGCAAGTAGTTTGGGTTCAATGGATTGGAATAATGCCGAGGCTAGTAGCTTATCTGAGATGGTGTTTGATCTATCTGATGCACTTAAAGATGAGTCAAAGCCAATGACCGAGCGAGTCGCAAGCGCCTTTTTGACTGGAGTAGTGGCGGCAACTGATCGCTTTAGTAATGACAAAACAACAGCAAATGCGATGACGGTATCTGCAAAGTTGATGGCACTTGGTGCGAATCAACAGCTTATTGCTGCCAAGCTACGAGAGGGAAGTAAGCTTGATTTAAGCGAAGGGCAGTCTACGAGTCGCATTAGCCAGCAGCCGGCGCAGAAAAATGAGCAAAAGCCAAAGAAAAAGGCTTCGAATAAAGACGAACTAAATATTTCACACGACCGATCATCCGATGATGATGCGCCGCAAACAAAAAAGGCACCTGATTCAGATAAAGATAATAAACCAACAACTAAGCCCGAGCAGAAGAAGGTAGCGGAAAATAAGCCAAATAAAGAAACACTTCCGCCGGTTGCTCCTGAAAAGCAAACCCCTCCACCGACACCTGCGCCAACACCGCCAGTTGCGCCAGCGCCTCCACAGGCACCACCGCAGCAACCTCCTGCAACGAAAGCCCCAGAAACACTTCCGCCGGTTGCTCCTGAAAAGCAAACCCCTCCACCGACACCTGCG
>CAZENS010000003.1:0-1602 GCA_964513905.1 uncultured Candidatus Saccharibacteria bacterium | reverse complement strand
CAACACCGCCAGTTGCGCCAGCGCCTCCACAGGCACCACCGCAGCAACCTCCTGCCCCCGGAGCGGATGGGAATAACAGCGATGATGCGCTAGCAAAATTAGACCAGCTTGTTTCATCGAACCCACCTCAGGCGGCCTCAGATGATGCAGCAAAAATAGCAAGCGATTTGGCACTCGAAACCTCGCAGATGTCAAAGGTTGAAGCCCCTGCACCTCCAGAAATTAGCGGAATTCGTCAATCTACAAACGGCACGTCGCCGGCACCTGTTTTTGGCGGAACGCTAAACGCAACTACACAACAAGCAGCCGAAAATAAGCGATTAAGCGCAGATGATATGCAAAACCGTGCAATTCTTTCACACGGTGAAGGCAAGTATATTGGTGATAGTCAGCCAACTTTTCAGTCGCCATTGAATGGGGCGGGTGTGCGTGATGAGCCGCCAGTCGTAGATTTATTCGCACAGTCGAATCCTACATCAAGGGGCGCAACACTGCCGCCATTACCACAAATGCCAGATATTTTAAGCGCACCGGCCACGCCGCCACCTCCGCCAACACCGGACTTTTCTCAGTTGCCTCCAATGCCTCCACAAATGCCAGATTTTAATCAATTACCCCCTGATCCTGCGGCAGATGCATCGCTTGCTCCTGATCAGCCGCTTGGTGGAATGTTGCCACCATCTCCGGTTGGTGCCGATGTTCCATCAACTCCACCTGATCCAGGTCAGTTTAAGATCCCCGGCCAGTAAATAGCATCGTAATAGTTAGCCGCTCGTAAGTGAGCGGCTATATTTTTGGCGTGGTACTATAGAGTGAATGACTGATAGAATAATTTTGATTGATAAGCCTGCTAATATGACAAGTTTTGGCGTAGTGGCAAGAATTCGTCGTGTTTTACGTGAGAAAGCAGGGAGAAAAATTAAGGTTGGACACACCGGTACGCTTGACCCATTCGCAACGGGATTAATGATTCTAGTGGTGGGAAAAGAGTGTAAAAACGCCGATATGTACACAAAGCAAGATAAGGTGTACGAGGCAACGCTTATTTTAGGAGAGACAAGTACAACGGGTGATCCAGAGGGTGAATTAACGCCTGCTGGTGGTAATCGGCCTAGTGAAGCGGAACTAAAACATGCTTTAGAAAAATTTTGTGGTGATATTGAGCAGCGACCACCGATATTTAGTGCGATAAAAGTTGATGGAAAACGGGCATATAAATTGGCCAGAGATGGTCAAGAGGTTGAATTACCGCTAAGAAAAGTTTCGATTTATTCATTAGAGCTGATTGAGTATGAATATCCTTACGTAAAAGTTCGTACACATGTCTCCAGCGGTACATATATTCGCAGTCTGGCGGTTGATATTGGAGCGGAGCTAAAAACAGGAGCCTACTGCAGTGAGCTTCGTCGAACGCATGTTGGCAAGCGAGATGTTTTGGACGCAAAAACATTGCAAGATTTCGGCATAACTCAGTAGTGCGAATCCATACCAAACACAGAGTTGGCCGCAGATATTAGCGCTAATCGGTATCGGGACGAGGCGTAGTGGTTTGCAGAATATTGATACCTCTGCTATAATCACTGGGATGATTACTAAAGACAA
>CAZENS010000002.1:39121-51916 GCA_964513905.1 uncultured Candidatus Saccharibacteria bacterium | reverse complement strand
AAGCTGTCGAAGGAAAAATAAATACGTGGGATATAGAGCTTTCCGTTGAAGCTCGAGATTCTAAAAAGACTTCGGATACGGTTATTGTAATTGACCGATCAGGTAGTATGGGCGACGATAACAAGCTTTATAACGCCAAGGTAGCTGCCAGTAGTCTTATAGATAAACTCCTAACTGTAGGTAATACCACTAATCGTGTTGCAGTGGTTTCTTTTGCTGAGGGTGTAAGCACAAACCAAACATTTACGCAGAATAATATGACTGCTAAAAGTGCGGTCAATAGTTTATCTGCTGATGGCGGTACGTATACGCAGGCCGGCATGCACCGAGCAAGCGAACTGATTGCGGGTTCGATAGCAGATTATAAAAACGTCGTCTTCCTTTCAGACGGTGAGCCGACTTATAGTACACGAATCAATAATGATAATAATGATGGAAACTATCTAAGCTTGCAGCACATAACAACAGCCAACCCTGGTTTTTCTGGACCGAGCGGTACCCATAACGTGGGTGGCGATCGTTTAGCTACAACTACCGATGTTCCGAGTAGTGCCTATGACTACTCAACACGTGTCGGTGGTGGATCTTCTATGTTCTATCGCTACCATAATCCTGTCGGCGACAATAATGATCGCTATTATAACCACGGCAATAGCGCAATTGCAGAGGCTGGCTTCTTCAAGGCTGCTCACCCGGGTCATCTCTATACGATTGCCCTCAATGCCGGTGCAAATGGTACGGCTGTGTTAAATAATATGGCGAGCGATGGCAAAGCATACACGGCTACACCTAGCGAACTAACAACGATTTTCAACGAAATTGCTGGTAGGATTTCTGCTGCTGCTAAGGATATTGCCATTAAAGATGACGTAGCGAATAACTTCAACATTTCTAGTGCTTTTGGTGGAAGCGTAAATGGCAACGAAGTTAGTTGGGATGATATTCAACTAGGTGAACCAGACGCAAGTGGTGTACGCACAGCCACCAGGACTATTCGTATCGAACTTGCTCCAGGATTTGCTACAGATGACGGTTCCGTACTGTATGCGACGAACGAGAATGTATCTTTTGCTTACATCGATTCAAATGGTGAGCTTCAAACAAAGACAGCTGAGTCTCCTAAGGTAAATCCAGTCTTAATCCGCACTGAAAAAGTTGTCGATGGCGCAAAGGCGGGTGCTGGCGATTCGTTTACAATTACAGTAAAGGATTCTGAAGGCAATGATTTCGGGCAGACGTTTACAGCATCTGGCACGCACGTAGCTAATACCGAACGACTTACCGGCAGTTACTCGATCAACGAAACGATAACTGGCGGACAGTACGATACCACCTACGAATATAAGATTGGTGACGGCTCCTACCAGGATGGCAATAGCTTTGGTTTAGCAGACAATTACCAGGCTACAACTGATGTGGCTGGCAACAACGACATCTATGTAAAGGTAACTAACAAAGCTAAGCTTGGTTCACTCGTAATCGAGAAGACGCTTGGTGAATGCACTCAAGCAATTTCTACTTCAGCAACCGGTACAAAGTTCACCTTCGAGGTTCGTAACGCTCAGGGCGAAGTGGTCGAGACGGTAGACCTCATCGTGTCTAAGGATAATTGTCACGCAAGTACAACGCTAACTAGCTTGCCACAAGGAACCTACACAGTCACCGAGCTGGGTGCGGCCGAATATACAACGACACACCAAGTAGATGGCGACCAAACGGTTTACGATGGTAAAACAGCCGAAATAACGATTGGCATGGCGAGCGAACTAGCACGAACAGTTCTGTTCAATAACCGATTCACTCAATCAGACCAAACAATTACCGTGAACAAGACTTGGAACGGTGGAGCTACGGCTGATCACGTTGCTACGTTCGAATTATGGCGAGATGGTGCCAAGGTAGAAGGGCAACCAACTCACACGATAACTGGCAATAATTCAGCCCAGTGGACCGTGCCTGTTGCAGATATTTATGGCACTACTTATAACTACAGTGTCAAAGAAGTTGATACACCCGCCAACTACAGCTGGACATGTGATGGAATCGCATATGAAAGCTGCCCAGTCCCTGCAAATGGTGTCGTGAATGTAACGAACACCTATACATCACCGAAAACTGAAATCTCAGCAACTAAGGTCTGGAAAGGTGGTCCAACTCCACGACCAACCGTACAGTTCGAGCTTTACCGGAACGATGTTGCAACTGGAAACATTAAAGATCTACCAAACGGCACTACGAATGTAACGTGGGACAACCTTGATGCAACCGATAGTAATGGTGCCACCTATAGCTACACCGTCAAAGAAGTTGCAGCACCTGAAAACTACACTGTGTCTCAAGTGGGCAATACGATCACTAACACCTACGTGTCGCCAAAGCGTGATGTAACAGCGTATAAAGAATGGGATGGTGGACCAGAAAATAACCGTCCAGCCGTCCAATTCCAGTTGTATCGCCAGATTGCTGGTGGTAACGCCGAAACAGTGCCAGGTGCGGAAATCAAGACGCTCGAAAACGGTACGCTCAATGTAACCTGGACAGGTCTTGAGAAAACCGATAGCGCCGGTAAAGAGTATACCTATACCGTAAAAGAGACCACTAATCTTGCTGATTACAAGAAAGAAGAGAATGGGCTAACGGTTAAAAATATCTACGAATCACCACTTCGCAACATTACAGTTAAGAAGGCTTGGAAGGATGGCGAAACGCTACGGGGGCCAATTACTGTTGAGTTGAAGCGAGATGATGAAGTAGTGATTGGCTCAGTGGTGCTATCAGCTGACAATAGCTGGACACATACTTGGGAGAATCAGCCAGTGACAGATAACTTGGGCAAGGCATACGTTTACGCTGTGAATGAAACAGATGTACCAGAAGGCTTTACCCCGGCTGTGACCGAAGACGGCGATGAGATAACTATTACAAACACGTACACAATTCCAACTGATGGTGAACAAACCGCCAACAAGGTCTGGGATGGTGGACCAGAAAATAACCGTCCAGCCGTCCAATTCCAGTTGTATCGCCAGATTGCTGGTGGTAACGCCGAAACAGTGCCAGGTGCGGAAATCAAGACGCTCGAAAACGGTACGCTCAATGTAACCTGGACAGGTCTTGAGAAAACCGATAGCGCCGGTAATGAATATACCTTCAGTGTTAGGGAGGTAGGTGAGCCTGCAAATTATACAAAGCAAGAAGCTGGCCTGACGGTTACGAATAAATACGTAATCCCAACGGGTGATGTTTCGGCAACAAAAACTTGGGTAAATGGCCCGAACGAACATCCAACAATTTGGTTCAAGCTATACCGTGCAGTCGAGGGTGGTGCGCCAGTTGTAGTAGAAAGTGCGGAAATCAAGAAGCTCGAAAACGGTACAACTGAGGTCACATGGGCAGGCATTGAGCAGACAGACTTTGAGGGAAATCCATACACCTTTAGTGTGAAGGAAGTAAATGCTGAAGGCGTTGAATCTGTACCGGCAAACTATACCGTGTCAGAAAACGGTACGAATGTAACTAACACTTACGTTTCTCCAAAAACTACCTATAAAGTTGAAAAAATATGGATGTACGGACCGATGATTCGTCCAGATGTTACCGTTCAACTTTACCGTAACGGTGAGGCGTTTGGTCTGCCTGTAGTACTAAAGAACGGTACTACTACGCATGAATGGACCGATCTTGATAAGACTGACGAGCGTGGTGTAGAATATATCTACACTGTTGACGAGACGATTATACCTCAGTATTACACCAAGTATGTTGATGGTAACCGCATTACAAACACCTTCGTAGGAATACCAGGTAAAGGTGGCGCTGGCCCTATAATTCCAGCTGCAATAAACCCACCAGCTACTTTGTTGCCATCTCCAGCACAGCTACCTCAGACAGGAGCAAGTGCAGGCAATCCATGGTCAGTACTGATTGCTGCGCTAAGCACCTATGCGGTCGTGTATTTTGCTCAACCAAAACGACGCTTGCAGGAAAGTAGACTATAGTCATTACAGAATTGTAAATGTACCAAACAAAACCCGCTGATTTTGGCGGGTTTTGTTTATCTTGAGCAGGTGTTAGGATGGTATTTGTTTTAGTCTGTGGTACAATAACGGTGTACATTAATTAATCAGCGTATCAAGAGTGCGGCGAGAGAACTAGCTCTACGACCCGCCGGCAACCAGCTTGCATGTCTTACATGTTTGAAATGGTGCCCCCTCTAGCCCAATCGGGAAAGATAAGAAACCATATGAACTCCTTTGTCCTTTCTGCTCGGGTGGAAAGATGCGCGAAAGGAGTATTTTTTATGCCAAATTTTAAAACAGCCGAGAGTGTATCGCCAAAACATCCAGATAAAATCTGTGACCAGATATCTGATGCTATACTGGACGCCCATTTAAAACAGGATTCTGATGCTCGCGTTGCAGTCGATGTTGCAGGTGGGCACGGCAAGGTTTTTGTAACTGGCGAAGTAACATCGCAGGCTAAAAATGTGGATATTACATCAATCGTAAAAAGGCTAGCAGGAAAGGTTGATGTTATAGAACATATTGCAAAGCAGAGTATAGAGATAGCGCACGGTGTCGATCATGGTGGAGCAGGCGATCAAGGTATCATGACTGGATATGCAACAAGCGAGACGAAGGAGCTTTTGCCTCTTGAGGTGATTCTTTCACGCGATCTTAATCAATTCCTGTTTAAGCATTGGCCGTATGATGGAAAAACTCAAGTAACAACGTGTGACGGAAAAATCCATACGATAGTTGCCAGTTTTCAAAATGCCAGAAAAGCTGATCTTGAGGCGGCGGTACGTCAGTGGAGGCGAGGTCAGTACATAGCTCCAAGCTATGCGCGAGAGATTAACTACCATATTAATCCAGCGGGAGATTGGAGTATTGGAGGATTTGATGCTGATGCTGGATTAACAGGCAGAAAACTTGCAGTCGATAATTATGGCCCCAGCATACCAGTTGGTGGTGGCGCGTTTAGTGGCAAAGACCCAAGCAAGGTGGATAGGTCTGCAGCTTATATGGCACGTAAGATTGCCGTAGATTACCTAATACGGTTTCAAGCGAAGGAGGTGTATGTAACTATCGCGTATGCAATTGGCTACGATAAGCCGTTGCAGGCTACCGTAACGGTTGACGGTATTGAAAAGACCATAGAGGGATATGACTTAACGCCGAATGGCATAATAAAGTTTTTGGATCTTAAACGTTCTATCTATGAAGAAACGTCAAGATATGGTCACTTTGGCCATGATGGATTCTCTTGGGAGAGCTAGAAAATCCCTCTGGAACGTAGAGTTTTTATAATTTTGATTGATACTTATCTTTTTTGATTGCTTGGCCATAGGGTGCACGAGTTTTGAATTGGGAAGGGGCATAGGGTTTAGGCCAGGAAAAATATACGATACAATTACTATTATGAATAAGATACTATTTGCAACGGGAAATAATCGTAAAATTGAGGAGGCGAGCAAGACGCTTGCCGACTACGGTGTTAATATTGAGGCGGTTAAGGTCGAAATCGATGAAATTCAACACAGCGACTCGGCAGAGATTACAAAAGCTAAGGCGCGCTCTGCCTTTAGTGTCGTGCATAAACCTGTTGTCGTTTCGGATACAAGCTGGGAAATTCCAGCTCTTGGCGGTTTTCCCAGTGGGTATATGAAAGATATCTCAAGTTGGCTTGATGCTAAGGATTGGCTTGCTCTGATGGCTAATCATTCGGATAAGACTATATACTGTCACGAACATGTGGCGTATTTTGATGGCGAGGACTTGCAATACTTTGTGTCGACGTATCAAGGGCACTTTATAGATGAGGCGCGCGGCCGAATCGACGAAAGTGAATCTTTCGAGCGGGTTGTTGTGCTATACGGAAACAAGACTATGGCCGAGCAACTAGCTGAAGGCGATATTGCTTCGGCGGGCGAAAGTTTGGATCATTGGAAGCAATTTGGCGAGTGGTTTGCTGTCAATATGAAGTAAGATAGAGCTAGACGCTCAGCTGATTTATAGGGAGATAGAAGTATGGAAATTAATATACTGGCGGTTATCGTAGCAACGATTGCAATGTTTGCGGTTGGCGGTTTGTGGTACATGGTACTATTCCAGAAGCAGTGGTCGAAGATGCATGACATGGACAAGCTAACAGATAAGCAGCTGGAAGAAATGTCAGCAAAAATGGGACCGTATTATGGACTTCAGCTGCTGATGACCATCCTATCTGCTTGGGTTTTGGTGTACGTAATGAATCTGCTGCCAGATATGCCACCTGTCCTAATAGCTGTGTTGATGTGGGCGGGATTTGTTCTGCCAATGAGTGTTTCGGGCGTAATTTTTGGTGGCACCAAGAGTAAGTATATTTTATCGAAAATTCTTATTCAGTCTGGCGAAACCCTTGTGCGGCTGATTGTTGCTGCATGGGGAATTAGCCTTTTCTAAGTGGATGACTAACAATTATGACTTATGCTCCTAAAACAAAAGTAACCGATCAAAACGTAGATGATTTTTTACTTAGTGTAAGCGACAAGCGCCGAGAAGAGGCGTATAAAATCATAGAAATGATGGAGCGTGTTTCGGGCGAACCGCCAAAGGTGTGGGGTTCGAGTATGATTGGCTTTGGTAAATACCACTATGTTAGCAAAAGCAAAATCGAGGCAGATTGGTTTAAGATTGGTTTTAGTCCACGGAAAGCCAAAATATCGTTTTATGTATCGTGCGATGCGGACGAATTTGCCGATGAACTAGGAGAACTTGGCAAATATACACGAGGCAAGGGCTGCATTTACGCGAACAAGTTAGAAGATATCGACATGAGCGTGCTCGAAAAAATCACCAAGATTGCATACGATAGCGCAAAGGATTTTGACGCCAGCAAGTAGTACTGATAACTATTCTTTTACGCCTAGGTGAATGCAGAGTGGGGCAGTGCATAGGCCTGCCCCACCGCAGTGGTATTGCTATCGTCTGTGACGGCTGCCTGCGCCAGCTCCCCATTCATGAGTAGACGCATTGGCAGCTTGCCGTTTCTCGCGATCAGCAAGACGCTTAGTGATTTCTTCGCTACTGAACCCACGTGCTTGCCAGCGTGCTTTGGCTGCTTCGGTCATTTTAGATTTGAAATCTGCTTCGGAAAGACCTTTTTCCTTGGCAATTTGTGACATTGTTTTAGTCTGTAGTGCTTTTTCTAGTTCTGTGGCTGTCATGCCAACAATTTTAGCCCGAGACTCAAGCGATGCTTGGCGGCCATTTTTACCATTCATTCCTTTTTGTTGCATTGGAGAAGCTTGCCTATTCTGCGAAGTAGCTAGGGCAGATGCACTAAGCGATATCGCACCAACGGCACCAGCTGTAGCCAGTGTGGCTGCTCCAATAACTAAAAGTTTTTTCACTATAACCTCCTTTGGTAGATTGTTTACATATGTAGTACAACCTAAGTGCGGGAATTATTTCAAAAGCGAGGAAAATTATTAGTGCGTTGATGAAGTCGATTAACGTCGCGACCTTGGCGACCAGTAGGATGATTACCGTCGACATTAATGGCTGAAAAAAATACCCCCAGTAACAAGGAGACAATTCCAAGCACTAGAATAATCGTGCTGGCTTTAAGGCGATACATCTTCCCTTGTTTTTTGATGAGCCACACAGTAAATGCAAAGGCAATAGCTGCACCAAACACACTCCACCACGGAAAGTTCTCGAGTGCGGCTGCTAGGTGAGCGCGAGCTCCCCGTGCCATGGTATCGGCAGTTTGTATTCGCAGCCAGAAGAATAAGATACTAAGGCAATATGTCAACAGTAGCGCTGTTGCGACCGTCGTAATAATTGATAATAGTGAAATAACAATAAAGTATATCTGGGGACGCATAGTTATGCGACCGTTTTTGATTTGACCCATTATTGATTCGGTAACTGGTGTACTGGGTTGTTTTTTCACCGGGATACTCCTTTCTGTTCGCAAATATGCTTTAGTTTTGCTTTGGCGCGCGACAACCATACGCCAACTGTTGATGCCGGGATATGAAGGATATCGCTTACTTCGTCGTACTTCATTTTCTCAAAGTAAATAAGATGCACCACCTCACGATATTTCGGGTCAATTTCTTGCAGGCATTCCTGAACATGCCTCTTAAGTAATTTGGCATCAATAATTTCACCTAGTTGGGCGTTATATTCTGTGTCGGGTAAAGTGTCGATGTCGACATGCGTTAGCTTTCGATTGCGCTTAATCGCATTCATTGCTTCATTATGAGCAATGCGATAAATCCACGATGAAAATTTATAGCGAGAATTAAAGCTACGTAGATTTTGATACGCCTTAATAAAAGTTTCTTGCACTACATCGTTTGCAATAGTCTGATCGTGAATAAGATATATAATATAGCGATGCAGTTTAGTCTCGTAGCGTTCAATTATAAATCGAAATACATCGTTGTCTCCGCTCGTGATTATGGGGATTAGTTCCTCGTCGGTTATGTCGTTGTCCATACTTAAACTATTTTCTACTAGCCTCGCTATATGTAATACAGCTTAGCTGCTGAAATTATTTCAACTTTTTTCGATGCATACAGCCTGGCCAGCAACAAGGGCGACGCTGTCCATCGTTTAGCTCTTCGATCGTTCTATGAATGCGGCGCTCTCTTGTTTCTAGTAGTTTGGCGTTTTCAACCCAGCAGATGAATTCGTTTCGCGCCAAAGGGGTAATATCACGCCAGGCGTCCAGGGCGGAAAGGTCAACTTCAAGAGCCGTACGCAAATCGTGTGGCATTTTATGAACGGTGCCGCTAGGTATGGTAGTGTTGGGCATGCTTCATATTATACCGCGAGATTGCGCCTTTGGTAACTCTGCTATGCTGAAGGAAACAGTTATTGCATATGCAAAAAGGTGTGTGATATGAAAAAACTTATTAATATAGCAGGAGTATACGGACTTGCTGCGCTTATTTTCGGCGTAATTTACCGGGAGTTGACAAGGTACACGGAGTATGAAGGGGCGACGAGTCTATCTTTCGTTCACGTTCATTTAATGGTGACGGGTACTTTCTTGTTTTTAATCTTGGCACTGTTTGCCAGTTCGACCAATATTGTTGCAGATAAAAAATTTAAGAGATTTTGTGTGATTTACAATGTCGCTTTTCCTGCGATGGTTGCGATGCTTTTTGCAAGAGGCATATTGCAGGTGCTCGAGGTTAATGTAAGTAAAGCGCTTGACGCTTCGGTGTCGGGTATAGCTGGATTGAGTCATATCGGCATGGCAATTGCGCTGGGCTATCTGTTTTTTGCGTTAAAGAGCGTTGCCAAAGATCATCAAAAACAATCAAATCGGTAGCGGTGTAAGTATATGTTTTGGGGATTATTTCTTATTAGCCTTGTTGTTTTTTGGTTTTCGGTTTGGCGTGAGCCGCGCGCATTTATAAATGCGGTCCTTTTTTCTTTTATGCTTGGATTTTTGCTACTGGCAATAACAGAGACCTCTTATCAAACGCCGTTTCATAATCTTGCATTGGCGATTATTTATGGCGTCGTGCCGCTAGCTATGGCAGTAATGGCTACGTTGTTTATTGTAGCTGGTTTTATTGCGCTTAGCCGTGAAAGTCGAAGTATTCGACATGCCTTGGCAATTTTATTTGGATTTGGCGTAATCGGGGGAATGATTGGGATTGTGGCGCTGCTTTCGTTTGAGTATAAACTACCAACTTGGATTCTTATGACTGCAATATTGATGGTCATTGCCTTGCTGTACGTATTATTTACGTTTTATGCGTTAATGATCTATTCGTTCCTGTATCAAATATTGCCACGTAAAAAAGATTATAAATTTATTATTGTTCATGGGTCGGGGCTAATAAACGGTAAAGAGGTACCCCCTTTACTGGCAAGTCGCCTAAACAAGGCAATATATGTGTACGAAAAGTTAAATAAAATACCAAAAATAATTGTTTCAGGCGGCCAGGGTAGTGATGAATCAACCTCTGAGGCAGCTGCTATGAAAAAGTACCTACAATCGCAAGGTATCTCTGGGAACGATATTTTGCTAGAAGATAAATCAACAACTACGTTCGAGAACTTAACGTTCTCAAAGAAGCTGATAGATAAATTGGATCCGAACGCGCCAGTGTTATTTGTAACAAATAATTACCACGTATTTCGAACCAGTATATACGCTCGAGAGGCTGGACTGAGCGGCGACGGTGTCGGGTCAAGCACAGCACTTTACTATTGGCCGAATGGTTTTATTCGTGAATATGTCGCTATAATCATCCGCTATAGGCTTGTTCCAGTTTTACTATTGATTTTTTGGGCAGTTGTCACACTTATTTCGTTACTGTAAATATGACATTCAAGAGGCTTTATGTAAGTCGATTGTTGATAGCGGGCTCTTTAAAAAGGTCACTGATCGTTGCCGTGGCAACGAGTTTAAGGTGTTTTTCACCAACAAACAGAAGTTATAGAGCTTAGCTCGGATAGCATAGTGATGGGGGATTTAAAGCCAGATAATTACTGCACCGATATCGGAAGTTTGGCGAGCACCACGTAGCAGACCCTAAGTGACTATCCAAACATAAGTAGCTGTGGTGCGAAAAGTAGTAATGCTCCCAATATGATCATTACAATTCCACCAACAAGGCGTATTGACCGAGTGTATTTTGATTCGATACCGGTTAGTTTGAATGTTGTCATGGCGATCACGAACACGATTAAATCATCAAGCATAAAAATGAATGTGTAAAAAATCATATATGCATAATACTGCCATGTTTCTAATCCAGCCGAGCTAAGTATTCCAGTGTATAAAACAGGTAACCCTGCGCTACAGGCAAGCTCAACAATATTTACAGCTGCCGCAAGCAGCGCGATGCCAATAAGTCCAATCCATATATTTTTCTTTTTTACTAATGAACGAAGTTTTGCGAAGGTTTTTTGGCGTTTTGCGTTGTTGCTAACAGAGCAAATGCCCTTCTTTTTGCACCAATCATACAAGTAATAAATTCCCACACCCGCAGCCAAAATACCGATGGCAACCCGGATCCACGTTACGTGACCAACAAAAAGGAAAAAATTAAGCCAAGCTACCATAAAGAGGAAGTAAGCAATTGCCGAAACTGCAATAAATGTTGTACCGTACAGCCACATGCGTTTTCTGTCTTTCATGCCTAGCAGTAGTGTGATGATAAACAGTAGCGCCCACATTGCACACGGATTAAAGCCATCGAGTAGCGCGATGATAAATGTAAGTAACGGCAAAGAAACATGTGCGGTATTAATATCACCAAAGATCGGGAGTGTTATAATCGATTCATCTTTTTTTGGGGTGTGGTCTGAAGCCTTGTTTGGTTGATCACTTGCCTGGTTTTTGGAGCTGATGTTGAGTGCTGGCGCTAAACTATCGGGGCATCCGTTCGAAACGCAGTCGTCGATACGCTGTGTAATTTTCTTGCCAGTAGTATCAGAAAAACCGGTATATGCAGTGTCGCCAACTATAATAAGTGGCACTCCCGAGGCTTCAATATCAAGCGTTTCGCCTGCTAGTTGCATCTTTTTTTGATTTTTTTTATTAAAATACACTTCAAAATTATGGTACGAAACCGACGGCTTATTAGCGATATGTGGTTCAATCACCTCTTTTGCGTGTTTGCAGTGAGGGCAGCCATCGCCCCAGAACATATAGACATTCGTGTTGTGTTGAGCCTGAATAGAGGATGGTGTGGCTAATGTTGATGCGGTAGCAATAAAAGAGAGTGCAACAATAGTTAAAAGTAGAAATTTTGTTGAAAAAATGTTTTGCACTTTACCTAAAAAATGTATCACACAAGGTCCTTTTACTTTCTGCTGGTGCGTTGGCACTGAGCTCAAGCGTTAATATATTGCTAGTATAGCAGATTTACACATACTAGCTTAATGACCACTTGTTCCGTGCTATACTGTAGGCAATGAATGGCTCAGGTGGGCAGGTAGATACTGGTATCGTAGGCATTGTTACGTTTGTCGTTATATTATTCTTACTTTTTGTTCCGTTTTGGGCGATATATAAGATATCGACACGCAAAGATAAGCGTAGATCTACAAAGCTACCAGATTCAGAAACAACACAACTGGTAGATTCGCCCCCTGTAGACAGCTCACTCAATAAGGTCAGTCCGCCAATAGCACAGACGCCTCGCCCCACATTGCAGAAACGTGATAGTACAATTCGATCCGAGTTTAGGAAAACAGTCGCAGTTAAATATAGACAAACGGATGATATTTTGCGATACCCTAAGTACGATTTGAAGTATCGCTATAACAAAAAGACGTATATTATGACAAAAACTGAGAGTAATTTTTATAAAAGATTATTTGGTATATTTGGTCGTGAATTTTTAATTTTTCCGCAAATTCACCTACCTAGCTTGTTCTTCCATACTTCATATCGACAAGATAACAGGGCATCGCTTGCAAAAATTCAGCGAAAAAGCGTCGATTATGTCTTGTGTGATGTAGATATGAAGATATATTGTGCAATGAATTAGATGACTCGTCGCACGATGAAGATGACCGTATCGAGAGGGATAAATTCGTAAATGAACTTTTTCGTTGTGCCCGTCAGCCTTTAGTAAGAATTTCGACAAGGTATTCACTGAGTGACGAAGAGATTCGACGGCTTGTTGCAGAAAGGGTGGCTCAATATGGGCAGCTGTAGGCGTAAAAGATGGTCTTTTGTTCATTTCGGTATAAAATGATAAAAGTGAAGGGTAGATATGGCAGATAAAACAGAAGTTATTAACATACAAAGCTTAAGTAAACATTTTGGGCC
>CAZENS010000002.1:20430-39021 GCA_964513905.1 uncultured Candidatus Saccharibacteria bacterium | reverse complement strand
TGGCAGATAAAACAGAAGTTATTAACATACAAAGCTTAAGTAAACATTTTGGGCCGGTCAAGGCGCTGGATAATTTTACTATGTCAGTGCGTGCGGGCGAGGTGCATGGATTCCTTGGTCCAAACGGTGCGGGCAAGTCGACCGCTATTCGTGTGTTGCTTGGATTGCTGCGTAAAACGAGCGGTAGCGTAGAGCTATTTGGTGACGACCCGTGGAGGGATGCAGTTGATCTGCACAAGAAGCTTGCGTATGTGCCAGGTGATGTTAATTTCTGGCCAAACCTAACGGGTGGCGAGATTATTGATCTGCTAGGAAGTTTACGCGGCGGGCTCGATGAAGTGCGGCGCAAAAAACTCCTGCAAACATTCGAGCTCGATCCTACGAAAAAGTTTCGCACCTACTCTAAAGGCAATCGCCAAAAAGTAGCCCTTATCGCAGCTCTGGCAAGCGATGTACCGTTCTATATTTTAGACGAGCCAACCAGTGGTCTTGATCCACTCATGGAGAAGAAATTCCAAAAAGAAGTTCGTGCGCTGCGTGACGCAAACAAAACAGTGCTACTTTCGAGCCACATTTTATCTGAAGTCGAAGCTCTGTGTGATCGCGTTACTATTATTCGTGAAGGTAAAACGGTTGAAGTTTACACTCTGGCAGAGCTAAAAAAGGAACACGCCAATCTCGAGGCACTGTTCCTAAAGCAATACGAGGAGAAGTAGTATGAAGGGGTTAAAAACCTTCCTGGTATTAATCCTGCGGCGGGATCGCTTGAAGCTTCCGCTGGCGATTTTCGGCTTTGTGCTATCGGTGGTGGCAATGTTCCCGATGTTGCGCGATGTTTATGGTGACGCCGAAAGTATCGCCATGATCTACAATACACTTAGCATGAATCCTGCCATGCTTTTCCTGACAGGGCCGATAGACTCGCCAACTTTTGCAGCTTTTATGACGCTCGAGACAGTGATATGGTGGGGGCTACTTATTGCATTTATAGACACCATGTTTATCGTGCGACACACGCGCCATAACGAAGAAATCGGTGCCCAAGAACTACTATTGTCTGGCCAGACTCATCGCTCAACGGGATTAATAGCAGCGATTTTGATGGTAGCTCTGCTTAACACACTTGTAGCTGCTGGTACTGGTATTGGCTTGCAGACAGTTGCTTCGGTTGGTGCTGAACAGAGCTGGCTGTACGCTATTAGTTTCGGCCTGTTTGGGATCGTGTGGGCGGCTATAGCGGCAGTGGTAGTGCAGCTAGTCGAAAGCGGTCGTTCGGCTAACGGGATGCTGGCTGGTTTGATTGGCGTCGCGTTCATCGTGCGTGGTATTGGTGATTTTTTGGGCAAAATGACGGCAAGCGGTACACACGAAGCTGCCTGGATAAGCCAACTGAGTCCGTTTGGCTGGCTGCAAGCCACTAAGTCATTAACATCGCCAAACTGGGAGCCATTGATCGTGTCTGCTGCGGTATCTATAGTAACCGTTGGAATTGCTTTATTACTCCTCGAACGGCGCGATGTTGGTGCGGGATTATTGCCAAGTCGTGCGGGGCGAGCACGAGCTTCTTGGCTGTTAAAGTCATCCATGGGACTTACACTCAAGCTTCAAAAAGGTATTTTTATTGGCTGGCTTATCGGTATTATCGTGATGGTCGCCACCATCGGTGCTTTGGTGCCACAAATGAGCGGTGTTTTTGACAGTTCGACACATCTGGCCAATATCATTACGACGATAGGTGGTACGGGTGCGTTAGTTCCGTCGTTTATGTCTGCCATGATTACCATTACGTCGCTGATGGTTTTTGCCTACGCTATTCAGGGGCTGATGCGTCTGCGCAGTGAGGAGGCTTCGGGACATCTAGAAAACATTCTTGCTACGGGTACGTCGCGTCTTTATTGGCTTGGTCGGCATGTTGATACGATCATCTCTAGCGGCGTAGCATTGCTAATTGTGGTGGGTGGTGGCTTGGCGCTCTGTACGAATGCTTTATCAAGTGAGCAGCTCGATGTATGGCAGTATACATTCGCTGGCCTGTCGTATGTACCGATTTTGCTGCTGTTTGTAGGCATATACGTGCTACTGTTTGGAATTTTGCCGCGACTCGCGGGGCTCGTGACATGGTCGTATTTTGGCTTTGTGGCCTTTATGTCATGGATTGGCCCGATTTTGCAGGTGGACGAAAAGATCATGAGCCTGTCTGTCGTGCATCATATCGCTGCGCCGCCGAGTGAAGATATTAAGCTTGCGCCACTCGCCATTATTGCTGTTGTAAGCATTGCGTTTATTATCGTCGGAATGATTGGGTGGTATCGAAGGGATCTGTTAGAAAAATAGAGCAACGCCATATGCTGTGTCATGCGACTATTGCAGGCATGGCGCGCAAGTTTGAGCTGGATAATAGAGATACGGTGACGGAATGATTATGAATCGTGAGGGTAATAAATTGCCTGCGTAAAAGATATAAAAGCATAGCCGCATATCTAAGATGATAAATAGAAAAACTGAAGAAAAGTGGGTATACTGAAGAGAGTAAAACCTACCGGAGAAGCGCATGGCAGCCATAAGCAGTGATAGTAAAAAAATCGATGCTTAACGAGCGGTGCTTATCATTTGCAGACATAGTTGTATACTATAGTTATGAATAAAGACCTGCTTGAATTGTTTTATGAAAAGGCAATCTTGCCGAATTATGACGAATTTGACAGTAAGAATATCACCTGGAAAGACCATGGTAAAATAAGCGACGACAGTTGGGCACACTATTTTGATTGTGCCGGTAAAAAATATGTACTTGTATTTGAGGATTTTCCAGGAGAAGTCTCGTTTGATGATGGTTTATCACACAATATTATAAAGGCTGGTGACAAGACTAGCCTGAGGTTCGGCGGAGACAGCTTGAAGTATGCGGAGAATATTACAGGTTATTTTACTCTTTTTAGAGAAAAAGTAGCGTAATTTTTATAGAATGAAACTACGCACCTGCATAAAACCAAACTCCAAACACGCCGAAGGCGTCGAGCTGGTTGATGACATCTACGAAATCCGCGTCAAGGCTCCAGCTATTGAAGGCAAAGCAAATAAGCGAGCGATTGAAGTGTTGGCGAAGCATTTTGGTGTTGCAAAGTCGCACGTAAAATTGGTGAGTGGTGCAACAAGCCGATATAAAGTGTTTGAGATTAGCGCTGATTAGCACCATTGCTACTTTCTAGGCTATACTAGAAAGAGTATGAAAAAGGTGAAAGTTTCGATTCAGGATGAGTACACGCTGGTGCTCCAAGAAGATGCCAAGAAGGGTGATGTGGTGGATTTGCGCTCGATCCACGAGACAGACATTGATGCGACAACCATAAAAAGTGTAGTGAATTCAATCAAAAAAGATGCTTTCGAGGCAGAAGTTGCCAAGGTGCGCGAAGCGATTGAGCGTGAAAAAGCACTCGAAGCACAGCTAAAAGAGCAAGAGCTACGCGAAAAGATAAATGTACTCACTCAGGAAAAAGAGACGGCTGCTAAGCTGGCAGAAGCCACTGCTAAAAGTGCGAGCCAAACTGATATCGCTAAAAAAGAGGCTGATATTGCCGAGCTTCGTGCGCAGTTGCAAGCTACCGTGACAGAAAAGCGGCTGGCTGTAACAGAAGCGGTGGCTCGAATCGAGAAAGAGCGTGACCAGCTAGTAAATGATTTAAAGACCAAGGATGCCGAAAAGCAGCTGCTCGAAACCTCGCTTAAAGAAAAATATGTGGCCGAGCTACGCACAAAGGATGATATTATCAAGCTCAAAGATGAAGAAATCGCCATGCGAAAAGACATGAAAGCGCGGCTTTCGACAAAAATGGTGGGCGAAACACTCGAGCAGCACTGTGAAGTCGAGTTTAATAAGCTGCGTGCTACGGCTTTTCAAAACGCTTACTTCGAAAAAGACAACGATGCAAGTAGCGGCAGTAAAGGCGATTATGTGTATCGCGAAACAGACGAAGCTGGCAACGAGATTATTTCGATTATGTTCGAGATGAAAAACGAAGGTGATGAAACCGCTACCAAAAAACGCAACGAAGATTTTCTAAAAGAACTGGATAAAGACCGTCGGCAAAAGAAGTGTGAATACGCCGTACTCGTTACGCTACTCGAAGCGGACAATGAATTTTATAACACAGGTATTGTCGATATGTCGCACCGGTACGAAAAAATGTATGTGATTCGCCCGCAGTTTTTTATTCCAATGATTACGTTACTGCGTAATGCGGCCATGAATTCTATGAAGTATAAGTCGGAGCTAGCGCTAGTGCGTGCGCAAAATATTGATGTGACTAATTTTGAAGATCAATTAAATGATTTTCGTACGTCGTTTGGTCGAAGTTACCGCCTGGCTTCGGAGCGCTTTAGTGATGCGGTGGCAAGTATTGATAAATCAATCGCACAGCTGCAAAAAACCAAAGAAAATCTGCTAAAAAGCGAGGATCACTATCGGATTGCTAACAATAAAGCCGATGATTTGACGGTCAAAAAGCTTACGCGCGGTAATCCTACGATGGCCGCCAAATTTGAAGACACCAAAAAACAGGATTAAGCGTAGGCTCTTTTTGTGGTATAATTCGTACATTATGTTAGAGGCTATTGCACTGTTGGCACCATCGTTGGTTGCGTTAAAATTTTATAATCATCTTCACCACAATAAACTTTCAGCTCGCATGCTGGTTATGACGTACGGCGTTTTTGTTGTGGCGATTAATGTGTGTTTGTATGCGGCAACATTGTATTTGCTTGGCCACGAAGCGGTTGTGTTTACAGATAAGTATTTTGTGAAATACTTGCTGGTGGCATCGGTACTTTCGATTATTGTACCGTTCGCTATAAATCTAACTGAAGTAACTGTTTCTGTTAAAGTTTCTCGTTCGGATGAAAAAGAATAAAGCAAAAAGTAGCGGACGTCGTATTCATCGAATAGGTCGGTTTACGAAGACGATTATTTTATATGCGCTACTTGCTATTAGCGCGTTTATTTATACTGCAACAGTTTTTAAGCGAAATGAATTTGGCGATTCGCAAATAAATGAAATACTTTTCTATTTCTTTAATGGATTTGCTGGCGGCAACGCAACCGATATCGCAAATATGATTTACGACAACCTGATACTGTTTAGCATTGTCTTTTTACTTTTTATGTTGCCGGTGGTAGATTTTTATAGGAATCGTATTTTTATTAATTTTAACCTATCAATTTTTGGCAAAAACAAAACAATTTCGTTTAATCCATCAAAAATTCCATGGTGGATAAAATT
This sequence comes from uncultured Candidatus Saccharibacteria bacterium, assembly GCA_964513905.1. Taxonomy (GTDB): domain Bacteria; phylum Patescibacteriota; class Saccharimonadia; order Saccharimonadales; family Saccharimonadaceae; genus CAMEGH01. The sequence continues at coordinate 33,745 of CAZENS010000002.1, read as the reverse complement.
TACCTATGCGGGAATTGTCTTTGTTGCTACAGTATGGTTTTTGCTCGTTAGTTTTCAGGTGCCAGCGTATTTAAATAGCCTGCGAGAATCGAGCAAGCTATTCGAGGAGCACTATGTTGATCCAAGCGAAGTGAGTCTTGAATTTCCAAAAGACCCTAACAATCTTATATTTATATATCTTGAATCTATGGAAAATACCCTGGCTTCGGTAGAGGCTGGTGGACAGATGAGCCAGTCATTAATCCCCGAACTAGAGGAGATTGCGCTTGATAAAAATAACGTCTCCTTTTCACACAGCCGTGATGGGCTTGGTGGTGCACGGCCAGTTGTTGGAACAACCTGGACAGTAGCGTCAATGACAGCACATAGCTTAGGCGTACCAATTAAGCCAAACTTTACGGGCATGGACGGAAATGAATATGGAAAATTCAACAGATTTTTCCCTGGTACGTACGGCATTGGTGAAGTATTGAGGGACAATGGCTACAACCAATCGTTTGTAATGGGTTCACAGCAGAGCTTTGGCGGTCGCGACAAGTTGCTGTCTCAGCATGGCGATTATAACGTAATTGATCACGAAAAAGTGCAACAAGATGGCCGTATTCCTAAAGGCTACAAGGTGTGGTGGGGCTATGAAGATAAGAAAATGCTATCATTTGCAAAAGAGGAGGCGCTTCGACTCGCTAGTGATGATAAGCCATTTAATCTATCGCTATTAACGGTCGACACTCATTTTACCGATGGATATTTAGATCCATCTTGCCCTACGCCATATCAACGACAGTACGATAATGTCTTTGCGTGTAGTTCTTCTCAGGTTTCAGAATTTGTGGACTGGGTGCAGGAGCAGCCGTTTTCCGAGGATACGACTATTATACTTGTTGGCGATCATTTAGGAATGCAACAAAAGTATTACGATGAGATTATTTCTGTACCAACCTATAAGCGAACCACTTATAACGCTTTTATTAATGCGCAATCGTCACCAAAGAATACAACCGCTCGTCTGTTTGCTGCGTTTGATATGTATCCAACAACACTTGCCGCACTTGGGGTAAAAATTCCTGGAGAAAGACTAGGGCTTGGCACAAACCTTTTTGCAGCAGATAAGCAAACGTTGCTTGAAAAGTACGGCTCGGTTGAGGCATTAAACCACGAGTTAACAAAACAAAGCCGATTATACGAACAAAAAATATTAAGCGGTGTGAAGTAAAAGTTACTGCTTTTTTGTAACGAGTGCTCTTGCGCGATCGTTAATTGGGATACCGGCAATGCTACCAGCTGCAACTACCGCTGCAACGGCTGAGGCGGCAGGAATAAGAGCATAAACTGCAGTTGCACCAACTGCGAGTACGGTATTAAATCGTTTGTCAAAATCAAATCCCTTTTCAATCAGTGACTTTGGTTTTGGCGCTTGCTCACGTTTCATACTTATTATTTTATAATCTATACATATAATCGTCAAGTTATCATGGCAGTAACTATTCGTATTTTGTGATAAACATCACAGCGGGTAGCTTTGGAGCAGGCTACTATTGGTACATAACATAAAACATGGCCATTGAGCCAAAGGAGATAAAGTTATGGATATTATTATTTGGATTATAGTTGGTGCACTAGCTGGTTGGATTGCTTCAATGATTATGAAAACCGATGCACAAATGGGTGCACTTGCAAACATTGTAGCTGGTATTTTAGGCGCATTTGTTGGTGGATGGGTAATTAATCTTTTTGGAACGCCACCTCCAGCTGGAGAACTAAGTATTCCCAGTATATTAACTGCAATACTTGGTGCATGTATCTTGATCGGCCTACTAAAAGTAGTACGTGGTGGTTCTGCAAAAAGCGCGTAATTAATTTATTTTAGATAACATTCTCTAATAAATTCGCTAAAGGTCGTGCTATGTGCGCGACCTTTAGTACGAAGTGAATATTAAGCGAAAGACGAGTAATGAAGCACCGATTGGGTATCGAGTATAGCGAACTGTTTCGAGTTCTACCAAATAATTATTTAGTGTTGGCAAATGACTCAGACTTTACGATTGTTGATGTTAGTAACGCACTCATAGATTTGCACAAAAAAGAACGTAGTTATTTTTTGGATAAACCTTTGCTTGCGGCGTACCCAATCGCACCAGGAAAGAATAATAAAGAAGGTGGCGAACAGCTACTCACATCACTAAAACGATGTATCGATAATAAAACTCCTGATGAGCTGGGCGTTATTCGCTATGATGTAAAATCGCCACACGGCAAAGATTACATTATTCGCTACTGGAAGACAACAAATTATCCGATTATTAAAGATGGTGAGGTGCGAGGGGTGCTATTGATGTCCTCGGACGCAACCGAAGAGGTGCTTGCAGATGAGCGTCTTCGTGCAATTTCTGATCAAGACAGTAATGAACTTCCGGCAGGTGTGATAGGCTCCTGGAGGTATACGGCAAAAAGTGGTGTGGTGATTGCTGATACCGCAACCGCGCATATGTTTGGAATCTCTGAGCAGCAAGCTATGGCGGGCCTTCCGCTTAGTAATTTTACAGATTTTATTCACCCCGATGACAGAAGCCGAGTGATTGCCACCATTAACGACGCAATAAATGGCAGCAACCGATATGAAACAGAATATAGAATTGTTGCAAAGTCTGGCGACGAAAAATGGGTGATTAGTAGGGGTCAGGTGAGTGATGACGGCCTTGAGTTGGTCGGTGTGCTTATTGATGTCACAGATCGCAAGAATGAAGCAATTGAGCTGCGTGAAAGCGAGGAGCGACTTCGATTTATGGCAGATGCAATGCCACAGATGGTGTGGATATCTGATGCCGATGGTCAGCATGAGTATTTTAATAAACGCTGGTACGACTACACAAAAGAAGAGGTCGGTCGCAGTGATGGAGAGGCCTGGAAGCGTGTTTTGCACCCTGATGATGTAGAGAGGACGGAACAGGTTTGGTCCGATGCATTACGAACTGGCGAGAATTACGAAATAGAGTATCGTATTAAAGATGGCGAGACGGGAGAATATCGCTGGTTTATCGGTAAAGCTGTTCCGTATAAGTATAAAAAAGGCAAGATAGCACGCTGGTACGGAACCTGTACGGATATTCAGGACAGAAAGAACCAAGAGGAAATTCTTGAGGCCAAGGTAGCGGAGCGCACAAAACTGCTCGTTGAATCAAACCGAGAGCTTGAGAACTTTGCTTACGTTGCGTCACACGATTTACAGGAGCCGCTTCGAAAAATTCAGGCGTTCGGTAACCTGCTCGTTGATGAGTACGGTGATAAGATTGGCGATGGAGCTTTGTATTTGGAGCGAATGAAGGCTTCGGCATCAAGAATGGGTATGCTCATCGAAGATTTGCTGGCTTTTTCGAGGATTACCACTAAACAGCGTCCGCTAGAGAAGGTCCAGCTTGAAGACGTGCTTGGTGACATTTTAGATACACTCGAAAATCAAATCACACGAACAAAAGGGCGTGTTGAAGTTACGACACTGTTTCCTCCAATTACAATCGATCCATTTCATATTCGCCAATTACTACAAAATATCATCAGCAATGGCCTGAAGTTCCATAAGCCAGGCGTGCCGCCAGTTGTAAAAGTTAGCTACGATCAGGATGAGCTGAATCATATTGTAAAGATTAAAGACAACGGCATAGGGTTTGATGATAAGTACGCCGAGAAAATATTCTCCGTCTTTCAGCGACTACACGGACGTAATGAGTATGAAGGGACTGGTATTGGTTTGGCAATTTGCCGCAAAATTGCAGAGCGCTATAATGGAACGATAGAAGCACGGGGAAATGAAGGAGAAGGCGCACTTTTTATACTTCGTTTGCCAAAAAATAACCAAAGGAGTCACGATGACACAAGCACAGACTGATACGCAGCCAAAAGACATGATAATTTTAATGGCAGACGATGACGATGATGATTTTATGCTTACGCAAAATGCTTTGAAAAAAAGCCATCTGCTCAATGCGCTTGTTCGCGTGTCTGATGGCGAAGAGTTGATGGAGTATCTGCATAAAACTGGTCGATACGAAGGTAAAGACGTTCCGCGGCCAAGTGTTATTTTGCTTGATTTGAACATGCCAAAAATGGATGGACGAGAGGCGCTTAAGACTATCAAGTCTCATTCTGATTTACAGAATATACCAGTTGTTGTGTTTACAACGTCTAAGGCGGAAGAAGATATCGTCCGCTCGTACCAGCTGGGCGTTAATTCGTTTATTACAAAGCCAGTAACGTTCGATAGCCTTATAGAAGTAATGCGAACATTGGGAAACTATTGGTTTAAGATTGTGGAGTTGCCGCCAGATGAGTCTAGCCGATCAGCCAAATAATAAGCGAAAAATCAGAGTTCTGATTGTTGATGATGATGAAGACGATGTGCTAATCATAAAGAAAATGCTCCAGAGGGGCGAGCTCGATGATTTGTATGATGTGCATTGGTGTGAATCTGCCGAGGCAGCGGTAAAAAAAGTTCGGCGCAAAGAGCATGATGTGTATTTGATTGACTACAGGCTAGGTGGAATGTCTGGGCTTGATATGCTGGAGTCAATACAGCCAGAACTTCGCACTGAGCCATTTATACTAATGACAGGAGCCGACGATACGTCTATTCGCAATAGATCGATGAACGCAGCAGCAGCCGATTTTTTAGTGAAGGGAAAGTTCACCGCAGACTCATTGCTCACGACAATTAATTTTGCGTTGCGCCGTAAAGAGTTTGAGCGCCAACGGGTTGAGCATTTAATGGAGGTGAACCGCTCTAAAGATGATTTTATCTCGATCGCATCGCATCAATTACGTACACCAGCAACCGCTGTAAAGCAGTATTTAGGAATGCTTCGGGACGGAATGTTCGGTGAGATGTCGGAGGAGCAAACAAGGATACTCAATAAGGCATATGACAGCAATGAACGCCAGCTGGCGATTGTTGCGGATTTACTGCGTGTTGCTCGGCTAGATGCGGGAAAAATCACATTAAAGCCGGAGCCGTGTAATATTGTGGAGCTTGTCGAATCGGTAGTCGATGATTTGCAGAATGAAATAAAAGGCCGTCGGCAAATTATTACTATCGATGCTGTACAAGTTGATTGCGTGGCAATAGACATTGACGCAATGAGAATGGTGCTTGATAATATCATTGAAAACGCTAGCAAATATTCACACGACAAGGGAAAGATTGCGATTGCAATTTCGCGAGATGCCGATAATGACAGTGTTCGCATAGAGGTTGCCGACGACGGTGTGGGCGTATCTGATCAAGATGTACGTCTACTGTTCGAAAAGTTCCGACGCATTCCGAATCAGTTATCGGCAAAGGTTGGAGGCACTGGCCTAGGGCTTTATTGGGCGAAAAAAATAGTTGATCTTCATGGCGGTGAAATAGCATATAAGCAAAACCAAGGTGGAGGCAGTAGGTTTATTGTGACATTGCCATGTTCGCAGGTAAAAAAGGAGAAGATATGAAGAGTTCGAAAAAAATATTGATAGTTGAGGATGACCAGGCTTTGAATGAAGCGTATGTATTGATTCTGTCGGAGTCGGGATATGACGTTTTGTCTGCAGGAAACGGAGAGGAGGCGCTTGCTGCGATAAAAAAGGAAGGGGATCCTCGTTTAATTTTCTTAGATTTGCGTATGCCGGTGATGGATGGAATTGGATTTTTAAAGCAATACAGACCGGCCGATCATCCTGATACGGACATTATTGTTTTTAGTAATTATGATGCCGACAAAGAGGTTGAGGAAGCGTATAGTCTTGGGGCGCAGCGGTATATTCTAAAAGCGCGAGCGACGCCAAAAGAGTTGACTAGAATCGTTGAGGCGACGTTAGATTAGTCCTTAGGTGGTACTGGCGATATCCCGAAAGCTGTCTTCGCCAATGAATTTTTCTAGCTTTTTTAGGTGAACAAGGTAGGTTGCTCCAGAGTAGTTAATCACCCCGTGTTCTTTTAAAGTTTTAATATTGCGTGCAGTGCTTTCTCTGGTTTGTCCAATAAAGCTGGCAATAACACTTTGGTTTAGCTGCAGGTTTAGCTCATAAAAACCGTCAGGTCGCTCTAGTCCATGATGAAACGCGAGATAATAGAGCGTGTACGCTATTTTTTCGATAGCTCGTGATTGACTTAACCCCGCCACGCGAAGCAGCAGTGACGCATAGTTGTTGCCGGTTTGTTGAATAAGGCTGCGAGATAGCGCAATATTTGTTTCTAGAATGTCAAGCAGTGTCGGCTTATTAATTTCAAGTACGCGAACCTCGCTAAATGCTTCGTAATGGAGAAAGGAGGTTGGCGCGTCACCCAGCGCCCACGCAAGAGGAAGAATGTCTTTTGTTGTATAGAGCGCAATTGTTCGTTCTTCGCCGCTAGAGGTGATGCTATATGCCCGTACAACTCCATTCAAAATGATAGTGACCGCACGCGGAACCTCGCCCTGAAAGTAAATTGGTGCACCTTTGCGATAGGTACGCGGCGTTGTATGTGATCGGAGCTCTTTTATAATTCCCTGCATAAATTGGCTTTCTATAGATAATAGTGAAAAATGTCACAGCATACAAGAGAAGAGCTAAATATAATCAGTTGCAGGTTATGATGAGTAATTATAGCTAGTACCACCCAAATTGCAGTGCCCTGCGAGAAAAAATGTACCCACAGCACCCTAGGTGGGTACATTTTTATGTAATAAAACATAGTTGCGAATAAGTAATATATATCACACAGCAGTTTTAATATTCGCAATATAGTAAATATATACAAAAGTAAGAGAGGTATTTATATGATAAAGCAGTTGCTATATATAGGAACCGTCGTAATGCTGGTGTACGCTACGCTTATTCAGCAGGGCCACATCGAATCAAGGCTACTCTATATACTTACTGAGTCAAATTTTATGAATATTGTGCGTATCGGGCTGGCTGGTGTGTTTTTATTATTGTTGATGGTCCAGCCGCCACGTCCTGTGCTACTTAGGGCTGCTTTGCTCGTATTTGGTGTCATGCTGCTGTGCGGCGGGATTTCTTCTGCGTTCTCATACGATGTCGGAATCTTCGATGCTTTGCTCGTCGTTCTTAGTGGAATAACGCTAGTAATTGAATCGTTAGAGTCCACTGTACGCACAAAGGCGAGCGGACGGCCTGCAGCTGCGTAAAAACTTGGATCACACGAATGCCATGGCGTGGCTATGCTATAATTAAGACACAAGAGGATTCATACTAAAACTAATTGAATGGGTTTTTACCAGAAAGACGACTGGCTGGTGCTAGTGTGTTCTTGTGTAAAAAGGAAGGCTACGTGTGATAAAAACAAGTGCAAAAAAATATTCAAAAAAGGAATTGGATGGCATAGATCCAGATATTTATGCACGCCGATGGTTTATTTTAGGAACACTCTGCTTTGCCTTACTGGGCGTTATGCTTGCTAACAGCAGTATGAGTATTGGCCTGCCGCAAATGGCGGTTGATCTTGGGCTTGATCAGCTTACGATGACGTGGATTGTGAATATTTATTCACTTTTGTTTGCTAGCTTGCTGTTTATTGCCGGAGCTGTCGGTGATCGTTACGGACGAAAACTGGCGCTGCAGGCAGGTTCAGCAATATTTGCAGCGAGTGCATTGTACGCGGCTGCTTTTGCTCACACGGGAACAGAGTTAGTTATAGCCCGAGCATTTATGGGGGTCGGTGGTGCGCTTGTTATGCCAACAACATTATCGATTGTGAACAACGCATTTCCCAAAAAACAGCGTGCCCGAGCTATTGCCATATGGAGCGCCGTATCTGGTGTTGGTATGATGCTTGGAAGTATTGTGAGTGGTATTTTGCTAGAGTACTTTAGTTGGCATTCATTATTCTATCTAAGTGTAGTCGTTGCAGGAGGCGGCCTTGTGTTAAATCAATTTGTCGTTCGAGAATCTGCCGATAAAGAGGCGCATGATGTTGACTGGATTGGCGGACTATTGGTGGCAGTGGGAATATTTGGCGTAGTTTATGGTATCACAGAGGCGCCATCACAGGGCTTAAGAGATTTATGGGTTGCGACTGGTTTGATTGGCGGGCTGCTCGCAATCGCTGGGTTTGTTGCCTGGGAGCTTAAAGCAAGGTCACCTTTACTTGATATGAATTTGTTTAAGAATAAAGGATTCTCGGTTTCTGCATTGTCATTGACACTCACATTCTTGGCAATGGCTGGTGTATTTTTCTCGATCAGTCAGCTACAGCAGCTTATTTTAGGGATGACACCACTTGAATCATCATTATCAATGTTGCCGTTAATGGTGCCAATGCTAATATTGTCTCCACTTATGCCAACAGTAGTGAAAAGATTCGGTGCTCGTTTAACAATGTCAGCTGGATTGATGTTGGTGGCGGTAGCATTTTTGGTTATGTCAACCTGGACGGCCGAAATGACTTACTGGAACTTACTGGGGGTGATGGTGATGATCATGGCTGGAATCAGCGCTGCTATGACGCCAGGAACGAATATACTTATGGCATCAGTTCCACGTGAGCGATCTGGAATGGGGTCTGCAGCCAATGATCTTACACGAGAGCTTGGAGCGGTGCTTGGTGTTGCTGTATTGGGTTCGATATTAAGCTCTGCTTACTCACAAAATATTGCCAGCACGGTGGGCAAGCTTTCTGGGGATTTAGCGACTGCACTCGACACCTCTTTGGCTACGGCACTATATGCACTACAATCCGCTGGCCCTCGGGCGACATATTTGATTGATGCTGCGAAAGATGCATGGATGGGAGCACTTTCACAAGCTGCACTCGTGGCGGCGGCGGTTATACTTATGGCGGCGATTATTGCCTTTTTTGCATTACCAAAACACAACGCAAAGCAGCACGACGACGTAGTTTAGAAAGCTAGCATCGTGCGGTGCTGGCTGTATCTGGGTGGGTATTGCCACGGTCTCTTTTTAGTTCAAAAAACATAGGTGTGGTGGCAAGCTGGGAAATTGAATCCCATAACTGGAGAGATTCTTCAAGGCTAGGTAGTTCGGTAAGCACTGGACCGAAATATCCTTGTTGGCTTCCATTTTTGAGCGTAAAAACAATCGTCGGTACGCCGATATTGTCTCCAACGATTCGTGTTGCGTCAGCAATATATGATTGTAACGCCACATCTAGGGTTTCATCGTCTGCATAGGATATTAAATCTTGTGGTAGCTGCATATTTTCTAGCACGGTAGCAATTGCTTCGTCTGTAAGCGGCTCCCCGAGTATGTGACGAATCATGCCGCTGGCGCTATAGCTATCGATGAGCGGTATATCGTGTTTGCTGTGTGCAGCCATCATGACGCGCAACATTCTGTGTGATTGAACGTGTTCTTTGTTGTGATTTTTTGTCTTTTTGTTGCCATTTAGCTCATCATTTTTGAGCGCTAAGCTAAACGGTCGCCAATCAATCTGGAGATTACGTCTATTGCTTACCTGAAGCAGCCACCTGCTTGTGATCCAACTAAACGGACATGAAGGGTCAAAATAAAACGCTACATTCATATATCTATTATAGCAGGTGGGATTGGCGGGTTTTATTCGTTAAAGAAGTCGCTTAGCCGAGAAAAGTCAGATTTTAGGCTTTTAGAACTTTCGATTGTTTGACGAATCGTCCTTGCATCCCGATAACGAGCGAGCTCCCAAAGAGTTTTTAGAACGTAAAGAGGCATCGGTACCGATCTTGCATCATTGAGGCCGGTAATTTTATCTAGAAACGCCTGAAGTGCATTTTTCTGTTCTTTTGTGAATTGATGTGGCCAAATCTTAAGTAGAATAAATCGTACAAACGAATAAACAATAAAAGTTATAAGAGCGGCGAGCCCAATCGGAAGCATAAGAATCCACCACCAGGCGCTAATATTTGACGCCAGGAGCCATATGCCAAAAACAAGAAGAAGCAAGATGGCTGCTGCAATAATGCCACCAGTCAAAAGGGCTTTTCGTGCAATAAAAACAGCAAGTGCACGGCCGGTTTTTGTATTGCGGCCAGCACTCATTAGATGTTTACTCCAAGCCAGCTAGAAAGTACATCTCCGGCAATGTATGCAAGCGATGCAGCAATACCGCCGAGCAGCAGGGTGATGACGGCTGATTTAAGTGGATTTTCTTTACTTATCTTTCCTTTTACGTAGCCAACAGCAACAAAAGCAGTGGCAGTTGCTGTCATGCTAATATAGAATAGCAACTCGGGTGATGTTTGTAGCTTGCCGACAACATCAAATAAATAGGGTAGAATTGGTACGCTTCCAACCGCCAAGAACGCTAAAAAGGTGATAATTCCAATTACTTTTGGAGATGCCCGCTTCTTTGTGTTCCTGGCCGAATCTTTATGTTCTGATGAGGCCGCGAGGTAGGCGCTCGATCCCATCGAGAATCCATCAGCGATAAGGTTTGCAAGCCCAAGCACGAGCACTACTCCAGAGGAAATTCCCGCTCCTGCTGAAGCGGCAACTACAGCAAAGGTCGTAACAGTTCCGTCAACGGCACCGTATACAAATTCTGATATATAGCGTGTAAATGAGTTTTTCATGGTGCTTTAAGTATAACAATCACAACAAAAACTTGCTAGATCACGAAATTTTGAAAGTTTGATATATTGAAATATAAAAATGTTTCTATATAATAAGAGGTATGGTTGAAGATAATAGTACCCAGACAGTCCTGCTGCTAAAAGCTTTGGCAGATGACATTAGGCTGGGAATCGCAAAAGACATTGCAAAAAAGGACATTGCTATACCGAGCTGCGACGTGGTTGGCGCTTGTGCGCGTAGGCTCGAGCTATCTCAGCCTGCAATGAGCCATCATTTTAAAAAACTTGTCGATGCTGGAGTGTTGCTTGTAGAAAAACACGGTACGGAAAAGCACTATCGGTTTAATCACGAATTTGTGGCACGGCACGGCATAGACATTGCTAAATTATAAGGAGGAAAATATGACAAAAACTATAACAATTTCAACAGGAAGCGTTCGTCCAAATAGTGTTGGTGAAAAATTATTACCAATCGTAAAAGAGATGCTTGAGGCGCGTGGAGCAACCGTGCAGATTGCAAATATTCGGGAGCTTGAGTTGCCATTTTTCAACTCAGAGATAATTCCGTCCGATGAATCGTATAAAGTTACTGACGAAAAAGTGAAGCAATGGCAAAGTCTTATTTCTTCTGCTGACGGTGTTCTTATGCTTACGCCCGAGTATAATTATCAAATGACAGCACCGCAGAAGAATGCGATTGATTGGCTGTTTGGTGAGTGGAAGGATAAGCCAGTTGCTACTGTAAGTTACGGCTGGGGTGGCGGCGAAAAGGCAGCGGGCTATTTAAAGCTATTGCTTGAAAAGCTAGAGGCTATTCCTACTGAAGCGGCAACGAACCTTTACTTTATGAAGCAGCTTTCGCCAGACGGCACTGTGACGGATAAGGAAGAGGTGAATGCTCGTCTGAGCAAAACGATTGATGCGCTGATTGCGGCAGCGTAGCATACTAGTGCATAAAATAAAAAACACCACTCAGGTATCTTTCCGGGCGGTGTTTTTAAACGTGTAATACTAAAGATGCTTTGCGGTTACGTGGTCCTTGTTAATGCCATTAACAAGGTTTGTAAATCCGTGTTGCTCGAGAATCCTCATTGAGGCAGCCGATCGTGCGCCGCTCATGCAGTAGAGCACTATTTCGGCATCTTTTGGTGTGTTTGCGAGCTCTTTTGGGAGGCCTTGCATGATTGTTGCTGGCGGTAGGTTTATTGCGCCCGGTACGTGGCCCCTGCTAAATTCAAATGGCTCTCGAACGTCAATTATTATTTTTTCCATGATATTTCCCCTTTTGGTTATGTAATTATATTTATTCTATAATGTAAATCATTTACATTAAGAAGTAAAGTCTGCTATAGTAGAAAGTATGAGTAAGCAAGATTCACCTATCCACGATATTGTCATAATTGGTGCCGGCCCGGCAGCATTAACGGCAGCAATTTATACGACTCGAGAAGAGATAAAAACTGTTCTCTACGAAAAAGCAATTATTGGAGGTTTAGCTGCAACGACCGACTGGGTGGATAATTATCCTGGATACGCTGAAGGCATTGCAGGAATGCGATTAGCTGATGAGTTACGAGGCCAGGCGGAGCGTTTTGGTGCCGAAATAGAATTTGGTGAAGTTCAGGCTATTGAGAAGAAGGATAATATTTTTCATTTAAAAACTGATAGCGGCGACGTTCAGGCCAAAGCGGTATTAATTGCAACCGGAAGCAGCTATCGAAAGTTACAGGTGCCTGGTGAGGAGGAGTTTTATTCTAAGGGCGTTCACTACTGCGCAACCTGTGATGGAGCATTCTACGCTGGTAAGCGGCTCGTTGTTGTGGGCGGTGGCAATAGTGGCGTGCAGGAAGCCCTGTTTTTAACTCGATTTGCCTCGCACATTGACTTGCTAGTAAGAAGTGACTTGCGAGCTAGCGAAGTTCTGTTGCGCAAGCTAGAAACCATGAAAGACAAGATTACGGTTCATACGCAAGTAACGATTGATGAAATTGTAAATAAAGACGATAAGGTGACTGGCGTAAAAACTGTTAGTCGGCTAGACGGTACGGAAAATATTGTTGAAACTGATGGCGTGTTTATATTTATTGGGCTACTTCCAAACACAGACTTCCTAAAAGAAAGTGATGTTGAGCTGGATGAGGTTGGCTTAATTAAATCAGATACAAATCTACAAACTTCTGTGCCGGGCATATTTGTAGCGGGCGATGTTCGTAGTGGCGCAACTATGCAAATCGCAAGTGCAGTTGGCGACGGCGCAACGGCCGCACTTAAGATGCGTGAATACCTTGAGTCGATAGCAGATTAGCTAACTGCGTGATAGCTTTGAAGCGTCTTTTTGTCTACATTTGCTCCAAATGATTTTGTTCCAGGTTCTAGGTTTTTTCCGTTCGATAGTTTACCGATATCAACAGGGTCAAAGCCAATAGAATTTATAAAGTTAGCAATAGCGGCGCGATCATCGGGATTGTTGCCAGCTAGAGCAATAGCTTTTCTAACGGAACTTTTTTCGGGTTTTGCTTCGTCTAAAAGATGATGGTACCCCATGTGGCTGAACGCCTTGACAATTCTTGAATTCGTCAAATAATCTTGAATCTGTTCACTTGATGAAAGGTGATCGGGAAGTATGTCTTTTCTCGGTCCATCAACTTCCCACCAGTAATTTGTTGCATCAATCACCAACTTCCCAGAAAAATCGCTCGCTGTAAGTGTACGATATTTACTGAGTGGAATTGCTAATATGGCAATGTCGGCATTTTTAACGGCCTCTTTTGTGGTAG
>CAZENS010000002.1:13769-20330 GCA_964513905.1 uncultured Candidatus Saccharibacteria bacterium | reverse complement strand
GTTTCGGGCGATCCAATATAAAGAGACCCGTGCTCCACTTCTTGCATAAACTGCGCACGAGTTACGGGTGGCCAGCCGCGGCTTTTGCCGATATTATCAAAATTCTTTTTGTGTGCCGGCCAAGCTATTTTTATTGCTTCTTCATCGGTGTCGGCAATAAATCCTGGCGAGTGTATGCCAATCTCGTTCGATTGTGTAGAAAATTCTTTTGCCGCCTGCTTGTAAAGATCAACGTAGGGAATGAAGCGATCAGGCGAACCGCCAATGACGGCAAACATAATAGGGAACCCGTACCGCGCTGCCCGTACTACAGATTGCGGTGATCCGCCGACACCGATTGATGTATGAATGTTTCCAGACTCTGTTTTCGGAAAAATATCAGCTTTTTCTAGTGATGCACGTGTCGTTCCACTCCAGGTGACTGGCTTTTCTTTTAGTATTTTTGCCATTAGCTCCACTTTTTCTTCAAATAAAATTTCATAATCTTGAAGATCGTAGCCGAAGAGTGGAAATGACTCCGTAAAAGATCCGCGGCCGAGTATGATTTGAGCACGGCCGTTTGAAAGCGCATCAAGCGTGGCGAAGCGTTCAAAAACACGAACCGGATCATCAGAACTAAGCACAGTAACGCCAGAGGCCAGCTTGATATTCTTTGTTTTTGTGGCTATCCCAGCCAGTACGGTTTCGGGGCTGCTAATGGCAAAGTCTGAGCGGTGATGTTCACCAAGGGCGATCACATCAATACCAAGTGAATCAGCCAATACGGCCTCGTCTACCACCTGACGAATAGCTGCCGCGTGAGACATGGGAGCCTTGTCGGCATTGGTTGGAATATCGCCAAAGGAATCTATTCCAAATATTATTTTTTTTGCATCTTGTTGTTTCATAATGGGCAATCCTTTCGTTGTTGTTCGTAGAGGTTTATATCTATTATATAGAAATATTTAAATATATCAATATATGAGTAAAAACCAGATGATTTTAAAAGTAATAAAAAATATGCTATAATAACATTAGTACAGTCAAGAAAAACTTGCTCGTCTTAGATTGCAACAGACTGTTGCTTTCACTATTTCAAAACAAGGAGGATCTAATGTTTAAGAAAGACCAAATTGTCGTATATCGATTAAATGTATGTCGGGTTGATGACATTCTAAAAAACTATCGCAATAACGAAGATTATTATGAACTACGAGGCGTGCACGACACCTCGCTTACAATAAAAACCCCGGTTAAGCTTGCCGATACGTGTGCGAGGCAGGTAATATCTGGCGATGTTGCCCAAGGCCTTGTTGACGATATTACAACTTTTGATGATATCACAACCGATAGTGAAACCATCCAGCGTGTTTGTGATGATCATTTAAAAAAAGGTGTACATAAAGATTTGTTGCGAATTGTAAAAACAAATTACGCACAAAAACATTACGACACTTCAAAGCCATACTCAAAGTGGAGTGAGCGCGATAAGAGTGCTTTCCGAAATGCGGAGAAGGTTTTGTATCGAGAAATTGGCGCAGCGCTTGGTAAATCTGCCGAAAAGGCACGACGAAGTATTTACGACCAGCTAAATGCCACAGCGCCAGCAGTTGCCTAGCGTAAGTTGTTCTTGCTAATAGAAGCTTATTGTTGTAAAATATAGGTAAGTTTTAATAGTAATAAAAGTAGAAAGGTGTGGGCATGTTATCTTATTTACGCTCTACTCACTACCGGCCAAACATTAAGGTGCGTGATGAATTACAACCTGGCAGTTGGGTTCGTTGTGAAAAGCCGAATGATGAAGAGAAGAAGCAACTGCTGTCTTTAGGTATTGATGAAGATATCCTAGTTGACGCCCTCGACCCACACGAGGTGCCACGTGTTGAGCTTGAGGACGGCTGGACATACTTCATCACTCGCCTTCCAGATACAAACGATCAGTTTAACGACTTTACTACGCCGATATTATTTGCGCTTGGGCAAGAGCAGCTCATTACGGTTAGTCGTGACAATCTGGGGCGATTGTGGCAACCATTTATAGATCGAACACTTGCCCCTACAACACAGCGTACCAAGTTCTTTATGCTGATGATGGACGCTGTTGTGCGCCAGTATCAAAATCAGGTTGCTTCGATCAATCGTCAAATGCGCGCCACAACTAGCGATGTGCAAAACCTAACAAGCAAAGACATTACCACGTTCACAAACTATGAACGAAAGCTGAATGATTACCTAGATGCGCTCGATCCTACGAATACAGCGTTACAAAAAATATTGAGCGGACGGGTGCTGCAATTATTTGAGGATGATAGGGATGTTGTAGAGGATCTCTCTATTGATATTGAGCAGGTGATTTCACGTTGTCGAAGCTTGCTTCGTACAATCACCAATGTTCGAGATAGCTATCGAGCCGTAATGGACACCCGCTTGAACGAAACTATCCGAATACTAACGGTAATAACGGTCGCATTAACAATCCCAACAATGGTGGCCGGACTCTTCGGTATGAATGTTGAAATACCAGGGGATGATAATCCACTGATGTTTTGGGAAATACTTGGCGTAACAGTAGTTGCAGCACTGCTATTGAGTTATTATTTCTTGCGTCGACGCTAGCAGTATATCGTATTGCACGATTGCTATTAATGATACAATAGGTGCACATGAAAAAGTCATTTTCCCGATGGAGTAAAAAAGTAGTAAAGCGATTGCGGCCGGCCCTTCGTTTTCTTGAGGATATGGACAGAAAAAATATTGGAGTAATGGCAGCGGGGATAGCCTATTTTACGTTGCTTGCTGTTTTTCCTGGAATGGCGGCCGGGATGGCCATCGCTCTTTTTGTACTTGATCCTCCGCAGATAGCAGCAGCCATGGAAGCGTTAGAGCTATATGTTCCGAAGGATATTACAGATATGCTAACGACGATTCTTAGTAATCAGGCTGGCCAGGGCAGTAACTTAATTATGGCGTTTTTAGGAATACTGTTGGCATTTTTTGGTGCATCTGGTGCAATGCAGAATACAACGAAGGCTTTAAATATTATTTTTAATAAAAAAGAGACAAGAAGTATTGTTCATTTACGGGTTGTTAGTATTGCCTTAACGGTTGGCGCGGTTGTGCTGTCGCTTGTAATTATTGCACTACTGCTGCTAACCTATAACCAACTTGTTTGGTGGGGTGTTCCGGAATGGTCTGCGCTCGTAGTCTCTTTGTTGCGCTGGGTAGTTTTGGTCGTTGTTATTAATGGGGCGCTATTGTTGCTTTTCCGATATGGCGTTAATAGGGAAAGGACGGTATGGAGGATCTCTACTCCCGGCGTTGCAACTGCTACGTTGTTGTGGCTGGCAGTAACGATCGTATTCTTTGGCTATCTTCAAAATTACGCAGGGTTTACGCAATCCTACAGCGTATTTACCGGAATCATTGCCCTGATGATGTGGTTTAATTTAAGTGCGACAGCAATACTAGTTGGAGCGCTGATAGACGCACAAAAATAATCTTTATGCCACGCAGCGTAAGCTTTTTTGCCGACTTGCAATGGTAACACGACTGCCGCCAGGTAGTTGGATGACTTCTCCATCAAGTTGAACAGATGCCTTGCGCACTAGCTTGAACGACGCACGGCTTGCTCTGCGTTTTGAATTAAGCCCCACGGTAGAGGCGCGAAACAGGTGTTTTACTAGTGTGCCAATAGAACGACTTTTGTTGGAAACTATTTCGAACTTTCCATCGGTGAGCGAGGCGTTTTCGGTAAGCTTTATAACCTTACTCATGGTGCCGATATTGCTGAATAGCAAATTATCATATCGTTGTACTTTACCATTTTGTACGATCTTTACGGGGCGCACTGTAAAGATATTCTTTACAACAATCCACACCTCGTTAATGGGATTTAGGGTAGCTTTTGTGAGCTTTTCACCGATATGTGGTGTAACACCAAATCCAATGTAAGAGTGTGCGTACCTACTGAGTGTATTGGTCGATAGGTGCAGTGTGTCGATTGTAAAAAATGCTTGCTTCTTGATCCTATCGGCCAATGCCATATTGGTGGAAAGTTCATTATAGTGATCGTTGGCATTGCCACTTGGTATGATCCCGGTAACGATGTGATCATGGTTTTTATGCTCAAGAACCCCGTTAATTACCTCATTATAGCCGCCATCACCGCTCGAGCTGAGGATGATGTGTGGTTGATTATTTTTTGTGATTTTGTTGGTAATTTCTTGAGCATGCCCTGCGTATTCGGTCGGAACTAGCGAGACTTTAAAAGGAGACTTCAGCTGTTTTTTGAGTTGTTTTGCATTGACTTCTCCATCCCCGGTGCTGTTGGGGTTGTAGATTATCGTAATATCATAAATCACTGTCATTACCTGTTAGTATAGCATTAATATGCTGGGCTATTCTGAATTGTAAGGTGATATAATAATAAGCACAATGATTAGTTATTATGTTCGCAACGAGCTAAATGGCCGTGTCGACGCTGCATCCCGTCCTCCAGAGTCTGGTAGTGCTTGGGTGCACGGATCAGAGGTAACAACCGATGAGGTTAGTCAGCTTGTTGAGCGATATGGGCTTGATGCTAATATTGTCCGAGACGTTTTTGACAGAAACGAGCTTCCCAGAATTGAGTTTGATGAATATAAAAATATGTATGTTTTTTTGCGCGTCGCATGGCGGGCTAAATCAAAAGAGATAAAAACAGCGCCGCTACTGGCTGTGGTTTCCAAGAAGAATTACTTAACTCTTTCTCAGACAAATATTCAAGCGCCTGGCTATATCGAAGAAGATGGCCTGGATAGATCATCAACAAGCTCGATAGCGCCATTGTTATATACATTCGCGGGCGTCGTATCAGATTATGAGCAACTTGTTCATACTACTGCCGAATCGGTTCGCAGTATAAAATATCGGCTACGCAGCCATGAAGCTACAAATGATGATTTTTTGCGATTTATTACAATCGAAGAGAATCTTGCGGTATTTTTATACAACCTAACTGCGATGTTCTCGGTTGCGGAGCGCCTGCTAGAAGATAGACGCGGTCGGTTAACTGTCGATGATACGGAAGCGCTAGAAGATATTATGCTGCAGCTGAAGCAGCTAAAAGCAAATGTTGGCTATTCTGTTAGCGCAGTTGCCAGTATTCAAAATGTGTACTCAACTGTTTCGAACAACACGCTTAATCAGCGCATGAAGTTCTTAACAATCATTACACTGCTTGTAACGGTGCCGAACGTATTTTACGGTATGTATGGCATGAATGTAACGCTGCCGTTCGCTCATCATCCGTGGGCGTACGGGATAATAGTAGGATTTACGTTCATAATGATGGCTGCAGTGCTGGTGCTTGTGCGTAAGTCTCGACTGCTCTAAGCATAAGCAACTATACAAACTTATTGACATTAAAGCAATATATTGATATTATTATTGATGCGTTCCGTGTTATAAACACAAAAATTCCATTATTGGACTAAAGGTCGACTACACGGAAACAGTAGTAATAAGGAGATTCAGTATGCCAATTGCTATCGAATTTGTATCAAGCCGATGCAAAAAGATTGCAGTCGATGTAGTTCCTGCCGACTGGCAAGTTTACATCGCACACTAAGCAGTAGGCGTGGGTAAACAAATGCACCTCGTATGAGGTGCATTTTCTTTTTGGTTCTCTATCAGCTTTGGTTATTTGTTTTCTTTAATAACCTTGTCTAGCTTGTCTTCAAGCTTATTCATGTCGCTAACCTCTTCGCCCAGTTTTTCACCGTTCAAAAAGACGGTAGGTGTTGCGTTAACACTAATTTTGCGACCAAGTTGCATGTCAAAATCGATTTTCTTACTGATTCGCTCATCCGAGATATCTTTTTTTAACTTCTCGATATCCAGCTTAATTTCTTTGGCGTATTCTTGTAGCTTTTGCTCACGTTCGTTAACGCCAAGTGACGCCCATGCTTGGTAATTTTCGAACAGAACTTCATGCATATCCCAGTATTTCCCTTGAAACCCTGCCGCCTCTGCATACGTCGCAGCTATGAGCGAATTTGGATGCATGCTCGTTAGTGGGAAATGGCGAAAAACGAAGGCAACGTCTTTTTCGTACTTTTTAATGACCGGCTGGATTTTTGAATCAAGCGCAGCACAGCCTGAGCAGGAGTAGTCTCCGTATTCAACCAGAACAACTTTGCTATCTTTTGCACCCTTAAGGTTGTCTGGCAGGCCAGAATCGGTGTCTGCTAGCATTTCCTTGGTTATTACTTTTTTCTCGTCTACGTTGCTTAGGTCGATCTTATCTTGTTTTGAAAGAAAAATTAATCCCGCTAAAATCGCCACAGTCGCGACACTAAACAAAATCCATGTTCGTTTGTCCATACTCCTCACTCTCCTTGATTGTCTATTTATTGTAATAAAAATATAAAGAGTAGGCAACATAAGTGCTATAGTAATAGGTATGAGCATGTTCCTTTTTATACTGGCAGTTTTGGTATATGCCATGTTAGTTGTAACTACGGCTGTTCGCCCACAACGGAGTGGGTTGAGCCGTTTTGAACTTGACCGTCTTAAGGAGCGGGACGAGCGCGTTAAAATAGA
>CAZENS010000002.1:0-13669 GCA_964513905.1 uncultured Candidatus Saccharibacteria bacterium | reverse complement strand
AGCATTGGAAAAGATGAGCTGCTGGGGCCACTGACGCTTGATGAGCTGCATAAAACGGGTCATAGTAGGTTCCCTGTTGTAGATGGAGATATCGATCACGTAGTAGGGGTACTTCATTTGCGAGATTTAATTTCGCTAAAGGAAAAAAAGTCAGTAAAAGCAAGCGTTGCTATGAAGTCGCCCGTATATTACATAAAAGATACGCAAACGTTGCAACATGCGCTAGCAGCATTTTTAAAAACACACCACTTACTGTTTGTGGTCGTTAATGAGTACCGAGAAACCGTCGGTGTCATCACACTCGAGGACGTTCTTGAGGTTCTGCTTGGTCAAAAAATTATGGATGAGTTCGATGCACATGAGGATTTACGCAAAGTAGCTGCCAGGAATCCTAAAAGCAACAACCTACCAGACAAACACCATAACGTGTAACATCTGGCAAATAGTGGTATACTATAACAGATGAAAACACGACATATTTCTAATGATACGCCAAAGTTAGTTGGCGAAACGGTAACCGTTGCTGGCTGGGTACACTCACGTCGGGATCACGGCGGATTGATTTTTATAGATTTGCGAGATCACAAAGGCTTGGTTCAGTTGGTGCTAAATCCAGACAATAAAGAACTTTTTGCGCTGGCAGAGAGTCTTCGAGATGAATTCGTGATTCGCGCAGAGGGCGTGGTGACGGAGCGAGGTGAAGGCCTAAAGAATCCAAATATTGCTACCGGATCAATTGAGATTGTGGTGTCAAATCTTGAGATACTGAATCGCGCTGAAACTTTGCCAATTCAACCCTTCTCTGATCAACAGGCGAACGAAGAGCTGCGCCTTAAATATCGTTACTTAGATTTACGTCGTCCTAAAATGCAAACAATGCTACAAAAGAGAGCAGAAATGTTCCGAGTGATTCGTTCGTATATGGAACAGAACGAATTTACAGAGGTGTCAACTCCAATTTTGGCAAACTCTAGTCCAGAGGGCGCGCGTGATTTTCTTATTCCATCTCGCTTGCATGAAGATAAATTTTACGCGCTACCGCAGGCCCCACAGCAGTTTAAGCAGTTGCTCATGGTTGGTGGAGTGTCGCGGTATTATCAGTTGGCAGCGTGTTTTCGAGATGAAGATCCGCGAGCCGATCGCCTGTACGGGGAGTTTTATCAGCTCGATGCAGAGATGAGTTTTGTCGAGGACGGCGAAACAGTTCGAAATATGTTTGATCCGCTCATGAAACACTTGGTGACGGATTTTGCCAAAAAAACACTCCTAACGGAGGAAATTCCACGCATTCCGTATGCGGAGGCTATGGAACGATATGGCTCTGACAAGCCAGATCTGCGATTTGACATGGAACTTATTGAGCTGACGGATGTATTTAGTGCGACGGAGTTTGGTGTATTTAAGAATGCTGAATGCGTAAAGGCAATTCGTGTAGAGAACGGAAGTTCGCTTAGCCGCAAGCAGATAGATGCATTTACAACAATCGCAAAGTCGGAGGGTGCTGGCGGATTGGCGTATATTACGTACGAAAACGGTGAGGCAAAATCACCGATTGCAAAATTCTTAAGTGAAGAAGAGCTACAAAATATTCAACAAAAAACCGGTGCAAGCGAAGGCGATACAGTGTTCTTTGGCGCCGACGAGCGTAGTGTCGTGAATGCGGTGCTTGGTCGGTTGCGTTCTGAATTTGCTGATCACTTTAGCCTCAAAGATCCAAATGTTATTGCACTTTGTTGGATTGTAGATTTTCCATTTTACGAGTGGAACGAATCCGGTCGTGGGCTTGATTTCGGACATAATCCATTTAGTATGCCAAAGGGCGGAGTGGAGGCCGTTCGAGCTGCAACAACGAATGAGGAGAAGCTCGCAATCGTGGCCGATCAGTACGACATGGTAATGAATGGGTATGAAATCTGTAGCGGTGGCGTGCGAAATCATAATCCTGATACGCTGTACGAGGTATTTGGAGTGCTCGGCTTTAGCAATGAATATGTTGAAGAAAAATTTGGCGCAATGATTAATGCGTTTAAGTATGGTGCGCCACCCCATGCAGGCTGTGCGTTTGGCGTTGATCGAATTATTATGGAGCTCCTAGGTGAGCGAAATATTCGTGAAGTTATTGCTTTTCCAAAAAATGGCAGCGGAGTTGACGTCATGATGAATTCTCCTGGATATATCGATGATGCTCAGCGCAAAGAACTGCATATATAATCAATCCCAGTTCGTGATAAAATAGTAATAGTAAGGAGGTTAATATGGATCCAATAGAAGTAGCAATTGTTTTGTTAACGGTTGTTGTAGTGATTTTGTCAGTGATCACGCTGGTGCTATTGGCACTAGTTGTTACTATTCTTATGAAATTAAGAAAATTAGCAGATCGAGCAGAATTGGTAACGCAAAACTTAGTCTCAGCTACTGCGTGGCTGTCTCCAACTACTGTGTTTTCAGCTGCAGCAAGAGCGTTTCGTAAGAAATAAGGAGGAATAGGAATTATGAGAAAATTATTAACGGTTATAGCGGCAGCCGGTGCTGGCTATGTTGCGGGTATCTTGATGGCGCCAAAGAGTGGCCAGGAAACTCGAAAAGATTTACACAAAAAAGCAGATGAGTTAAAGAAAGTTGCAACAAAAAAGGCTGAAGAAGCTAAGTCTGTGTACAATGAAAGCGCAGACAAGGTAAAGCAGGGTGCGAGCGAGATTGGCGTTGATGCTGATGCTATTGCAAAAAAAGCACGAGATTCTGCGAGTCGAATTGGTAAAGAGGCGACTAAGTTTGGATCTGAAGCCAAGAAACATCTTGGTCACGCAACCAATACTGCCGCCAAGACAACTCGAAGCGTTGGGCAAAGCGTAAGTAAACTTCGCTAGGTAACTACTAGCAGAAAAAGCGAGCACCGGGGGGTGCTTGCTTTTTATTATATAAGTTATATAATATATAGCATGAAGAGTTTTGAGATGAAAACTGGCGTGAAGCGCCTCGTAGCGGTTAGCTCGGCAGCGCTAGCGCTAGCAGCCTGTACTCCAGGAGAAAAGACAGAAGCAGTATCAAGCCATGATGCTGAGATTGTAGATATACGTGAGGCGCCAGTGCCTTCAGGTACGCCCGAGACGGCGTATACGCGTGGTATGGAGTGTAGCCTGGAGGCTGCACGAATTGCCATCGGTAGAGTGATGGCTGAGCAGCAGGGTAGCGCACAGCTAGATACGCCATATTTTATTGATCCCAGTAACAAACAGTCATCATATGTGTTAGCCGAACAGATAGCGCCTGGTACTACAAAACTAAAGCTAGAAGTTATTCTGCAGCCAGACGGAGAGTTGTTTCGTCAGCCAAGTGACGACGTCGGCTATATGGTGCGTGGGGGCATGACCCTTATGCAGACAACCAACGAGTCATGGCTTGATGCGCTGCAAACGACTCGTGCTGATCAAATTGGCCTACCAGAAGGTGGTATTGCAGTCTGGACTCCAGCCGACGGCGGGACAATCAACCAGCCAGAAGAGCTTTGCCGTGCGGTAGATGAGTTAAAGCAAGCCACGGAATAGTCTATGCTACACTGGAATAATGCCATCTGATAAGGAGTTTACAGATTTTATTTTAAAAAAAGGGCGTGAGCTATACAGAGACATGCCTTGGCGTCAGGATACGCGACCATATTATATTTTAGTAAGTGAAATTATGCTTCAACAAACGCAGGTGCCGCGTGTTATTCCAAAGTTTAATTTATTTATACAGCAGTTTCCTACAGTAACAGCGCTTGCTCGGGCGTCGCAGGCGGATGTTTTAGGTTTATGGAGTGGACTTGGTTATAATCGTCGAGCGCTCTATTTAAGGCGTGCAGCAGAGAAGATTGTTGCAGAATTTGGCGGCCATATTCCCACTAGTACTAAAGACTTGCTGACGCTTCCGGGTGTGGGAAAAAACACCGCTGGTGCGGTTAGGGTGTATGCGTTTAATATGCCTGAATTATTTGTGGAGACGAACGTTCGCACGGTGTATATTCATCATTTTTTCGCAAGCAAGAAGCAGGTTGATGATGGTCAGATTCTACAGAAGCTTGATGGTACCGTGGCTACAGATAAGCCGCGCGAATTTTATTGGGCATTGATGGACTATGGCTCTTGGCTAAAGGCGCAGGGAGTTGCAAACATTGCCCAAAGCAGGCACTACAAAAAACAGTCGCCGCTAGAGGGTAGTGTGCGGCAGATGAGGGGAATGATAGTCAAGCGTCTTTCAGGCGTAGATATACTCACAATACAACAGTTGTCAGAGCAGTTTGGGCACGACAACCGGTACAAACCTGCTCTTTCTGCACTCGTTTCAGAAAAAATGATATCGATAGATGGCAATTTCGTGTATTTGACTAAATAATGATTGCTATACATAATATAAATATGAGAAGATTATCACTTGCTGCACTGGTTGTATTGCTGTCGGCTATTTTGTTTTCACAGGTTCTTAGCGCTCAAACCGCACAAGAAGGACAACTAAAGCCAGGTGATGGAACAACGTACTCTCATTTAGAGATGGATTGTTTGGATTTAAAATTCAAACTCACAAAAGTCTATGAGCAGGACGGCCTGCACCGTGTAAACGCTGGCCAGGTGTACGATACGATGTCAACTAAGCTAATGGCACGATTAAATTCTAAGGTAGCAGAAGACAGGCTCGATGGGGCTAATTTAGTAAAGTCAGCAGCTGAGTTCGAAGATTCTTTGGTGCAATTTAGAGAAGATTACAGAGAGTACGAAGTGGCAATGAACAGATTGCTAAAGTCGGATTGCCAGTCTAGGCAGCATGCATTTTACCTTGCCCTTGAAGAGGTGAGGGGCATGCGGAGCGCAATTCATGAAGATATTCAGGTATTAAACATCGCAGCCAAAGATTATTACGGCTCATTTGAGTTATTTAAGAAAGACTTTATAGAAGCGTTGCAAGAGGAGGAGAATGAATAAATTTTCTTCCATCGTAAAACGATTTCAAGCGTCATTTCCACTCATGGTTGCCGTATCTATTAGTGTTGCCTTGCTGCTAGTGTGGGTAAGTCTTTTACTATACAACCAAAGTGGTGCGGCGCAACTTGATTTAAGTCGTCCAAGTTTTCAGGCTGTTCGATCGCAAGCGCAACGAACAGAGCCGCTTGCTGGATTTGAACCGCCAATGGGGCGACTAACAGAGAAAGATTTAAAGGAATTTGAAAAACTTTATACAAAACAAACAACAGACATGCACAACTATGAGAATTCCTTTTCGTCAGGTGCATTAAGTGATAAATCACTGGGTATTAAAGTGCAATAGAATGATTAACCCGAATCAGTTTATCATCAAAAGAAAAAGAAAAAAGTATAAATTTGCCAAGTTTTTTAATGCACAAAATTGTTTTGAGTATCAAGACTGGTCAAGGAAGCATGTCGACTGTGTAGAAATTGGCGCAGGGACAGGCCTGTTTAGTGTTGAGCTGGCTTCTCGTCATCCCGATAAGACGTTTGTTGCTGTTGATGTAAAAGCCGACCGACTACAGAAGGGTGCATATGAAGCAATTGAGCGCGGTATTGAAAATGTATATTTTATTCGTGCTCGGGCAGATCAAATTGGTGATTTATTTTTACCAAAATCGGTTAGTACCGTCTGGGTTACGTTTCCAGATCCTTTTCCAAAGAAGCGCTCGTCTGGCCGTCGGCTGACTCATAAAACTTTTTTGGGGATATATCGTGCCATACTGAAAGAGGAGGGTTGTGTTCGTCTAAAGCATGATGATCCTACTTTTTTCTGCTGGAGTCTCGAGCAGTTTGTGAAAGATGGATGGATGATTGACGCTCTTTCTTTTGACGTCCATGAAAGCAGTCTCTCAGATGAAATAAAGACAACAACTACCTACGAGAGTCGTTGGATGAAGGAAGGAAGAGTTATCGGCTATGCGTCGGCTAGGCCACGTTGTCTCGGTCCATCATAGCAACTTTCGCCATGCTAGCTCGAGATCTCGTCTGTTGTTTACTTGCTTCGTGCTGCTCTAGTGTTTCTATAAGACCGCTGTCGGAGGAGATTGCGGCATCTGCTGGAATACTATGATCGTACCTAAGTTCATAGTCGAGTGCGCGAGCATCATACAATTTCGAGTCGGTTGCCGTGCCACCGGAGCTACGCTCTATGATGTGATTACCGCCTTCGTGATTTTGTAGGTAAATTTCTGTATCGTTTCCAAGCTCATCAGAAAAAGCCACAATTGCCGTGCGAGCTCGCTCAACAAGAGGTGTCTTATCGTCCGACGGATATTCCATAGGTATAGTGTCAAAAATTTCGGTACTATTTGGCCCGTCAAACGGGTTCATTCGAACTACTGTTGCTACATTATAGTCATCTTCGTTTGATAAAACGGCGTACATAGTTCCTTTATTGTCGTAACTTAAGGAGTGTAGAAATCGGTCAGATTTTTCAGAAAGCTCGCGTGCCGTACTTACGAATTCAATTGATCGATTGATGTGCGTCGAACTCGGGTGGGCATCAAAAAACCCCCGAAGGGATGTCTGTTTTTCTGATTGGAACCAGTCTTGAAGCGTGTTTCGATTTGGGTGGCCAATATCTTCGGATTGTTCGTACGACTTAATTAACGGGGCGCTTGGCTGAACGCCGTAGTCATTGTTTTCTATGGTGATTGGTTTTCTTTTTAGAGATTCCATCGTACGAACCCTTTTCATTTTATTTATTGGGAATAATTGCATTATACTCTTTTTTTGCAAAAAAAGCAATAGCAAAACGTAATAATCATTTGTCTGATGTATCTTTGATACAATACTGACATGAACATGAATGAATACCAGCAGGCAGCTCTGCGAACCGCTCGTGCAAAAAATTCTAAAGATGAAGTGTTTCATTTACTTTTAGGATTGTGCGGCGAGGCGGGTGAGATCGCCGAAAAAACAAAGAAAATCGTTCGAGATAACGAGAGTGATTTTACCAAACTTGACGTTAACGATTTACGTAAAGAGCTGGGGGACGTCCTGTGGCATGTGGCGGTTTTGGCAGATTATTTTGATATACCGCTTGAGGATGTTGCAAATGATAATATAGCAAAACTTGCTAGTCGAATGAAGCGCGGAGTAATTGGAGGAAGCGGAGACAACCGCTAGCTTTTAGCGGCTTGATTTCTTAGCCAAGAATCAATTGTACCGGCTCCCATGCCAAGCACCAGAAAACCCTGTGCCCCGAGTGTTTCTATCGTGTTTCGCAGGGCGTCGTTAAGCTCGGCAAAATGTAATTTTTCTTGCTGAATGTTTTTTGTAAGCTCTGTAGGGGTGAGTACTTGCTGGCTACTGTCTTCTCGAGTAAGGTAGGTGGGAAGCCAGTATATTTTAGTTGCGTGCTTAAAAACATCGTCGGTGTAAAGATCGATTACCTCATGCTGACGCTGGTTCTGGTGAGGCTGATACACAAGCGCAACTTTTTTAGATAGTTCGCTAGCTAGCTGTAGTGTTGCCGATATTTCGGTCGGGTGATGGCCGTAGTCGCTATATAAATTTTCTGCTAACTTTTCAAATCGCCGGTTGGTTCCTGGGAATGTTTTGATTGCCTGAAGAATTGCCTCAGCATTATTACGCGGTTCTGCCAGTAGGTGGTCCTGCAGGGCTGTAAAAGCGAGATAGGTGTTTTCACGATTGTGCTGACCAGCAGTGGGAATTGTGGCGATTTGATCAAGGTGGGATTTTTTTTGAATAGAATGCACGTTTGCGTTACCGGCCTCGCCAATGGCCTGCGCGTCATCGCTCCACATAATCGTGTTCCGAGACTGCTGCACAAATTGCTTGAATGCGGCAAAGTAGTCATCTTTTGTTGGATAGGTGTCTGGGTGATCGTAATCAATATTTGTAATAATCGAGAGGTACGGCGTAAAGTGCAGGAAGTTGCGATCAAACTCATCACACTCATAAATAAAATATTCGCTATTGGGTACGTATGTGCCGCTTGGTCCAAAGCTGAGCGTAGTGCCAATCGAATAGCTAGCTGGGATACCGAGCTGGCGTAGAATCCAGGCAATCATTCCTGTTGTACTGGTCTTTCCATGTGTACCCGCAACAGCAATAAGCTTTAAGCTTTTTTCTTTTATGATGTAAGCAAGGAGCTCGTCCCTTTTGGCAGTTTTTATGCCAAGCTGTTTTGCGCGTTGCAATTCTGGGTGATCAGCTGGTAGAGCAGATGTGTAGACGAACCAATCTATTTGTTTTTTTGCGTGTGATTTTTCAAGAAAAGTGCCTGATTGATCAAGGCTGTATCGAATGTCGGCAGATTTCATCTCTGCTGTTACAAGACTTTCTTCTCGGTCTGATCCTAAAACCTCGTAGCCAGCCTCGTGAGAAATGAGTGCTAGCGGGCCAATTCCAACGCCACCAATTCCTGAAAAATATATCTTCATTGCACTAGTATATCATTTGCTATACTGCTGTAAACTATGCTATAATACGCTTAAGTATAATTAATAAATAAAAAATGATTGAAAAAATAATACATCGCCTTCTTTTGCGACGTCACTTTTGGCGGCACGCAACACTAAGTGAAGTTGCGGAGCTATATGCCGCAAGATTGCTGCGTATGACGGCTGGCTCATTAATCGCTGTCATGGCGGCAGTGTATATGTACAAGAATGGTTACTCGGTGGCCTTTATTCTTGGTTCGTATGCAGCTTATTTTGTATTTAAAGTAATTATTGCCTATCCTGCTGCACTGATAATCGCACGATTTGGCCCAAAGCATGGCATGTTCTATGCAAATATATTAACAATTCCCTCCCTGTTATTTTTCTTGCTTTTGGCGGAATATGGTGTGTGGGCGCTTGTTGGGTATATGTCAATCCAGGCGATTGCCACAGTGCTATATGACATGGCGCATCTTGTTAGCTTTTCAAAAGTAAAGAGTACCGAACATGCCGGGCGCGAGCTTGGTTTTATGAATATTGTCGATAAGGTGGCTAAAGGAGTAAGTCCGTTAATCGGCGGAGTGATTGCGTGGCTGTTTGGCCCTGATGTTACGATTTGGGTCGCCTGCGTTTTGTTTTTGCTGTCGGCAATTCCGCTATTAAGGACGGCAGAACCAGTGCGGTTAAATCAAAAAATTACTTTTTCGGGGTTTCCTTGGCGGCAGGCCTGGCGTAGTTTTTTGGCAGAAGCTGCTATTGGAGTGGATAACGCAGGGAGTATCGTGATATGGGAGATGTACTTAATCGCCATTATTTTAGCTGGCGCTGGAAACGAGGCGTATGCCCAGATTGGGGCGCTTGCCTCCGTAACATTGATTGTCGGATTAGTAATTCCGC
Organism: uncultured Candidatus Saccharibacteria bacterium; assembly: GCA_964513905.1. Taxonomy (GTDB): domain Bacteria; phylum Patescibacteriota; class Saccharimonadia; order Saccharimonadales; family Saccharimonadaceae; genus CAMEGH01. Next base: position 4,365 of record CAZENS010000002.1, on the reverse strand, counting down.
GTATTTACGGAAGAATCGTCGATAAAAGAAGAGGCTTCGAGTTATTGCAATACGGCGTTATTGCGAATGCCATCGTTCATTTCATTCGACCGATTGTTGCAACGCCAGTATCAGCAGGAGCAGCTAACGTAGCCAGGGAGTCTGCCTCAACGGCTTTTGTTATTTCGTTTTTACGTGGCATGTTCGACTTAGCGGATCGATCCGGCCATCGTATTGCCTATTTGTTGATCATAGAAATTGCATTAAATATAGGTTCCGCACTAATGTACGGGTTGGCAACGCTACTTGTCTTTTATTTGGATGATCGCTTTGGTCTTTCGCTATCGTTCATAATCGTTGGATTGGTTTCTCTGACGATTGGATCTGCTAGATTCCCGCTCTACCGCAGATAAGTTTTTCTGATATAATAACGACAAGGAAAAGGTGGGAAGTGGCAAATACGCGATCTGTAAAAAGAAGTATTAAGCAGTTGCAACGGATAAAAACGTGGCAGCTTATTGTTGTATTAGTACTATTACTTTTTTTAACGGCAACTTTTTTACGCCTTAATAATATTGGTATGGTGCAACGGCGTGATGCTGTTATTGATGCCGATAAACAAGGTGATGAAAACAATACAAGAAATCGCCTGACTGATCTGCAGCGATTTGTCTCGTCACACATGAATACTGGTGGAAACATGGTGTATCTAAAAGAGCAGTACGAGCGCGACAGCGCAGCGCTGATGCAGGGCGCCATTTCGAGCAACGATGCCGATAAAGAGATTATCAATAAAAAAGTTGATGATATTTGTAAGCCGCAATTCTCTGGGTACAATCAGGGGTACGTCGATTGTTTTGCTCGCGAATATGCCAAGTACGCCCCAAGCGGCGATCCAGTCAGTAGTGTTAAAATGCCCGATCCAGAGCGCTATAGGTTTGTGTTCGCTTCACCGATGTGGTCGGCAGATTTTGCTGGCTTTTCGCTACTTGCTAGCGTGTTTGTTTTGCTCGTAATTATAGTCAGGCTAGTTAGCCTTAGTGTGCTTCGCGTGATGCTGCGGCTGAAATATAGAGACGTTTAATGCTTGACAACAGAGAGGCTATGCAGGTACGCTAAGGGGTGTAAGATGTTCTAAATAGGAGGTATACATTCTTATGGCTTATAGTCACACAAATTCAAAAGGTGTTAAATACTACCTACACCAATCAGAAGTAACTCTGCGCGGCGGAAAACCACAAACTATCTACTTCTTCAGCAAAAATGAGAAGAACGATAAGGGTGAACCATGCGATCTACCAGAAGATCGTGTTGTAAAAGAAAATCCACGCAACGGATTTCTAACCGTTTCAAAGAAGAAATAATACTTGTGCTTTTGCCTAAATTAGTGGTACACTAAGGGCAAACAAACAAGTGCCAATGTATGAATCCCCTGCCATCCCGCGGTAGGGGATTTGTTTATGTCTTTGGCCTGGTGGAGTATACTATAGAGAGGATGACCAAGAAGCAATTGTCGCAAAAAACACAGCAATCTCGACAACTGACAGCCTCACAGCTTCGCCGCAAAACGGCCTCATTTGTTGAAATACTCGATAGGATGTTCTTTGTTTTTGCGGGTGTGGCAACACTTTGGTTGGGTGTTTTGCTGTTTATAGAGGGATTTAGTGTCAATCTGATGTATTGGTCGTACTTTATTATTTTTTGGATGGTGGTTGCGTATTTGGGTTTACCAAGGCTTCATCGTATTTTGGCACACATGTATGTGCCCGATTATTTTATTGGCCGGGCAAAAACAAGCGATGGATTACTTGGTGACCCAATCAATATTGGAATACGAGGAAACGAAGCTCAGTTGCACAGCGCTATGCGGGCGGCTGGATGGGTGCTTGCTGATGAAATTACGGCTCGTTCATCGTGGAAAATGCTGACATCGATTATACGCAAAAAAAGCTACAAGCACGCCCCGGTATCTGCGCTATTTCTGTTTGGCCGACGACAAGATTTTAGCTATCAAAAAGAGGTTGATGGTTCACCACGACAACGTCATCATATTAGATTTTGGCATTGTCCAAAAGATTGGATATTACCAGGTGGGCACCGGGTGGATTGGTTGGCCGACGCCACCTATGATACTGCTGCAGGATTTAGCTGGTTTACACTTCAGCTAACACACCGCATTGACGAGAACACAGATATTGAGCGTGACTTTGTGGTCGAATCGGTGCGGGAGCATAATGATCAGGCTACCGTAACGCTAATTAAAGATTTTTCGACAGGATATCACTCACGCAATGGTGGTGGAGACAGAATAGTAACCGATGGCGACTTGCCGGTGCTCGAGCTTGAAGATTTACCCGCCAGCGGTGATATTCCTGCACGATACGGTACAATTTTTGATGCAACGCTTCCAGAAGGAGCTAATGGTATCGTATCACCTACAGAGTTGGGTGATGCCCTATGGCGACGGCGACCGCTTCAGCTATTGGCAGCAGCCTTGCTGGCAGCTGGTGCAGTAATAATAGAGATATTTAGCTTGGGCCAGGAGTTAGTCGCATTAAACACGCAGACTATTCTTGAGGGTCAACATCTGCTAATGGTGTCTTTCGTGGCGGTCGGAGTGGCCGCCATCATCATTGAGTCGGTTTTGGTGTACCTTGTACTACAGGGGAGCAACCTTGCCCGAATGTGGCTTTTGGCTTTAGCAACATTTTATATTGTCAATGTAAGTGCAGGTTTTTTTATGTATAGTGAGCCGATCTCCTTCGGAAACTCGCTGGTAAGTATGTCGCTGCATATTGGCTTGTTGCTGGCGCTTTCAAGCGACTCGGCACGGAAATTTACGAATAGACACAAGCAGAAAGCATTGTAAATATTTAAATTTAATGGTATAATATTATCATATGGAATACTTTGAGCCGACAGATAAGATGTACGACGAAGTTGACGGCGAAATCGTACCACCGCTAGAATACGATTCTCCTTCTTTTGACAAAGAAGATTCTTCTCGTGATGACACAATAGATAAAATTGGGAGTATGGCGGTTGCTGCAGATTTTGAGGAGCCGTTGGAACTAAAAAATTCAGATATTATTCCTGGTATTGAAATAGATAAAGAGGGCGCAGGCAGCCTATTGGCTATGGCGGTTTTCTATAAAAAGCGAAAAGAGGATAGGACGTTTGTAAAGCTCGTCGCATCCTCGGCCGGGAGAAAAGAACTTGCAAGGCGATATAGCCCAGAAGAGTTGCGAGAGAAGAAAAGAAATAAGGATAGGGCCCTAAGTGAGCGATTCCATGCACTAGAACAAACTATGCTTGCGGAGTTGCTCAAGGTTGATCTAGATGATTGGCAGAACAAAAATCTTTCGGCTAAGGAAGATCATATAGTTAAATCAAAATTGTATACTATCCGGCAGACAATTGGTGCAGAGGTTTCTAGCGAAGATCGAAACAAAGTGTGTCAGCAGTTAAGAGACTTTTTTGGAATAGAATAAAAGTATCTTCACGTAGTGATTGTGAAGATATTTTTATATAAGCTCTGGTGGGGGTGGCTGGGATCGAACCAGCGACCAACAGGTTATGAGCCCGCTGCTCTAACCGCTGAGCTACACCCCCGATACATGCTATTATAGCGCAAAGATATAAACTACGCTATAATGTTATGCAGAAATGCCAAATATAAACACAAAACGAGTTTGGTATCATATAAAATATCGATACCCAACAAAAGAAATAATTACAGTAGTAGCAATTATCATTGCGATTGTTTGGTTTATATGGGGGTCTGTACAGGCACTGCAGAAGAATTACGAGCTACGGCGTATTGTTGATGACAAGCAGCGAAAAGTTGAGCTTGTGGAGCTTGAAATGAAGATGCTTGAATACGAACAACGCTACCTACAAAGTGAAGAATATAAAAAACTAGCCGTTCGGCAAAAACTTGGATACGGCGATCCGGGGGAGAAAGTACTAATATTGCCCGCAAACTCCGAGGCAGCAAGCAAAAACGATACCCAAGAGCCAGCGGCGACACAAGCCTTACCGCCACCAAGCAACATAAGCCAGTGGATGAACTTTTTGTTTGGTGGAAACGCGCAGGGGTAGAAGATTTTAATATGTTACATCGCCGCTACGATAGTAGGATTTTTACTACTAAAACAACATCTGTATGGGGTAGTATTTACCGAGTTATGCGAACCAGACGAGCATTGTCCTTGTATGTTATCTTTACGTCAACACTCTCTTCTGATTTACGAATATCCGTGTAAATATAACCCGTACGTTTGAGCCCCTTATTGATATCATTTCCTATGCTGCTCGAGTGGTATGGCTTATAAGGTTCTAGGGTAAACTCTGGCGTGTAAACTGCTCCGGGGGCGTTGAAGGCAG
>CAZENS010000001.1:23712-53452 GCA_964513905.1 uncultured Candidatus Saccharibacteria bacterium | reverse complement strand
TAGCTAAAGATATAATTGATCAGGGTGTTTGCGCTGATTTGGCAAAAACCGCTACTCAACTTGTTATGGGTAGCGGTAATCCTAATGCCGATATTGTGTTTATTGGCGAAGCACCTGGCAAGTCTGAAGATGAACAAGGTTTGCCGTTTGTGGGGGCAAGCGGACGCTTTTTAGACGAAATGTTTTTGGCGGCCAATATGAAACGCCACGATGTTTATATTACAAATATTGTAAAGTACCGCCCGCCGAACAATCGTGATCCTAGCCGTGAAGAAAAGGCTGAGTTTTGGCCGTTTTTATTGCAGCAGCTAGAGATTATCAAACCAAAAATTATAGTTACGCTAGGGCGACATAGCGGCGCTTATTTTATTTCAAAATTGCAAATATCTAAAGACCATGGCAAGCCGCATCGAGTAAAGCTCGATGATTCTGATTTTTTGGTAATCCCGCTATATCACCCAGCGGCCGCACTTTATAACGGTAGTATGAGGCAAGTTTTGATTGACGATTTTTTGTCAACTAAATCGTACTTAACGTCGCTTAATGCTTAAATCTTTGAGGGCAGCGTATAATGGTATTGCTTTTTTTATAATTTATGATATTATAGTAACCAAGTAATATTCAAAAAAACACCATGCCAAACTTAAATAAACACCGAAACAATAGATTTGATGCACGAACTAACAGCAGCCATACGGCGGGTAGCTTTGAGGAAACTGGCTATAAAAAACTTACCGAGCGAGGTAAGGGCGTTAAGTTTGATCTGCGTAGCGAAGATAATATATATGTTGTTTCGGGAGACGACAGCGACGGAAGGAGGTATGATTATGTATTTGGCGATGGTAGGTATTGCTTGATAGGGGTTCGTGATGGTGATATGCGTGTGCTTGATTTTGGGCGTATTGGGGAGGGAAGGCACACTGAAGAAAATTATCAAGATGTTGTTATTGGCGAAGGTTTTCATGATATTGCCGAAGTTGATCAACTGGAGAGGATGACAAGTACAGAATTTGATACAAAGCGGATTGCTGATCCAAAAATTGCTGAACGTGAATATTTTTACCGCAGATTGTTGAATGAAGCTGATGTGAGATTAACTGAAAATCTAGCGAGGGCAGTCGGCGATACGGCGTTGTCTACCATCAGGAGGGCAGAATCTGCTACGTACGACAGAAGAAAGAAGAAGCTCTCAAATCAAGAGACATTTAACTACAAAGGGGGTCTACTGTATGAAAACCTTGAGTCGAATCTATACTTAGCAACATCTGATAATTTTATTTCACCCAACCCCCGTGCTCTTTCTACTTACATAAAACCACCGCGCGAGCTTAGGGCGTATCAGGAGCAAGAGGCGAGATCCGTGAAAGAGACGCCAAGGAATTTTTCTACACGAAAGAAGACGGAGCAAGAGCAGCAACAAGATCCGCAGTATAATGAGCGGATACGTAATAGAATTAGTCATTTTATGACAACCGACCCTCGAGCGGTGGCAATCTACTCCAAGATGAATATTCAGCCTGATTCGATTGAGAGTCTTTCGCCAAAGCAGACGGTAGAGCTAATAGGAAGAATAATGTATGAGGTTACAAGCTATGATTTTGACGCTACGGGCAGCAATGTAAATCCAGCAGATAATCTTGATGCATACGAGATATTGCGTAGGGGCATTGGTGGTCAGGGGTCTCGACGAGAGGTGGATAATTTGGGTATCTGTCGCAACTTTGCAGATACTGCCCGTTCAGTGTTCGAGGCGTTAAAAGAGGTTAATCCAAAATTGCAAAACGTTTACTGTTTTAATCGAGGTGGCTACGGCGGGGTGGCTACCGGTACAATTAGGAGTGTTGGTCATGCTTGGCTTGATTTTGTTATGGTAACGAGTGAGCAGGACATGATGGCAATTTCGGTAGATCCAACTCGTGTGAAGAAGCAGTTTAATGGTGAACTAAGGAACTATTACAGAACAAGAAGAAGTGCGGGTGTGCATATACGAACCATGTACGCATTTGATAGCGCAAATTATGGCGATAAAAAAGATCGTAATGCAAAGAGAATTGGCCACGAGTATACGAATAAGATGCGCAAGAAGATACGATATCTTATGAATAATCCCGACTTTCAGGATCGAGACGGTAAGTTCCAGCTAGAAAACGTGCCGAGAGACAACAACGCGCTACAGGAGTTGATTTTTGATGCCATTGAAATGAGGTTACTATCAGGGCTGCTTTCACGTGATTTAGGCTTAACAGAGTCTCAGCAGAAACTATCTAATGTGCTTGTTAGGCTTGGTGCTGATCTTGATCCGAGGGCTATGCCTAATGCGGAGAAGAGGGTTATTTATAATCAGCTACGCGAAGACTATGAGGCTACACATGACTATACAAAAAAGGCTGTGCTGAGAGAAAAAATGAAAGAATTTGAAAGTTCAGCGTTGAGGGCTATGGACGTAGTCAATGACGGCGCTAAGCGCAGGTAGTTTTCACCACCCAAAATACTAGACACCAAACCCAGTGTATATTTGACGCAACGGCCCATCTTTGCTATAGTTAAACCTACTTATTGAATGAGGGAATGGTCTAATTAATTCTACAAACCTCACATTTTATTTCGAAATTATCATTTTATATTAACAAGGAGAAAACTAGTTATGGGTCAACGACGACTCGCAAATACTCAGTCAGATGACATGAGTAAACGCCCGCAAAGTCAGCAGCGGCGTAAATCAAATATCGCTGCATTAAATCAAACAAATACTCGCAAGGGTGAAGTGTTTCGGGCGCAGCGTCGCACGTCCGAGAACGTTAATCTTCGGGCTAGTCAACATATGATTGACATCCCTGTAAACAAGAGTATCTACAATGGCTATGGTGGGCGTCAGTTTAGTGTTGCTGAGTGGAAGCGTCAGCCACGTACTAAAGGGCCCGTTATGAAGGTGATTCCTATTGGTGGTGTTGGCGAAATGGGCATTGGTAAGAATATGACTGCCATTGAATACGATAACGAGATTATTATTATCGATATGGGCTTTTTGTTCCCAGGCTCTGATTATCCGGGCATCAACTACATTACGCCAGATATTAGCTATCTGTTAGAGCGTAAGCATATGATTCGCGGCGTGGTCTTTACACATGGACACTTAGATCACATTGGTGCTTTTAGGCACTTGATTCCGCAAATTCCTGCGCCAGTTTACGCAAGTAAGTTTACAATCGGCATGCTTAAGCGAAACATGGACGACAGTGACAGTGGATATGAGCCAGAGTATATCGAGCTGAACCCAGAAAAGCACGAACGAGCGCAGGTTGGCGATCACTTTAACGTTGAGCTTGTTCGAGTAAATCACTCAATTCCAGATAGTACAGCCGTGGTTGTTCGCACGCCAATGGGCGCAATTGTTGATTCGGGAGACTGGCGTTTTGAAGAAAATCCGGTTGACGGCCTTAAGTTCGACCTTGAGCGCTTAACCGAGATTGCTACAAAAGAAGGCATTTTAATGCTTATGAACGAAAGTACAAACTGTGAAAGCGAAGGCACGCATACGCATGGCGAGCCAGAAATCCAACACAGCATTGGTCAGGTGATGGATAAATATCCGAATAGTAGGATTATTGTGAGTGCGTTTAGCTCTCAGATTCACCGTATTCAGGGAATTATGCAAGAGGCAAAAAAGCACGACAGAAAAGTTGCCCTCGCTGGATATAGCATGCTGCAGAACCTTGAGGTGGCATTGCGTACAGGTACGATTAAGGTGCCAAAAGACGTCATTGTTAAGATGGAAGATATTATTAAGCTGCCAGACAACAAGGTAACAATTGTGTGTACAGGTAGTCAGGGTGAGTTGAATGCGGTTTTGAATCGTATGGCGAGTGGTGCGCACCGACATATTAAGATTAAAAATAGCGACACAGTAGTATTTAGCTCTAATCCAATCCCGGGTAACGAAAAATATGTGGTACGAACAGTTGACGGTCTTATGCGAGAGGGTTCTGACGTCATTCAGAACGGTAAAGGTCACCTAACTGGCGTTGGACCGCTTCACCTTTCAGGTCATGGTTACTACGATGATCACGTGAAGTTTATTAATGCTTTGAATCCAACGTACTATTTGCCAAATCACGGTGAGTTCCATATGTTGGTGCATAACGCAGCCCTGGCAGAAAAAGAGTGTGGCATTCCTCGAGATAACATTTTTGTGTGTGATGCCGGTGATGTTATAGAAATCACTCAAGATGGTGCGCGAAAGAATGGCCGTATTCAGGTTGGCGGAATTATGTACGATGATTCCGGCGCTGTTGTGAGTGAGGTCGTGTTAAAAGACCGTATTCATATGAGCCAGGAAGGTATGTTTGTTGTTGTTCTGACTGTTCAAAAGGGAAGCGGTCGTTTAATGACGAGCCCAGATATCATCAGCCGCGGATTCATTTATTTACGCGATAGTGAAGAGTTGATGAACCTTATTCGACAATATCTTAAGCAAAAAGTTGCTCGCAGCTTTGGCGGCAAGAAGGTTGATATGGACGTGCTGAAAAAAGAGCTAAAAGATGAAATTACTCACCTGTTGTATGATCAAACTCGCCGAACACCGATTGTGATACCAGTTATTAACGAAATTGGTGGTTCACGTAGTTCTACGCCTAGTGGCAAGAAGCCAGCCGAAAAACCAACAGAGTTTAAACGGCCTCCGGCAAAAAAGTTTCCAGCAAAACAAGTTCCGGACACGGAAGTGGTAGAGCCAAAAAACAGAGAAGCAGCTAGAGGATACTAATAGCACTGAATGAATTGTAGCGCCGCCCTAACGAGACGGCGCTACTTGCATTTTTAAAACTGTTATGCTATAATAAATTCATTACAGCGTAAGAAAAATAAAAATATCATGCTAGAAACAGTATATATATCATCAGTAGGGCTTTCTATTTTGGCAAGTATACCGCAACTACATAAAATTATACGGTACAAAACGTCTCGTGAATTTGAAGTAGGGACGTGGTCTGTTTGGTTAGTTGCCCAGGCTATTGCGTTACGATACACCATGGAGCTTGGTGAGCCGTTACTGTCAATCGTAAATGTATTGTGGGTCATATTTTATACTGCAATGGTTGGTTTAATTGTGTATTATCGGCTTCGGCCAGGGGGACTAGTTCCTGTAGTTGTCGAAAGCTCGCAAAATCACGAGTCTATTAAAGAGTCGTCGAATCTTTAAATTGTACGACCGCTATCAATCAGAGATGTCAATAATCCTATGAATTAATGCTATACTAAGAGGGATATGGCTAAAAAACGAAAAAGCACTCGCAAGCGAAAGTCAACGAAACCAGCAGCTCCGCAGCATCAGCTTCCGGCAGGATTTTGGGCTCAGGTTGGGGCGGTTGCGCTCATTGCGGTATCGATATTATATGTAGTTTCTTGGTTTAATGCTGGTGGTCCGGTTCTAGATTGGTTGCAAGAATCGAGCCTTGCACTGGTGGGCTATGCGGTATATATTATTCCAGTTTTATTTATATATGTTGCAGTAGAAGTGTTTCGCGCAGAAGAGAACAAATTACCCTTCGTAATGAAACTAGCAACCGGTCTTATGGTGCTATGGTTTGCTGGATTGTTTGGGCTTATGTACGATAAGTCGGGTGATCCAACTGGCGGCTGGATTGGAGATCAGCTAAATTCATTTATTATGCTACAAATGGTAAGCAGTAGTGTCGCTGTGTTTTTGTATTGCCTATTAATTATTATTACTGGGCTTTTTGTTTTGCGAGTTTCTCCGTTTACGGTTATTAGCAATATATGGCAGTGGATGCAATCTAATTTACGAGAAGAAGAGCGTGCCAACAAAGAAATTATGAAAAAGGCGAACGAGAGCGAAGATGCGCCGATGCGAATTAAGTTTGGTGGTAGTAAAAAAGATAAGCCGGAGCCTAAACAAGAGATTGACTTGAAGGTAAACGTACTTGACGAGGGTAGCGATTCACCGAAAAAGAAGAGTCGAGGATTGAGTGACGTAAAGGCTGCAGTCGCGGCAGAGAAACAGGCCGAAAAAACTCAGGCACTTGTTGCGGTGAGTGATCCAAATTGGGTTGCGCCAAGCATTGATCTTCTTGAGAGTAAGCAAAATCCCCCTGATCCAGGCGATGTACGGCAAAATGCTACCGTGATTAAAGACACACTGAGTGAGTTTAATATTGATGTTGAAATGGAAGATGCCAACGTAGGCCCGAGGGTAACGCAATATACACTAAAGCCGGCAAGTGGTGTAAAGCTAACACGAATTACGGCAGTTGAACCAAATATTGCACTAAATCTTGCTGCAAAAAGTCTTCGTATCGAGGCGCCCATTCCAGGGAAAAGAGCGGTGGGAATTGAGGTGCCGAATATTAAGTCAGCAGATGTGCGCATTCGGGGTATTTTTGACTCTAAGGAGTGGAAAAACTCGCGAGACCCGCTATCGTTTGCAATCGGAAAAGATATTGCAGGAACGCCAATTGTTGGTGAGTTAAGTAAAATGCCCCACTTGCTCATTGCTGGTCAAACAGGTAGTGGTAAATCGGTGATGATTAACACTTTGCTAACGAGCTTACTGTATCGCAACAGCCCAAGTGATATGAAGCTTATTTTGATAGATCCAAAGCAGGTAGAGATGGCTCCGTATGAGAAGATTCCACATCTACTAACTCCTGTGATTGTTGATCCCGACAAAACGATCAGTGCACTTCGCTGGGCGGTAAATGAAATGGAGCGTCGCTATAAGCTAATTGCTACCGAGGGATTGCGTGAGATAAAATCGTATAATCAGAAGCTTCGGCAAAGAGGCCGTAAAATTAGTGTTGAGGATGAGGATGGCAACGTTCAGCAACACGAAGAAGGCGCTATGCCATACATAGTAATTGTGGTTGATGAGTTGGCTGACTTGATGATGGTTGCTGCACGAGATGCTGAAACTTTGATTGCTCGATTGACACAAAAGGCGCGTGCCGTCGGTATCCATTTGGTGTTGGCAACCCAGCGACCAAGCGTAAATATTATTACCGGCTTAATCAAAGCAAATGCCCCAGCTAGAATTGCTTTTACGGTGCCAAGCCAAGTAGATAGTCGCACGATTCTTGATCAAGGTGGCGCTGAAAAGCTACTTGGTTACGGAGATATGCTTATGAAAACGGCACAGATGGGGAAGCCGCGGCGTATACAGGGTGCGTGGGTGACTGATGAAGAAGTGATGAAAGTAACAGATTATCTGCGAGATCAATCAGAGCCACAATACAACGATGAGATTATTTCACAGCCGGTACAGCTAGATGGAAAGGGCGGTGTTGTGATGGGATTTGACGCCGGGAGTGGGGATGATATGTACAAGGATGCAGTTCGAGTTGTTGTAGATAGTGGCAAGGCGAGCGCAAGCCTATTGCAGAGACGCCTACGGGTTGGCTATGCACGTGCCTCACGGATTATCGAGGAGATGGAATCTCAGGGTGTGATTGGTCCAGCGGATGGCGCGCGTCCACGAGACGTGTTGATATCGAGCGTGGACGATATCGAGGACTGATAAATTATAAAAGAGATAGCTTACGGCCGGCAGTGTCGTTTACGGAGGTTGGCTATAGGCTTGATCTGTTTGACCGCTTAGGGGCTAGTGGGTGAGCATAAACTTTCGTCTGGCTAACTGATGTTTTGTAACATATAAGGAACGGTAGCGGCTGTTGCGGCGGCAATTGTGCCAAGCGTAATCCATATTGCAGTAAAACGCTTTTTTGTATAAGCGCAGGTAAGTGCGGTAATACCAAGACAAATAGTTACTGCAGCGTAAATTCCACGAACTGCTATTTTAATAAATTCTATATCACTTTGATTCGCGCTTGCGGATGGATCTTGCTGTTGATACATACCTGCATAGGGTATAACAGAAACTCCAGTGGTGCTACTCTTTAGATCGAGACCGGTGGACAGGAGGCTGTAAGTAGTCCCAATGGCGGTCATTACAAGCGATACTAGCAATAATAGTATTCCGGCAGTATAAATTGCTCGACGGGCTGTTTGCTTCAGCCTCCATGATTCACGTCTTTCTTGCTGTTGTAGGGCAAAGGCCACGGCGGCTGCTCCCGGAAGACAGATGAGTAGTGTTGCGATATGTGCCACAGTAAAATAGCTAGAAAAATCAACGTACTGAAACAGGCTTGCACCTGATTGAGCTGTATCTTGAACTGGATCCATAAGCTTATCAAGGACAGCGCCGACAACATGGATGGAGCTGTGAATTGCGCCTAGTAAAAGCCCAATAAAAAGAACTAGGGTTGCGACGTACGGGATTGAAGCACGGCTTGAGGTAGATTTCTCTGGTGCTTTTTTGATGGATGTTGTTGCTTGTGATTCTTGAGACATGACAATCCTTGCTTCGTAGTTTGCTTATGCTTTGATTGTAGCATGTTTTAAATTAGCCAAAACACGAGGTGGACAGATGTTGTGATATTTGGTATAATTACATCTGTTATTAACCTACTGCGTACGTGACATATTTATGTACGCATCCAAACGGATTCCAGAGGAGGAAATCAAGTGAAAGAGTACGAACTAACTGTTCTTATTCACCCCGACCTTGAGGCTACTATCGAGGCACCACTAAAGAAGGTGCGCGATATTATCACCAAAGCGGGCGGAGAAATAATCAAAGAAGATAACTGGGGCAAGAAGAAACTTGCGTATCAGGTGAAAAAAGAGAACTTTGCAGTGTATGTTTACATGGATGTAAAACTACCTGCAGAGGCATTACTAAAAATCAGTAATACACTTAATATTACAGATGAAGTATTGCGATATCTGCTTGTTGCGGTTGACGAAAAGGGTCGTGCGGCACTTGCCGAGGACGCAAAGCGATCAAGCGAACGAGCTGCACGCTCTGAAGAAGCGTAGATAAAATTAGTGAGAGAGGGGAAGTACCAGAATCCTAGTAGTTTCTGGGCAAAATAATATGGCACGAGGTATTAATCAAGTAATATTAATGGGTCGCCTTACAAGAGATCCTGAAATGCGCACAACGACTAGCGGAAAAAGCGTCTGTAATTTTAGTTTAGCAGTTGCTCGTGGTGGGCAGGATGACCAAGCTGACTTTTTTGATGTTACTGCATGGGATAAGACCGGTGAGCTCGTTAACCAGTACTTGTCAAAAGGGCGTCGCTGTTTAGTGCAAGGACGTTTGCGACAAGATAGTTGGGACGATAAGGACACAGGAAAAAAGCGTACTCGTGTAGAGGTTGTGGCATTCGACGTTACATTTTTGGATGGTCCGAATGACGGTGATAATTCAGCAAGCGCTTCGTCTGAGAGTCGATCTAGTCGACCAAAGAAGCGGCAGGAAGTTGCCGACGATATCGACGACAAGCCAATCGACCTCTCTGAAATACCATTTTAATTAAATAGAGAAAGGATTTGAGGAACATTCCTCAAAGAGTGAAAATATTATGTCAAAGCGAATGAAGAAAGATACGCCAGCGTATTTTGATTACAAGGACGTAAAAACATTGCAACGATTTATCGATAGCTATGGAAAGATTGAGCCAGCTAGCCGAAGCGGTTTGAGCGCAAAGCAGCAGCGTCAGCTAACAGTAGCAATCAAGCGAGCACGCCACCTAGCATTGCTACCATTCGTAACAAGTAACTAGATTACGAGTATGTTTCAGCGCATCAATCTAGGTGCGCTGTTTACATATCCGTAACAGAACATATAAGGAGTGTAATATGTATCAGCCAACAGATTTGAAAAAAGGAACGGTATGTCAAATTGAGGGTAAACCGTATCGAGTAATAGAATACGGTCAAAAAGTGCTCGGACGCGGCGGCTCAATTGTGAACGTAAAATTAAAAAACCTGATTGATGGCAGCGTTATTCCAAAAACATTTAAGGGTCAAGACAAGATCGAGCGAGCAGAGGTGTCTAATAAATCTGTTCAATATTTATACCAGAGTGGCGATAGCTTTCACTTTATGGATCCAGACAGTTTTGAGCAGTTTGAGCTATCCGAAGACATTATCGATGATGCAGCGGATTATCTAAAAGAGGGCGAAACTGTACAGTTGCAGTTTTTTGATGGCAGTGTGATTAACCTTGAACTGCCAAAAAATCTTTATCTTGAGGTAACGTACGCCGAAGATGTAGTGAAGGGCGACACGACCAGCAGTGTTTTGAAGGATGCGACTCTTGAAACTGGAAAAGTAATTAAAGTTCCAGCTTTTATAAAAACCGGTGATGTCATTAGCGTCGATACGGCGACTGGTGAATATCGTGAACGTAAGAAATAGGACGTTTTTCTGCTATACTACGAGTAGTTAACTGTACCGAGTGGGGTGCGGTAAACGATACCTATGAACGATTTGGTGGACATTCATAAAACACGGGCATATAAACGTCGTCGCTTTGCTCGATTGCGCCGTAAACTAACAAGAAACGGTTGGATTGTGCTGGTGTTACTGTTAGTAGTGGCCGAGATTGGCGCTCAGGTGTTATACCCATCCGATAGGACGTTGCCTTTTGCAAAGTATAATCACGAACCGTACGGCGTAAAATCTCGTAGCGAGATGGCCGTGATGGAGCAATCAAAGTTTGTGCATACAAATTTAGAGTTGCGATCAGATTATGGTAACACAAAAATACAGCTCATTAAAGTGGGTGCAAGGCTAAACGAGACAAAAAGCTTCGAGAGTTTGAGCGAGTATCCAAATCAATTGCGGTGGGTGCCGTTCTCTATTTTGTTTCTCTCGCCAAACATCTCAACACTTCCGGTTTCGTTTGAAGATAAGCCGCTACAGGAGTTTGTAGGGGAATATGCACGTAAAAATTCTCGTGAGCAGGTTGACGCCAAGATTGCTATTCGGGAAGGTGAGGTGGTTATTAATGATGGAAAGCCTGGCCGAGATATTGAAAAATCAGCATTGCTAGAGCGAATTCGGTCAATGAAGGTGGATGCGTCGGGTGTAGCTCGAATTGATGTTCCTAGCCGGGTGGTGGCGCCGAGCGCAACATCTGCCGACCTTGCGTCGGTAAAGCAGCAGGCAGAAGCTGCGATTGCCAAAATAATCACTGTATCCGTTCCTGGCCGCAGTGATCAGTTTACGCCCACAAAGAAAGATATCGCCAGTTGGCTTGCAGTAGTCGATGACAACGGCAAGGCGGCGCTACGGGTAGATTCGGGGGCCTTTTCGCCATTTATTGACTGGGTAAATTCCAAGGTTTCTAACCCTGCCGGGCAGACAATAGTAAAGTACGTTGACGGAGAGGTTTCATCTCAACAAGAAGGGAAACCAGGCGAGCAGATAAATCGAAAAGACATTGAGCAAAAAATTAGTTCAGTACTATTAGAGCCGGGGCAGTACAAATACGTGGCCGGTGTAATGGAGCCCGTTGCTCCTCGGGTTAATTCATCATACGAGTATTCTCATACCGAAAACGGCTTGCGTGCAAAAATGCGTGATATAGGAAAGCGGTACGATGTTCGCATTAGCTTGCAGCAGCTAGACGGGGAAAAATGGGGAGCAAGTTATCGTGGTGGCGAAAGCACGCCTAGTGCAAGTACCTATAAGCTTTATATCGCTATACGTTTATTCCAGGAAATTCAGTCGGGTCGCATTCATTGGGGTTCTTCGGTTTTAGGCACAACGGTTGATGACTGCTTTAATCAAATGATTATAGTTTCAACTAATCAGTGTGCAGAAGAGTGGCTGCGCCAATTCGGTCGAGCAAGTCTAAATAATTATTTGTACGAACGGGGGATAAGCCAGGCAACGACATTTACTGCCGAGGGGGCAACCAGAACAAGTTCGGATGATTTGGTTCGTGTTGTTTCAGGAATTTATGGCGGTAGCTTAGCGACTGGCCACGAGCAAGGGAAGCTACTTGAAATGATGAGTCGCCAGATTTGGAGGCAGGGGATTCCTGCCGGAACTCGCGGCTGGACATCAAATAAGGTTGGTTTTTTGTGGGATTATGTACATGATGTAGGGGTCGTGCACCATCCCAGGGGTACGTATGTCATGGCAGTCATGACAAAAGGTGCTAGTTATGGTATAATTGCACAAATAACGCGTGAAATTGAAGCGTTAATGTATCCATAATGAAACAACGACTTGACAAAGAATTAACAGCACGCGGGCTCGCCACAAGCCGCTCACAGGCGGAAAATTTTGTGCGTCTAAAAAAAGTGCTAGTAAACAATCAGGTGGCTCAAAAAGCAGGGCAAATGGTACGTGCAAAGGATGACATTATCGTAACGCTTGATGAGCGCTATGTTAGTCGTGCCGGGTTAAAGCTGGCAAGTGTGGCGGGGCAGTTGGGGATTGATTTTACAGATAAGACCGTGCTTGATATTGGCAGTAGCACGGGTGGATTTACTGATTACGCTTTGCAACATGGCGCAAAAAAAGTATTTGCGGTTGATGTTGGGACTGATCAGTTGCATCCTAGCTTGCACGGTGACGTGCGGATTGAACTGCACGAAAAAACCGACATTAGAGATTTTCATACAAATGAGAAGATTGATGTCATTGTTGGCGATGTTTCGTTTATTAGCTTGCGCGAGATTTTGCCTCATGTGGCAAAAAACCTTATGCAGCCGGACACATTGCTGGTTGCAATGCTCAAACCTCAGTTTGAAGCGGGCAGGCATCAGGTGAATAAAGGTGTAATAAAGAATAATAAGGTGCGTCGTGAGATTCTGGCAGACTTTGAGCACTGGGCGCAGCAGTATTTTGTCATCCTAGATAAGCGAGATAGTGACGTGGCGGGTGCAAAAGGGAACTTAGAGCGATTTTATAAGCTGCGTTTAGCCAAATAGCGAAACTTGTTCGGCTGGCAGGTCGAGCGGAGTAATTGAGGTGTCAAACGAAGCTTTGTAGCCTGTAAAGCGCCTTAGTGGTAGGGCGACGGTGCGATCGTCGTGCTGCATAAACATGATGTCGCCAATAATTGCTGTTGTTTGGCCAGAAATAAGCGGTTCGGTGAGCGTCGTGAAGTTGCTAACTGGCGAGTTATTGGCGTAGTAGTGGGTATCGAGGTGGATGATATCGCTTCCTTGGAATGTTGTTTTTAGCGTTTGTTCGATTACTGTGCGCGCTTCGTTGAGCGCCTGTTCGGCCGTTGAGTTATCGTGGGGATGAGCAAGTAGCTGCAGTTTAGTCCGCGTAGGGGTAGTTTCGTGAATATTCGGCAAGGTGGCGATAGATGCTTCGTATTGACGAGCGATCAACGCGGTGGGAAATGTCTCGAGGATAAGCGCCGAACGCGCTCCTTGATCAAGTAGACGTCTGTTACCACGCTCAGCCCAGCTGATACCGACTTTGATGTAGTTATCGCCCATATAGGCTAGATAGAGAATGTGCGGCTGAGCATTGCGCACTTCTTGTTGCTTGGATACGCTGGTGGCGTTATAAAAGGCAGGATTAAAGCCTGTGCGGCGCTGGCAGGCGGGGCAGGTATCGTATTTGGCATCTGTTGTAGCGTTATCTGGACAAGTATGACTAGTACCTGTGGCTAAATCATGCCACCCAACACAGTAGCGTTGCGAGGTGTCAAATGCGAGCGTACCCGCTTTTTGAAGTAGCTGAATGTCATCATCGCCCAGACGCAGGGTTGGCTGGGATTTTTCGTTGTAGTAGACGCCGCCAAATAATCTAGACATTAAATCGAAACTCTACCACATCACCTGGCTGCATGACATAGTCTTTGCCTTCGGTGCGAACTTTGCCAGCGGCTTTCGCAGCTTGTTCGCTACCGGCGGCTATTAAATCGTCAAAATTAACGACTTGGGCGGCGATAAATCCACGCTCAAAATCGGTATGAATAACTCCGGCTGCTTGCGGGGCAGTATCACCCTTATGAATTGTCCAGGCGCGCACTTCTTTTGGCCCGGCGGTGAGGTAGCTTTGCAAGCCAAGCGTGTCGTAGGCGGCGTGAATCAGCTGTAAAAGACCGGTTTCTTGTACGCCGTAGCTTTCAAGTAGTTCGCTGGCGTCTTCGGACGAAAGACCTTTCAGCTCTTCTTCAAGCTTTGCGCTAAGGAAGAGACTCTTGGCAGGAGAAACGAGCGTGCTGAGCTTATTTTGCAAGTCAGCGTCAGTCAGCCCGGCTTCATCGACATTAAAGGCATAAATCACAGGCTTAGCCGTGAGTAGGTGTAGGTCACCAATTGCTTCTATATCAAGCGAAGGTAGGGCAGAGA
The DNA here is from genome assembly GCA_964513905.1 of uncultured Candidatus Saccharibacteria bacterium. Lineage (GTDB taxonomy): Bacteria > Patescibacteriota > Saccharimonadia > Saccharimonadales > Saccharimonadaceae > CAMEGH01. The sequence goes on along the minus strand of CAZENS010000001.1, from coordinate 39,266 downwards.
GTGGGGTACCTGCTTGCAGGTGACGCAAAAGGCTTTCAAGGTAGGTTGCCTGTTCGCGTACGGCAGGTTTAGCCTTGGCTTCTTTTTGCAGGCGAGGCAAGCGGTTTTCGATAGTTTGAATATCTGCTAGAATCAGCTCGGTATTGATAATTTCAATATCAGCTTTTGGGTCAACCGGCGCTTCGTCGTGGCGCAAAATATCGCTGTTTTCGAACGCACGCACCACATGCACAATCGCATCACACTGACGGATATTAGCCAGGAATTTATTACCCAGCCCTTCGCCCTTAGACGCTCCCGCAACCAGCCCTGCAATATCAACGAATGTAACCGTGGCAGGTAAGATTTTTTGAGAACCATATATCTTGGCTAGTGCATCAAGCCGCTTGTCAGGCACCGGCACGATGCCAGTATTGGGCTCAATGGTGGCAAAGGGGTAATTGGCTGCTAAAATATCGTTGTTTGTTAGCGCGTTAAAGGTGGTTGATTTGCCGACATTTGGCAGGCCGACGATACCTATACTAAGAGACATCTTCCGCCTCCGTTAATTTATAATGATTAATTAAACTCATTATTGCTCCTTCTGCTAGTGTGTTAGTTTGTAAAACCATTACTACTAATTATTGTATCTGTCTCTATTCTATCAGTCGAGAGGCTCATTTTCGAGAGAAGGTGGGGGCTGGGTGGGAGTTAGATGTCTGGGTTTTTAACACCAGTTGATTCGTAGCCATCTTGACCAGGGGAAATAGAAAAGTTGGGGCAAACATTGTTTAATGATAATTTTGCAAGATCGGCCGGTTCCGAGACAATTTTTGTGTCTGTATCGTAGGCAAATACAATATTATTATCCTTATCTTTTTGTAGATAAATTGCCTTAATGCTGTTTCGACAATACAGCTGCTGCTGATTGGCGTTGTTGGCGTTTGGTTTTATGACAAGGCCGATATCGATAAGCTCGGCAATGAGCGGGTAGGCACCTCTTTCTGCGCGAAAAGCTTCTAGTCGTTGGCCAATAATTGCAACAGTTGAGTAGACGCTGTTTATGCTAATTGCATCTGTTTCAATGAGTGGTGCACAAGCTGAGCTGCTTGTTGATTTATAAAATGCCGTGCCGGCTGTGCGGTAGCTGGATTTTGGATTATAGCCATAGATGCAATAATTTTGCGCATCCTTCATTTGAACAATAATAGTATTTCCCTCATTACTCGCAAAGGCTAGTGTGTCATTAAGGTCGCCGCTTTCACTGGTTTCGATTGGCGTACCGCCTGTAAGGGCCATGTATCGTTTTTGTGCTCGATCCATTGCTGCAATATCGTTTTTGAGTGATGATGTGTAGGTTTTTTCTATCACTTTTTGATACGCAACAACGCCGATTGCTGCGAGAATGGCAATTACAACAATAACTATCAGTAGTTCAACCAAGGTGAAGCCAGTTCGTGATGTATTGCCCATATTCTTATGATGAGTATAGCATAAGCGGTCTTTAGGTAAAAAATGTGTTCAGCATATAAGACGACGGCAGGTTGAATGACAGAAAATGCTCATGTATAGTTAAGGGTGTTAATAGGTCATGGGTGGAAGGAAGCGTATGCCAGATTTAGAAGCAGAAAAAAGCAACAGACGACCATCAAAAAGAACGATATATTTAATCACTGCATTGATTGCGTGTGTTGTTGCAGTAGTCGTTATATTTTTGGTTATTGTTTCTATGCGCAAGTCGGCGATTGAACTGCAATACGGTGATTATTCTATAACGAAGGAGCGTTATGAAGAGCTTGTGAAAGAGGCGCAATCTGCTAAAATTTCTTCAGATAAGGCGCGCAGGCAGCTTATATTATCGCTGAAAGCTCAGGCTGCTGCAAAAAGTGTTGGTGTTGAAGAGAGTAGATACAAAACAGTTGCCGCTGTTGCAGCCAGTGATACCGCAGGAAAAAAGATTACAGATATCGCCGAGGAATCGTATCACCAGCGCGTAAAGTATCCTGCGGCAATCGAGAGTGCTGTAGAGTACTTATCGACCGGCGGCCATCGATTTGCGACATTTGAGTTTCCGCTCACACAGCTTATGTATGATGCTGAGCTAAATGCCATTACCGAAAGAATGTCAGTGAGTGAGTATTATGAAAAGAATGCAGCTGCATTATCGCACGAAAAAATTAGAGAGAGAGCGGAGTATGCGAGGGTAAAGGCTGAGTATTTTCATAAAAAACTGAAGGATAAATCGATAAGCCCTGAACAGGCCGTTGAGCAGATTCATGCCGACATAAAGCTTGCTCATGGCGGAGCAGCCAATACGAGTGCCGTTAACACAATTCCAATTGGTGGTCAGCAGTCAGCGGCAGGGAATGAGGATAACGTAGTAAACTACCAAAGTACAGAGCAGGTTTTACTGCAGATGAAGCCTGGTGATATCTCTCCTGTTGGCGAAGTGATTGGTTCGCGCTATAGCATTAGTTACCCAGAGGAGCTCAATAGACCAGATGATTCGGCGTTAGCTGGGTATAGTTTTATATATTACATAGAAAAGATTGAGGCGCGTAAAGATATTGCCGCCCAATACAAAGAGTCGCTTGGGAGGCTGTAGGGTATGAGGGTTGTGAACAAGATTATTGGTGCAGCTACTGTTGCGCTCATGCTGTCGGTTACGATGCTCACTCAGGCTCAGGCGTATGATTATCCAGAGGATGACGGAAAGCCGGTAACCGTTTACTCTATTAAAGAGAACGAGTGGTCGGCGATTGGTGGCTCAAACGCAAGAAATCCAGATATCTGTATGGACAGAACTAAGTATTTTAATGCAGTTATTTATGTTAAGTACGTAGATCTTGATGGAAAAACACTCGGCTATTCAGATGATTTTCGATTTAGTGTCGAAGCGTTCAATCCGTACCCCAATGCAGGTGGTAGCGATGGAAGACGATGGAATGATTTTTGGAACGAACAGTTTCAACCCGGACATCAGTGGTATCCAGGTTACGTGAATCGCCCAGTTACTATTTCAATTGACCAGAGACAGGTAACGCATGGCCCTGGTCCAGTTCGGATTGATGAGCCAATACATAAGTGTAGCCCACCTTCGTTGAATGATAAGAAACGAAAAGAGCCGGCCTACGCTTTTCGCGATTTTAACTCAGAAAGCTATGCCCTGACCTGCTTGGGTAATTTTGCACGATATTCAAACGGATTTATATTTAAGGTGATTGGCAATGAACCGGGCGATGCACCACGCGGAAAAACGGGTAAGTGGTTGCAACGAGAGTACAAGGCAAATCCATATGGTGAGAGAAAAATTGACGATTTGAATCGTTCGTTTATGGCGATTGAATTTAAGTATCAGGTGAACGTTGGAAGGCCGCCTGAATATAACCTCACTCCTCAAATTAGCGTTACCGACAAGGATATAGAAGAAGGCGTTACGACCCATGTAGGGGGTGTAACGTCTAGTATTACTAACAGTGGTCCAGACAAGAGTCAGACTACGCGCGGAATAACTTCACGTTTTATTGTAAGAAAGAGCGATAGGAATACAAGTATAGATAATAATATTGCGAATAGGAATGTGCAGCAAAATGGTTCTGTGCCCAGGGATTATGTTGAAAGCAGGTTTCGTGGAACTCAGTACAGTGAACTTCGCTCGGTAAATCAGGTGTTTAATGTAACTTCTGGCGGGTCTTCAATTAAATTAGTAAGTAACGCCTCCGAGGCAATCGCTGCCTTCAACCTCAAAATCGGCGACAGGCTCTGCTACATGACCTCCATCCAGCGTCCAAAGTACAGCGACAGCACTAGCGTATGGAGGCACAGCGCACCAGCCTGTCTTACAGTCGGCGTTCGCCCGCACATGCAAGTTCGCTCTGGAGACATTATGGTCGATGGTAAGATCATTGCTGGTGCAACTAATCGCCAGGGCCGTACCTACGGTAGCTGGGGAGAGTATGCCGCCATTGCTGGAGGCAAGATCAATGCCGGTGGCGCCGGCTTTGGCAGCGGTGCTATCTATCGCATGGGCGCCGCTGGTGCTGCACCAAACAAGGGATTCCTGAGCTTCTCGAATAACTATGGAACAAATCATGGTAACTTCGGAGAGCCCATCGGCAGTAACTTCTCGGCGCTCGCAGATTACCTAGCCAAGTTAACGCCAACTAGTTCAGCGCATAATCGTAGTAATGTCTCATCAATAGACCTCGACACTCTCACAACTCCTGGCCGCTACATCATCTCACGACCAAGCGGCGAGATTAAGGTGAGGGGAGATCTACGAAAAGGCGTGTCAGTTATTGTTTTAGCCAAGCATAATCAAACAGTTACCATCGATGGAAATATCACCACTCCAGATACCTACGACTCTGTACGAGAGCTGTCTCAGCTTGCAATTGTAGCTAGTGCCGGCTCTGAACAAAAAGTGAACATCAATCCAGGTGTTACACGAGCAGATGCCTGGATTATCGTGCCAGGTGGAACAATTAATACTTGTCGGGAATCAGGTGCTCCAAAACGAGCAGGAGGCTGTGCAAACACACTCTTTGTCAACGGGCCAGTCATTGCCAAGGACTTCCTTCTTCGCCGCACTGGCGGTGAAGACAAGGTGAGCAGTGGTGCAGCCAAGCAATCTATGCCAGCCGAAGTCTTTAATCTTCGACCAGATGCCTACCTATGGATGACCAACCAAGTAAACAACTCCGGCGCACGCTATGTCACCACACAGTCAATAGAATTGCCGCCGCAGTATTAGGGGGAACGTACTAGTGAAGATGCCCATTGCTTTACATGGGGCCATTTCATCGATACAATAAAAGTGCTTATGGTTAAAGTTACAAAAAAACAACGGATAATAATTTTAGTACTGATTGCTGCAGTGTCTGTGGTGGCAATAGGCATACTTTGGGCACTGTTTGCTTACGATCGGCCAAGCGAGCAGCAAGCTCCGGTCGCACCGAAAGAGGCAAGCAGCAACCTAGACTACAAAGAGGCTGCCAAGAACATTAATAGTGAGGATGCAGGTAGCCTTTCAACTATTGATTTCGTTGGTGATTATGAGGCCTACTATGACGAGGCTGCTCCTAAGCTCCGTAAGTCAGATCCGACAACCTGGAATCAAGAGATGATAGATATGGCGTATCTGTGTTTACTGTATGCGTATCGAACGGAAATGAATTTGGCAGCTGAGGATGTTACGGTTCAAATTGATGGCGCTCGGGCAGCTGGCGTAAATGTCGATAAGAACAGCGCTAATATTTCGGAGCAACGGTTTAATGAGATTAAATCTGATATTGAGAGAAAAATAAATGAAGAGATTGAGGCTCGAGCACAGTAGTATGAAGAAGTTTAGTATGGTTGGGATATTTATAGCAGCATTGGCGCTTGGCGTATCGTTTGGAGTGGGGGATACGGTGGCAGCTGCGGCTTATGAAACAGACAATATTATTGACTATCAAGATAATGAACGGTCGGCGAATAAGCGCCTCGATTACGTTTGTCGTGATGGTGCGCTAGCGGGACATGCGGGCTGGCTTGGCTCTGGTACGGTTTCACCTAATCGAGCAACCGGTGAATTTAAGATGGACTTAAAGATAAAATTTAAGCGCTGCCCTGGGGGTTCAGAGGCCCCTCGAAAATATGCCGTTATTGGCTATCCTCCTGGAGAAACTGCCACAATAGAGGGCCTGAGCTTTTGCGATAATATCGGCACATTTGGCAACCATACGTATAGAGGTCAGATTCGACGAGGCGAGTCTCCTGGATCTCGAACCGAGCGATATGTTGGTGATTACACCTATGACTGCGTAAAATTTATGGCGGGTGCAGAGAACCACCTCGTCAGGTTTAATAGTAACAGATATGGCAGGCAACCTGGTTTTTATATGTACGATGAAATCGACTATAAAAATTATGGTACAGTAACGCGAACAATCAGCGGTAAAATAAAGGACTGGAAGCAAAAAAGTGAAGTGTCTGGCAGTATGGCTGTAACATTACCGGCCAACCTGTGTAGTTATTACATGACTGGACCAGAGGATAGGCCAAACTTTATTAGTGATTTATATTGCCAGAAAGTAAAGTTCAATATCGAATGGACAGGAAATTATGAGCTGACCCCAAATGTCTCTGTGGATGGTAGTTTGATTGAGGGTGAACCGTTTGATGTTGACGAGGTAAAATCAACCGTGCAGAACAGCAATAATGGTTCAAAGTCGGAGTCACACGATGCGGCCATTTCTCGATTTGTGGTGCGGAAAGAGAATTATTCTTCTGTCGTGAAGCAAAATCTTACGAAGAGCGGTTTGTCATCATATCTTTTTTCAAAATTATACACAATTGATAGATATGTAAACAATCAGTTTAAGGGGCAAGACGTTACACTACTTAACGGTCTTGGGTCGGTGTCTGGCCTTAACCCTGGGCAAACAAAGGTTATTTATAACAATTCCGATTCTATTGCCTTCAACCTCAAAATCGGCGACAGGCTCTGCTACATGACCTCCATCCAGCGTCCAAAGTACAGCGACAGCACTAGCGTATGGAGGCACAGCGCACCAGCCTGTCTTACAGTCGGCGTTCGCCCGCACATGCAAGTTCGCTCTGGAGACATTATGGTCGATGGTAAGATCATTGCTGGTGCAACTAATCGCCAGGGCCGTACCTACGGTAGCTGGGGAGAGTATGCCGCCATTGCTGGAGGCAAGATCAATGCCGGTGGCGCCGGCTTTGGCAGCGGTGCTATCTATCGCATGGGCGCCGCTGGTGCTGCACCAAACAAGGGATTCCTGAGCTTCTCGAATAACTATGGAACAAATCATGGTAACTTCGGAGAGCCCATCGGCAGTAACTTCTCGGCGCTCGCAGATTACCTAGCCAAGTTAACGCCAACTAGTTCAGCGCATAATCGTAGTAATGTCTCATCAATAGACCTCGACACTCTCACAACTCCTGGCCGCTACATCATCTCACGACCAAGCGGCGAGATTAAGGTGAGGGGAGATCTACGAAAAGGCGTGTCAGTTATTGTTTTAGCCAAGCATAATCAAACAGTTACCATCGATGGAAATATCACCACTCCAGATACCTACGACTCTGTACGAGAGCTGTCTCAGCTTGCAATTGTAGCTAGTGCCGGCTCTGAACAAAAAGTGAACATCAATCCAGGTGTTACACGAGCAGATGCCTGGATTATCGTGCCAGGTGGAACAATTAATACTTGTCGGGAATCAGGTGCTCCAAAACGAGCAGGAGGCTGTGCAAACACACTCTTTGTCAACGGGCCAGTCATTGCCAAGGACTTCCTTCTTCGCCGCACTGGCGGTGAAGACAAGGTGAGCAGTGGTGCAGCCAAGCAATCTATGCCAGCCGAAGTCTTTAATCTTCGACCAGATGCCTACCTATGGATGACCAACCAAGTAAACAACTCCGGCGCACGCTATGTCACCACACAGTCAATAGAATTGCCGCCGCAGTATTAGGGGGAATTAATAAATCACACATAAGAGGGGTTGCTTAAAACCTAAGTGCTTATGTATAATGAAGGGCAGTATGAAACTAATTAAAGGGATGGGCGACTATTTTTCACTTGATATCGGCACAAAGTCGATTCGAGTAGTGCAGTTATCGGCTACTGGCGAAGGACGCTGGCGGCTAGAACGGGTAGGTTATTCTGCATTAGATGCAAGAATTATTGCGAGCGATTCGCCAGAAGGCCGCAAAAAGCTAAGTAGTGCAATTATCGCAACAGTTGCACAGGCTGGTATATATACAAAAAACGTGGTGGTTGGTTTGCCGTCAATTAAAACATTTACAACAGTTGTAGAGGTGCCGTTAATGTCAGACGCGGAACTTCGCAGCACATTGAAGTATCAGGCGGACCAATATATTCCAATGCCCCTTGATAACGCTAAGATAGATTGGGCAAAACTAGGTCCATCACCCCGTGATGCAAAAAAGCAAGAGGTGCTTCTTGCGAGTACCGCGCAGTCGTACGTTGAAGAGCTAGTCGAGATGATCGATAGTAGCGGCTTTAACGTGATTGCGGCTGAGCCGGATCCTATTGCAATTATCCGCTCATTGCTACCTAACAATCCAACTGGGGCGCATGTGGTACTTGATGTTGGTGAGCAGTCAACCGATATCGTTGTTACTGTTCAAGATCGTCCAGTGCTTGTGCGCACATTGCCAATGGGATTGCGATCGATGGTAAGCTCGATTGTTCAAAACCTAAACATCAAAGAAGATCAGGCATCCCAGTTTATTTTGAAGTTTGGGCTGGCGCAAGACAGGCTCGAGGGCCAGGTATACCGAGCGGTTGAGGGCGTGCTTGATAATTTTGCTTCAGAAATCGCAAAGTCAATTAAGTTCTTTCAGAATAAGTACAGCACAGAGAGTATTGCTGGCGTACACCTATCTGGCTATGCTGGTGTCATTCCACAGTTTAAGGAATACATTGCAAGAAAAACTAATCTTACGACAGACATAACCAGTCCTTGGCAGAAGGTTGACTTATCGGATGCTGACAGGCAAAAAGTTCAATCTACTGAATACGAGTTTGCAACTGCTGTTGGGTTAGCGCAAAGGGTGGAGAGTTAGATATGATTCAAATCAACCTAATACCAGATGTAAAACTTGAGCTTGTAAAATCACAGCGCCACCGGACTATGGTTGTGTCTGTGGCGATAGTTGTTATTGCCGCGTCACTTGGCATACTTGTGTTGCTTGCAGGGTATGTATTTGGAGCGCAAAAACTGCAAATCTCAGGAGCGACTAAGAGTATTGCTGCTAAAGATGAAGAATTTAGGAGTATCGAGGATATAGAGAAGACGGTAACGGTGAGTAATCAGCTTGGCCATATTCAGTCATCCCATGAAGCTAAGCCAATCACTTCACGCATCTTTGAGCTATTGGCGGAGGCTTCTGCAAAAGATACGGAGAATAGTATAGCCATTAATTCATTTGACATTGACACGGCTCAAAATACCATTAATATATCGGCAAAAACCGAACAGCGCGGTTTTGATGCCGCCGAGGTGTTCCGTAAAAACATCGAAGGTATGAAGATGTACTACGTAGAGCCGGAAAAGGATGCTGTTGCTACAGAGTTTACCGATTCTCCGTCAACTAAGAGTTCTAAAGAGAAGTCTATAAATATCGCTTCAGAAGTAACACTATCTGATATGGCGCTCTCGCGTGAGTTAGAAGGTGAGGGGCAGGGTATGGCTAAGGAAACAGTTAGCTTTAAGATAAGCTTTATATATGATCCGATACTCTTTAGTCAGCAGGTTGATATGCTCCGTATACGAGGACTCGATAGAGGCAACGTGACAGATTCATATAAGCGATTACCGACATCATTATTTAATACGTCGGGTAGCCAGGAGGGTGGTCAGTAGTATGAAAAAAGATGCAGAAGGAATAGTCCGAAAGCGGAGCTTGATTGATAAGACCAGAAAGAATGTCTTGTTCTGGGTTGCTGGAGCAGCGTCGGTATTAAGCGCAGCCATTGTTATTTCAGTGTTGCTAGTGCAGGCAGCTATGTTTAATCAATCAGTTCTAGATAAAAAGAATGCCACACTAAAAACGCTTGAGCAAAATATTAGTGTAGCCCCGGATCTAGAAGCCGACATTAGAAAATTAGATACGAATGACGAGCTACGGCTTGTGCGACCAAGTGAAGAAGCGTCAGCGCTTCAGACAATTCTTGATGCGCTACCTGCGGACGAGAATCGCCTTGCGCTTGGTGCGTCATTACAGCAAAAGATATTTGAGGAGGCGCCTGGTGTACGGATAGATGCACTTTCGGTCGATCCAACAGAGAGTGGCTACGTGCCTGATGCTGGAGATACTGTTTTAGCCCCAGTGTCATTCACTGCAACAATTTCTGGTAATCCTGATGCGTTGAAGCAAGGCTTGCAGCGTCTAGAGCGGTCAATTCGTGCCTTTAGTGTAACAACAATTAATGCGAGTACACAGGGTGGTGACTTATCGCTACAGATTACTGGTTCGGCGTATTATTTGCCACCAGTTGATCTTCAGCTAAAGAAGAAAGAGGAGAAGCAGTAATGAAACGAACAGAAATAGCTATGATTATTTTGATTGCTTCGGCCTCAGCATTCATTACGTTTTTTGCTGTCAACTCATTGCTAGGTGGAAAGATACGGCAAACCGCAACCATTGAAACAACACAGGCTATTGATCGACAGTTGGTTACGCCAACAAAGCGTATATTCAACACGCGGTCGATCAACCCGACCGTAGAAGTGTATGTAAAGGATCAAGGAGGCGAGTCTGCCTCTGTAGATCAGTAGGATTCCATGTCGTCGTTGCTAACAGTAGAAATCCAGGATAAGCTGAAGGAGATTTTCATCTCTGAAGGCCTTGTTTCTGCTGACGTGATTGCAGAGTCGGAGAAAGAAGCCGAGCGAACCAATCGTCAACTCGTTGCTATTTTAATTGAAAAAAATATTATTGATGATGAGCTACTGACACATTCGATTGCGTATGTATCCGGCGTGCCATACGTAAACTTGGTGAATTCAACCGTTAGTCAAGACGTTCTGAGTCTTCTAAGTTCAGAGGTGGCTGAACGATTCATGGCTGTTCCGCTTGCGGAAGTTCAGAATCGGCTGGCAATTGCCATGATTGATGCAAACAATGTGCAGGCAGTTGATTACTTGGCGAATGTCATTCAAAGGCCGATTAAGGTATTTATGGCCTCTGAAACGAGTGTTCGTCATATCTTAAGTCAGTATAAAACCGACCTTAGTACGGTTGATGAGGCGGCAGAGGTTTCACAGAGTGAGACGGCGAGTGCACTCTCTGAAAACATTAAAACAATCGCACAAGATTCTCCAATAAGTCGAGCGTTGAGTACGATTTTAGAGCACGCTGTCAAAACACGTGCGAGTGATGTTCATATCGAGCCGCTAGAAGATATTCTATTGATACGTTTTCGAATTGACGGTGTATTGCGCGCAATGATGAAGCTACCTAAGAGTATTGAACCCGCATTAGTGAGTCGAATTAAGATTCTTTCGGAGTTAAAAATCGACGAGCATCGTATTCCACAAGATGGGCAGTTTGGTGTAAGCGTTTCTGGCAAGGAGGTTGATCTTCGTATTGCGATTAGCCCAGTTATATGGGGCGAGCAGGTGGTGATTCGCTTGCTCGATAAGTCTGGCAGCGCCTTTAATCTTGAAGAGATGGGGTACGTTGGACAGGCGTTACGAACAATCCGAAAGGGGATGCGTCGGCCGAATGGAATGGTGCTAACAAGCGGACCAACTGGTAGCGGTAAAACAACCAGCCTGTATGCGCTCATCAAAGAAATTAAAGACGATACAATTAATATCGTCACCCTGGAAGACCCCGTTGAATATAAGATGAGCGGCGTGAATCAGATACAGGTGAACAACGCAGTTGGCCTTACGTTTGCAAGTGGGCTGCGATCAATTTTGCGTCAAGACCCAGACGTAGTGATGGTTGGTGAGATTCGAGACGCCGAGACGGCCAACCTGGCCGTGCAGGCTGCTCTAACTGGCCACTTGGTGTTTAGCACATTGCACACAAACAGTGCTGCTGGAGTATTGCCGCGCTTACTTGATATGGGAATTGAGCCCTTCTTAATTGCGAGCACCGTTAACACGGTAATTGGCCAGCGGCTCGTGCGCCGTAATGCCAGAAATAGGTCGGTGTATCAATCAAGTGCGCTTGAGACGCAGAGCATTAATAGCACTATTAGCCACTTGCTACCTAAAAATAGAACAGATGTTGCAAAATACTGTGAAGCGCTTGGGTTTGATAGCCTACCCCTGTTTAACGAAGAATCATACGAGCTGTATAGCGGCCAAGATACGCCTGCCACCCCAGGTGGATACTCTGGTCGTGCTGGCTTGTACGAGGTGATGGATATTACCGAAGAAATTCAGCATTTAATTACAAAACGGTCAACTAGCGCAGAGATTCAACAGGTTGCCATACAGCAGGGAATGATTACAATGAAACAAGACGGATATTTAAAGGCAATTAACGGAGTCACAACATTAGATGAAGTGAACCGAGTGACGGTATAAAAAAGGGGGATATATGACAAACGAAGAACTAAGAATAGAAGTATTGCTAGAAGAAGTGGTGCGAAAGAAGGCTAGCGACCTTCACATACAGGTTTCACTGCCTCCGATGTTGCGCGTGGATGGGTCGCTTATTCCTGTGGCGGGCTCTGAGCCACTCGACGAGGCAACCGTTGAGCGATTAATTTTTGCGATTCTTGATGAAGACCAGCAACAGGTTCTTTCGAAAGATAAGGAGTTTGACTTTAGCTTTGCGTTCGGAACTATGGGGCGCTTTCGTGTTAATGCGTTTCACGAGCGGGGTAATCTAGCAGCTGCCCTGCGACTCATCCCGAACGAGATTAAGAGCATTACAGAACTTGGCATGCCACCTGTTGTAATGGGATTTGCCGAATATCCTCGTGGGCTTGTGCTTGTGACCGGTCCAACCGGTAGCGGTAAGTCAACCACGCTAGCCGCAATTATCGATAAGATTAATTCAGAGCGATCACAACACATTATTACAATCGAAGACCCAATCGAGTTTACGCATAAGAGTAAGAAGTCGGTGGTGGTGCAGCGTGAAATTCACTACGATACGTACTCATTTTCAGCGGCGCTTCGATCAAGCTTGCGTCAGGACCCAGATGTCGTGCTGATTGGTGAGATGCGCGACCTTGAAACTATTTCAGCGGCAATTACTATTGCAGAAACAGGTCACTTGGTTTTTGCAACGCTCCACACCAATAGTGCATCGCAATCGATTGACCGTATGATTGACGTATTCCCTCCGCACCAGCAGCCGCAGGTTCGTTCGCAGCTTGCAAATATCTTGATGGGTATTTGTAGCCAGCGACTAGTGCCAGCAATTGGCGGCGGACGAGTTGTTGCAACAGAGATTCTCGTTGCTAACTCGGCAGTTCGTAACATTATTCGAGAAGGTAAAAGCCATCAGCTAGACGCAGTGATTCAGACTGGAGCCGACCAAGGTATGCAGACGATGGATAGGACATTGGCAAGCCTTGTGCAGGCGGGAACAATTACTTACGATGAAGCGCGTAATTATACGGTTGACCTGAGCGAGTTCGACAGGATTATACGGGGGTAGGCAATGCAACGATTTACGTACACGGCAAAAGATCAAGACACAGGAAAGGTGCTTAAATCTGTTGTTCAGGCTGATTCTGAGCGTGATGCCGCAAAGGTTTTGTCTTCTCAGGGGCTAACGCCTCTTGATATTCGAGAAGAGCAGCAGGGTAGGTCGTTTGCTCAGATTTTCCAGCGTATTACAATGAAAGACAAGGTGGTCTTTAGTCGTCAGTTGGCGACATTAGTTGAGGCGGGTTTACCGTTGGCGCAAAGCTTGCGCACAATTGTTGAACAGACGGCCAATCCAAAAATGCGTGCAGTTGTTCAGGATATTGTCGTTTCGGTTGAGGGTGGCCGCTCACTAGGGGACTCGTTTGCAAAACATCCTGAGGTATTTGATCGCATCTTTCTCGCTTTAGTACGGGCTGGCGAAATGTCTGGAACGCTAGATCAGGCGTTGCGACGTATTGCCGCTCAGCAAGAAAAGGATCAGGCTGTGATGCGCCGTGTACGTGGTGCAATGACATATCCACTTATTGTTTTGATTGTCATTATTATGGTAGTTATATTTATGATGATTACGGTTGTACCGGAGGTTTCCAAGCTTTATGACGGTCTTGGCCAAGATCTACCTTTCTTAACGGCGCTGCTTGTGGCTACATCAAACTTTATTGTTGAGTATTGGTGGGCTGTGATTGGCGTGCTGGCTATTGTGGGCTATTTTGGAGTTCAGTACTTAAAGACGGAGTCTGGCGTTCGAATGATGGACAGCCTTAAACTAAATATGCCACCGTTTAAAGGATTATTCCGCAAGCTATATATGGCACGTTTTACGCGTACAGCCGAAACACTGCTAGCAACGGGTGTCCCTATGTTGGACATGTTAAGTATTTCAGCCGAAGCCGTGAATAATACGCTAGTGGGTGAGAGTATCGACAGGGCTGCCGAGCAGGTGAAGGGCGGTGTTGCGCTTTCTCGGGCAATCAAAGACCAAGATTATATTATGCAGTTAGTTCCGCAGATGATTAAGATTGGTGAGCAATCTGGCCAAATCGATAAGATGATGGGCAAGGTTGCGAGCGTGTATGAAGATGAGCTCGACGAGCAAATTAAGGCTCTATCGACCACAATTGAGCCAATCCTAATGGTAATTATGGCGGTGTTTGCTGGCGGTATGGTGCTGGCGATTCTATATCCAATCTATAGCCTGGTTACTGTTTCAAACGGTGCTTTATAGTACTAGACAACGGTTACGCGCTGATATATTATTAAACATAAGCGACATTCGCGTTAATAGTAACAGTTCTTCAGAAAGGGTGGAAGAAACTCTATGAACAAAACAATAAAAAAAGAAAACGGCTTTACGATTATCGAGGTCGTATTGGTTCTAGCGATTGCAGCACTGATTATGTTGCTGGTATTCTTGGCATTGCCAGCGTTGCAACGAAGTCAGCGAGATACGCAACGCAAGAACGACGTAAGCCGAATGCAAGCGGCGGTTTCTAACTTTAAGGCAAGGAACCAAGGAAAGATCCCGGGTAATTCGGGTGCCACTAGCTGGAGTAGCTTTTTTACAAACGAGATGCGGGTAGCTGGCGATACTTTTGCAGACCCATCGGGTGACGATTATGTAGCAGTACCTAAAACTGGTAATTTTACCCCAGACAATCAAGAATCTTGGTCGGAAGCTACCGCTAAGAATATATACATATATCCAGGTGTAGGCTGCCAGGGGGAGAATGCGGTTGGAAGTGTTAATACTAATGCTCGAAAAGCGGCTATCGTTAAGCCACTTGAAGGCGGTGGTAGACTTTGCCAAGAAGCATAACCTAGCTATATAGCTTTGTATTATTCCCGCGCAGTAATGTTGCGGGAATTTTTTATGCTTATGTTAAAATGAAAGCATGGTAGAACTAATTATTGAATACGGCATTCTTATAGTGCTGGGTGCTATGTTCGGAAGCTATGCCGCCGCAACTGTATGGCGCTTGCGATCAAAGCAACTTGCATATGACAAAAAACACGGCGAAAAAGTTTCAAAAGAGCATATAAGCGAAGTCGCTCGACTAAAGAAAAACTCAATTGCATCTGATAGGTCTGTGTGTCTGCACTGTGGCCGCCAGCTTGCGTGGTATGAACTGATTCCTGTTTTCAGCTGGCTTGCATTAAGAGGTAAGTGTCGAACGTGTAAGAAGCCGATTGGTAGAATGGAGCTATTTGCTGAATTGGGTGTTGCAACTGCTTTTGCGCTTTCGTACACACTGTGGCCGCACGCACTTGATACGGGTGCAGAGCAGGGTATGTTTGCTGTTTGGCTGGCGGTTATTGTTGTTTTAGCAATTCAATGGATGTACGATGTTCGTTGGCAGCTATTGCTTACGCGGATTACTGTATTGCTTGGAGTATTCGCAGTGGCATTTGCGGCGCTATATATGA
>CAZENS010000001.1:0-23612 GCA_964513905.1 uncultured Candidatus Saccharibacteria bacterium | reverse complement strand
ATGCTCCTTGGTGGATCAATTATTTCTTATTATGTAAGGGGAGTAATGTACTAGAGTCTGTACTGTTGCAAGTATGATGCTTATGGTATAATCGAGCCAGATGATGGGCAAATATAAAAACAGTGGCTTTACTATTATCGAAGTGATGCTTTTTCTGGGCATTACAGGTATTTTAGTAGCCAGTATTCTTGTTGGCGCATCGGCAAACATAAATAGTCAGCGGTATCGAGATTCGGTTGAGCAATTGCGTAATGTTATTCAGGGGCAGTACGATAGGGCATATAGCCTTACCAACGACAACGCAGATACCTCCGGTAATATTAATCCATGTAATGCAGATTCAAGTATGCGTAAGCATCGGGGTACATCAACGTGCTATTATGTTGGCCGAATGATTGAAATTACTTTCGATGACACAAAGGGGACTTCGACGTTAAAGATGAGTCCGTTGATTGCAGAGCGTATTGATTCGACCAGTACGCCTCCTCCGGTGTTTTCTTCGGCTCATGACGGTGTTTCTAGCGCTGCAGATGCGACTGGTGGTAGCAACACTAAGCCAGTGCAGGGCTATACAGTGAAGCGCCACACAGAGAACGCCCAGTTGCTAGAAGAGTGGCAAGTTCCGTGGGATTTAGGTATTTATCAAGCTGGCGAAGCTAGACGAAGCACGCCACAACGAGCCGCTATTTTAATTGTGCGCTCGCCGGTAAACGGCACACTGAGCACTCATGTCATTCCGCCAGAGAATTTAAATGATGAAACAATCGCAAACCTAGCGGCAGTAATCAACGATCGGCTATTCTCTCAGGAATTAAAGCTGTGTGTGGGCGATAGCCTAGGAGAGCTCGAGCCACCAACGCGTATGGCGGTGATTGTTCAAAAAGACGCAACTGGCCCCGGTTCGATAGAATCGGCAGGAGATTCATCGGGATGCTAATGATTAAAAAACAGCGAGGCGACACCTTGATCGAAGTGCTAATTGCAGTCACTGTCTTTAGCGCGGTCGCTGTCGGCGCAATTTCTGTCATGACTCGAGGTATAGCTGCAGCACAGACCTCACTTGAAATGAATCTTGTGCGTAACCAGATTGATACACAGGCGGAGCTATTACACCATCTTCATGCAGTAGAAATGAACGCTAAAGAAGGATCACCAGAGGCGACGGGCGGTTGGGACACGGCTATTTCTTTGGCGCAAGACGCAGCATCAGATTACGATACAATTAAGGATTTTAATTCACACTGTAAACCTGCAACAACTACTAGTCCTATTGGTATGCCATCACATGCTTTTTATATTGATCCTGGTATGGGCGGTATAGTTAAAGCGAGCAGTGCTCAACATAAATTTGTTCAGCCAACAACATTTTCACAGGTATATAGTGGGCCATCCGGACGTTCTGAGATGGTGTGGATTGAAGCAGTAAAAGAGAGCGACAGCTCTAGCGACAGTGCCGTACTAAAAAAGACACGTTACTATGATTTTCATATACGCGCATGCTGGGACTCTCCGGGGGCTGACGGCGGTTTGATGAAGTTAGGGACGATTGTGAGGTTGTATGCACCAAAGTAGCAAAAAGGGCGGTTTTACGCTGATAGAATTAATGCTGTCGATGGCATTTATCGGCTCTTTATTGTTGGTGATAGCGGCGGTAGTGATGCAGGTAACTTCTATATACAATAGAGGCCTGACGATAAAAGAAGTGAATGCCGTTTCTCGTGTATTGGTCCGCGATATGCAACAATCGATTATGAATTCAGAAGTATTCGCACTTAGATATCATCGTGCCAACCCAACGCCACAAGATATAATGGCTACTAATTTTAATCAAGCGCGAAGCAACGGTACTGATTTTTATTCAAATCCTGCCGGGGGTCGTTTATGCACGGGTACGTATTCATATGCCTGGAATTCTGGTCGGGCGGTAAAGAGCCATGCTAGCGAAGGTAGTATTAACTACGAGGGGAGCAACCCCATACAGTTTATGCCGGATGGCTCAATCATACGATTCGTAAAGGTCCGGGACACGCAAAAGGAACTGTGTAGGTCTACTAATCCCAACGCAGCATCGCGATTGCCAGTAGTGATGACTGCAGACGGTGTACCGTCGCCAGTGCTGAACGTATTTGGCAGCGGAAACAACAATCTGGTGCTGTATAAGATTGATATAGATGCCCCAGGGGATGCCGTTACTGGCAATGAAAACGTTAGTCTAAAATCAACAGCACCATACTACACGATCAGCATGATAGTCGGGTCTCAAATGGGTGATGAGGTGATTCATACCGTCGAGCCAAACTGTAATGCCCCGGATGGAGGATCTATGAACGACGGAGAGTATTGCGCGATTAATAAGATAAGTTTTGTAGCCCGTAGCGGTGCAGGAAGATAGGGTATAGCATGGTAAGGTTAATGGAGAGATTTGACAATATGAGACAAAAAAATGGCATGTTAAAGCAATCGGGCGCAGTATCGTTGTTTATTGTGATACTAACGGCCGTTCTGCTAACTGGGGTGACGGTTACTTTTACTACCTTAATGCTATCGGATCAAGAGCGGTCCACAGATAATAACCTCGCTCAAAGCGCAAAAGACTCAGCGGAGGCTGGTGTAGAGGACGCAAAGCGACTTCTGGCAGAGTTGGCAGATTGTCGCGAGAAAGGCCTAGTGGGGCATGGCCCCGCCAGTGCAGAGCGAACAAGATGTAATAATATTAGTAAAGCGATAAACGATAGGAATTGCGATACCATAAGCAAGGCTATCAATCCGACTTCTAGTGAGAAGGAGCGAAAGGTGGCGCAGTCGGCGAATGATAATAAACTCGATCAGGCCTACACGTGCGTCATTATTAATCCAGACACCGAGGCATTTATTGGAAAAACCGAAGACGTGAACGGCATACAGGTTATTCCGCTAAAGGGAAATGGTAAGTTTGATGAAATAGAACTAAGCTGGCTAGATAGGAAGGATGTTTCGAATACTGTAAAGACGGTTGGGCCTGGCACAAATGGTCATTTTAGCTTGCCACAATCAAAGACTGCATGGGGAAAGCAAGGGGCGGTAATTCGAGTAGGCGTTATTCCGTATTCACAGGCTGGAAATGTGCGAGACATGGATGAGAACTCTCGTACAGCGTTCCTGTATTCTGGGGCTAATATTGCAGGAAATTCTAGCAATATTAACCTTGCGGGTAATGATATAGACATACATAAGCCTATTTACAATGATTCGAACGAAGGTGTGCCGGCAGATGCTATTAATAAAATTAACCCTATTAGGTGTGAGGGGCTAGCTGACCAGAATGGTGAGCATGAACCGGTAAAATCAGAGGGTTACCTGTGTAAAACACGGATACGAGTAAAGAGCGACATTAACTCCGATAAAGAGGTGCAATTAACGCTGGCGTCACTCTACCGCTCAACCAGCTTTAGTATATCCCTAAAGGATAGTACAGATCCATCAAAGCGCATTTTATTTGAAGGTGTTCAACCAGAGATCGACTCTACCGGGCGAGCAAATAACGTTTTCCAGCGAGTTGTTTCGAGGGTTGAGGCGATTGGTGGCGGTGCAGCGACGTTCCCTCGGGCTGCAGTTGGATCCAGTGGTCACATATGTAAAGATTTTGCTGTAACCGATGAACCCAATGGCTACTCTGGCTCCAGTGAACCTGGCTGTCCAAACTTAGTTGATTAAAAAACGAATAGGCAAGTAGCCTCCTTTATAGAAGGAGGTTACTTTATTTACTATGGAATCTTTCGTGGACCTCTTTTAGGTGCTCATCGGTAACATGTGTGTACACTTGGGTCGTGCTGATATTGCTATGGCCGAGCATACTTTGCACGCTACGGATATCTGCGCCGTTCATTAGGAGGTCGGTAGCATAGCTGTGGCGCATAGTGTGCGGGCTCACGTGTTTTGTAATGCCGGCGCGTCGTGCGTATTTACTAACAACCCGCTGAATACTTCTGGCGGTAAGTCGTCGGTAGTCGCCGTCGGTATTGGGTGTTTGGGTATTTTTGCTATAGCTGATAAAAAGGGGGATAAGGTTATCCACCCGAACAGCTAAATAGTTTTCGATGTGCTCGGCAGCTTCCTCACTTATAAAGATGGGCCTGTCTTTTTGGCCTTTTCCTCGCACCATAAATTCTCGTCGCTTTGTATTTACGTGGTCACGATTTAGCGCCACTAACTCACTTACACGTAGTCCGCTCGAAAATAGCAGTTCAATAATCGCTCGGTCACGTAGTCCTGCATCATCCGATGTATCGATAGCTTCAATGAGTCTATCTACCTCATCAACATGAAGAAAGGTTACTTGTTTTCGATGAGTTTTGGGAAGCTCAATTCTATTCGGGGGAAGAGAGGGGATGTCTCTTTTTGATAGATATTGTAAAAAGCCACGCAGTGCAACGAGATGATAATTTTGCGTCATAACACTGAGTGTTTCGCCGGCTGAATTCTTGTATCGATTGAGCCATAGTCGGTATCGGCGAATTAGCTCCGGCGTAATGGCGTCAACTGTAATGTTGTCAGAAAATTCGCAAAAACGCATAAGATAGTGTGTGTAGTTTTCGGCGGTTTTGCTGCTGCGCCCGCCTTCAACTTCAATAGACTCTGTAAAGTCATAAATAAGATCGCTCAGGTAGTGCTTACTGCTCATGTATATAGTGTAGCACGATAGCTAGAATGAGGTTACTCAACTGGCTGGTAATTTGATATGATAGAAGGGTATTAATTGCTAAGGAGAAAGTAATGTCAAAGAACGAAGAAAAGAATTTTTGCGGCGTAGAGCGAACACTTATTGTGTTCAAACCCGATGCAGTACAGAGAGGAATTGTCGGAGAAATTCTTCAGAGATTTGAGCGTGTAGGTCTAAAAATGGTCGGCATGAAGATGGCTAGCCCTGATCGTGATCACTACTATCATCACTATGAAGATATTGGAAAAATGGTAACTCGCCGAGGAGAAGGTGCATTCAATGTTACGCTTGATTTTATGATGAACGGACCGGTTGTGGCGGTAGTGCTTGAGGGCGTTGAAGCTGTCGCGCTTGTTCGAAAGATTGTTGGACCTACGGAGCCTAAGACGGCCGACATGGGAACAATTCGTGGTGACTATTCACATATGAGTTTTGGGTATGCGGACGAATGTCAAAAAGGGGTACCTAACCTTATTCATGCGTCGGGTGATTCTGATGAAGCAAAGGAAGAAATCGCACACTGGTTTGGCAAAGACGAGCTTGTTGAATATTCGATGCTTAACGAAAAGTTTACTCGCTAGAAATAGAGTTTGTGTGGGTGTCGTGCTATAGTAAAAGTTACGCACCCACATGCTACATATGCCTCGATAGCTCAACTGGATAGAGCAGTTCCGTCCTAAGGAAAAGGTTGTAGGTTCGACTCCTACTCGGGGTACCAAAATTATAGTATGACAAAAGAAGAAGCAAAAGACGTCTCATTTGATGGGCAGCGTGAAGATGAAGAGGTGGTCGCAGTATTTCGTCGACATATTCTCGCTATGAGAAAAGGTTTTTACGGCTTATTAATTCCGTTTGCCATATCGGCAATCCCGCCATTGATTTGGCAAAGTAATCTTGAACTATTTTTACTCCCAATTGCTGGGCTGGCTCTTGGGCTACTCATCTTTGCGTACCATTTTATTATTTGGTACTACACGGTGTTTGTATTAACAAATCAGCGCCTGCGACAAATTACCCAAATCGGTTTTTTTGGGAGTGATGTTGTAGAGCTGAAGTTG
This sequence comes from uncultured Candidatus Saccharibacteria bacterium, assembly GCA_964513905.1. Lineage (GTDB taxonomy): Bacteria > Patescibacteriota > Saccharimonadia > Saccharimonadales > Saccharimonadaceae > CAMEGH01. The sequence continues at coordinate 17,855 of CAZENS010000001.1, read as the reverse complement.
TCAAAAATTCACAATATAAGCTATAATATACCAGGATTTAGTGGGGAAGTATTTCGATTTGGAACAATAGTCATACAGACCTATGTCGGTGATCTTGTTATACATAATGTAGATCATCCAGAGAAAGTCTATAATATGCTGCAAGACGCTGTCGACGTAGCAGAACGGGGAGTAAATGAAGAAGCTGACATCGAAGTTAACGCGTAAAAAGCAACCGAGCAAAAAACCTACTCGGATTACCAACGAAACGGTTGCTGAGCATAGGGAGCAAATACTCTCCGGTGCTCGTCGTTTTAAGTACCCAGTTCAGTATACAAAGTATCGGCTAGTAATAAGTGCAATTGCAATTGGTTTTGTTGTATTAATTTTGGCCGTTGTATTTAGTTGGTGGCAACTATATAAAGTTCAAACGACAAGTGATTTCTTTTATCGTTTAACCCGAATGGTACCTGTTCCCGTCGCAACAGTCGACGGTGAAGACGTTCGATATGGGGATTACCTCCTGAATTATAAAAGTTCAGAAACTTACCTAAGTACAGCAGAGCAGCTTGATAAAAATAGCACTTCAGATAACGCCAAAAGTCAGTTTGATTACATAAAAGCCGAGGCAATGAATAATGCGGTAACTGCTGCGTATGCGTCTAAGCTTGCTCGTGAGGAAAATATTAGCGTATCGGAACAGCAAGTTGACGCTGCTATTAAGCGATTGCGTCAAACTACATCTCCTCAAGGGGAAATTAGCCAGGAGGCGTACGATCGATCGGCGGAACAGTTATATGGCCTTTCGCCTGAAGAGAGCCGATATAATGTTCGTCGTAGTGTTTTGTGGCAAGAGGTTTCTTATTCGATTGACGATAGAGCAAGGCAGGCTTCTAAGGAGGCCGAATCGCTCATTGCAAACACAAAGGCTTCTGGCGCCACCATCAAGCTTGAGGTGATTGCGAGTGCGTTAAAGAAAAAGTATCCAGAGATAGAAGTAATAGCCAACTCTTCTTGGGTAAAAAAGAATAATCCAGACGGTGGCATGGCAGCGGCGGCAGCGAAGCTAAAGAAGGGCAATGTTAGCGGTCCAATCAAGAATTTTAGTGGCGATGGATATTATTTTGTACAGTTGCTTGGTGAGAATGAGGCTGGCGAAATAAGGTATGCTCAGATTAGGATTCCGTTACTAGAGTTTGCTAGCCGAATCAAGAAAATTAAGGCAGACGGCAGGGTGAAGTATTATATTACCGTGCCGGATGTCCGACCGCAAATTCGAAACGATCAGTAGTATAACTTAGTTAATTTTTATAAATAGGGAGAATAGTAATTATGTTTACATTACCAAAACTAGCCTATGGCTATGATGCGTTAAGTCCGTCAATCAGTGAGGAGGTGATGCAGCTTCATCATGCTAAGCATCACCAGACATACGTTGACAAATTAAACGCTGCTATTGTGGAGTGCGCCGAGTTGAGTAAGGATGAGTACGCAATCGTTGACTTGCTACGCACACTAGATGAAGTTCCATCGACATACCGCTCGGCGGTACGGAATAATGGGGGTGGTCATTACAATCATTCACTTTTTTGGAGCGTAATGACTCCGGGGGGTAATAGCTTGAACGGGCAATTGCTACAGGATATCAATAGTAAGTATGGCAGCTTAGAAGCTTTACAAGATGAATTTAACAAACAGGCGCTTGGTCTGTTCGGTAGTGGGTGGGTATGGTTAATGCCCGACCTGTCAATTATAACGACTCCTAACCAAGACAATCCGATTATGAGCGGAGAGCCGGAGCCAATCTTAGGCCTCGACGTATGGGAGCATGCGTATTATCTTGATTATAAAAATGTTCGACCAGAGTACGTTACTGCATGGTGGAAGGTGGTTGACTGGACTGAAGTTGCGCATAGGTATCAAACGCATCTTGATCAGCAATAGGGGTCTGCTGATATTCAACAGGGGACGCTTGCATTTCGTTTGCATAGGCTGTATCTGATTGTTGCATATTATTTATCTGGTAACTGGCTTGCTCCGACATGATGCCGTCTTGTTGGGCTGTAGGTTGATAGTCATTTTGAGTTGATACTTCTGTAGCTTGCGTAGCTAAGTCTGCCTGTGGGTAGTTTATTGCCTGCTGATCTACTGATGCGCTATCGTAGTATGGCTGTTGGTACTGGCTTTGGTCGGAGTATTGATTGTTAGACTGAGACTGTTCAGTCGGAGTGGTTGTGTAGTCGTTGTATTCTGGCGACCGTTGGTATTGTTGCTCTGTAGGGTAGGGCTCTTGGTATGCTGCTGTGTCTGTAGTTTGCTCGGTTGTTTGTGCTTGATAGGGATCAGTCTGATATTGGTTGGCCATATTGTCGGTAGGGGCTTGTTCCTGGCCATATTGATCAGTCGGGCTATCGGTAGATAGCTGTTCTTGGCTATATTGAGAGAATGTCCCGTCGGTTGCCGGCTGCTGTGGGTATTCGTTGCCCGCCTGATAACTAGTTGGATCCGCATATGGTTGTTGCGCATAGTTCTCGGCTGCGTAGCCCGCATAGGTAGGGCTTTCACCTGGCGTTGAGTAGGCGGCTGGATCATTGTAGGCAACTTGCTGATCGGTCGCCGAATAGTCATAATATGCGTCTTGGCTGTAAGCTGGCTGCTGTGTATCTGTATAGTATTGCTCTGGTGCTGCTGATGGGCCGCCGTCATCAATAATAGATTGATATCCATACGCGTCGGCTTCTTTTGCACGCTTTCTGCGAACAAGGAATATTATGAGGCCAAAAATACCAAGAAGACCTAAGATTGCACCACCAATGATGAGTGGTAGAAGATTTGTGCTCCCCGTAGAACCAGCTGTTTGAATAATTTTAAATAGAAATTCTTGCGTGTCGGGGGCTTTTCCTTCCGCAAAAGTGGTTGCTTTTACGGTGATTGATTCTTGCGCTGAAAGGTTTTCTTTCTTTACCGAGATTGTATACTTGCCGTCTCGAAGATTAAGGTTGCTGACACCGTCTTTATTGGTGGTGTATGATCCGTTATGGTCTTTAATGGTAACGGTTGCACCCTGAACTGGTTGATCATTATTCTGAACAATGATTTTTACTGGATAGCCTTTTGTTGTGAAGGACCCTTGGTGGGAGTCTTCTAAATCTTTATCAGCAGATTTTACGGCACTTATATTGTAAAAGTATTTCACTCCTGGCCGTAGCTTCGTTAGGGTGGTGCTAAACGATGGGAAGCTTTCTGGATCTTCTAAATCCGCCTCTTTTGAGGTTATTTTTGCCTCATTGTCGAGGTTATTCTCAGATGTACCGTATTTTAATATGCTGGTTGAAGGATGGTTCGTCTCCCATGAAATATCAGCCTTATCATAAAGGGCTTTCGCCCAAATGTTACTGATAGTTAAGGTCGGCTCATCTTTTGTGAGCGGTTCTTCTGCTATTATCTCTTCTTCATTTCCTGTGCTGTCGTCAGTGTTTGGTGTCGGTGCAGATGGCGCCGGTGTAGCTGGCGTTGGGGCGGGTCGAGGCGCCGGCCGAGGCGCTGGCGTTGGGGCGGGTCGAGGCGCCGGTGCTGGTGTAGGTGTTGGATTTGGCTTCGGTGCGGGCGGTGCAGGTGGCGTAGGTGGTGCAGGTGGCGTAGGCGGGGCGGGATTACTAATAGAATACGTTACCGCTGGTCGAGAGACATTGCGTGTACCGTTCACCATGCTTTCTTCGGACGCCCAGACCCTAGCGTTGCCGGTTGCTATTGCCTTAAAGGTTACCTTATAAACAAGCAAATTACTTCCTGTTGGTGCAGGGATTTTTAGGGCATAGTGCCAAATTCTTCCTTGGTTTGGGGCGTTGCTGTTGTTTATGGATGTTATGCCACCGTAGGCGCTACCTGCGGTCGAAACACTTTCTGCACGTAAAATCGAACTATCATATAGAATAATCGCATTAGTTGAAGCACCTCTTGAGGTTCCAGAGTTAATGCGTACATCCACTGTAAAAGTACTGCCGGGGTCGTAGCGACGGCTAGACGGCGAAATAAAAACTTGCTCATTGGCAGCAAATACATCTAGCGGTATCGCAAGGTATAAGAAAGTTACTATCGCAACAATAAACGGAAGTAGTATTTTTAAATATTTCATATTTTTCTTTTAATATACTTTAATCTTATTTTAGCATAAACGGAACCCTATTCAATAGTAGTATTACAGAAGACAATAAAAAACCGCCAAAATAGGCGGTAGTGATGTCGAAGATTGTATTTGGCGCGCCCGACCGGATTCGAACCGGCGATCTCCTCCGTGACAGGGAGGCGTGATAGACCAACTTCACTACGAGCGCAAACTGTTATTTCGTAAAGAACTCCTAAGATAATAGCAAATATAATCAACCCTTGCAAGTGGCAATTCTATGCTATAATAAAATACGTGAAAGAGCGTGCCGTTATAGCTCAGTTGGTAGAGCGGCGCTTTCGTAAAGCGTAGGTCTCCGGTTCAAATCCGGATAGCGGCTCCACGCAAGGGAGATAACAGGACATGAAAACAGTTGCGTACACTGCGATAAAGAATATAGCAAAAGACAGAGCTGCCCTGTTGGGGCTAGTGACGCTTATTGTTGTCGGCTTGTTAACGGTAATTTTACTGGCGTTACGCATTCAGCCAAGTGAACTCCAAGTCAGTATTCAGTATACCTCTTTCGGAGGGGAGAATATTTATAGATCGCGTTGGTACTATTTAATTTCATTTGTTGCATTTGGCGCAATCATTGTTGCTCTTCATGCTGCAATCTTTACCAAGATTTACGGGCTAAAGGGAAGAGCGATGGCTTTGTTGTTTGGGTACAGTAGCGTAGGGATATTGGTCATAGCGTTTGTCCTACTTAGCCGCGTAATGGGCATCGCTTCTTTAACGTAGGTGAATGATATGTCGATAGAGATACCGCTAGGGAAACGCACAAGACAGTATCGTTTTTTTGAGATGTTGCCAGGCCTACTTAGCTATGGTGCACTGATTGCATTGCCGTTGTTGGCGTGGTGGAGTGCCGCGGCTGCGAGTATTTACCTGTTACTTGTTATATTTACCATGTTGGTAAAGGCGGTCTCGATTGGGGTGCATACTATTAAGGGGTATCGACGTCTTGTGACTGCACAAGAGGTTGACTGGTCGGAGCGCTTGAGTGATATTAGTACGCCAGCCGACTCTCTGTCTCGATGGAAGCAGGACAGCTCAAAGGTATTTGGAAAAAATTATCATATAAAAAATCTAACAAAGATTGCAGCTAGTCCATCTGATTACCCGAGGGTGGACGAGCTGCGTCATATTGTTATTGTGGCAGCATATAATGAAGCCATTGAGGTAATTGAGCCAACGATTGTTTCGTTACTTGATACCACAACGCCAAACAAGCAGCTACTAGTGGTTTTTGCTTATGAAGAGAGAGGCGGAGAGGCAATAGCAAAAACTGCAGCGACACTTCAAAAGCGCTACGGTAAGAAATTTGCAGGATTCTATCCGGTAATGCATCCAAAAGATTTACCAAACGAAGTAGTTGGAAAGGGAGGCAACATATCGTATGCGGGTGAGTATATTGCTAAAAAATTGCAAAAAGAGGGCAAAGATTTTAAGAATTATATCGTAACAACACTTGATTGTGACAATCGACCACATAAGAGTTATTTTGACTATGTTTCATACGAGTATATCGTTCACAAAGATCGTAAAAAGCTGTCGTATCAGCCGATTTCTCTATTTCTGAACAATATTTGGGATGTTCCTGCACCCATGCGGGTAATCGCAACAGGAAATTCGTTTTGGAATATTATTAGTGCCGTCCGGCCCGATAGGCTGCGGAACTTTGCTTCGCATTCGCAGCCACTTGATGCACTCTCAGAGATGAATTTCTGGAGCAGGAGGACGATTGTTGAAGATGGTCATCAGTATTGGCGAAGCTACTTTCATTTTAAGGGAGATTATTCGGTAACCCCTGTTTATGTGCCTATTTACCAAGATGCGGTGTTATCAGAAACGTACAAAAAGACGCTATTCGCACAGTTTAAGCAGTTACGTCGTTGGGCTTACGGAGCATCGGATGTTCCGTATGTGGCCAGTCATGTTTTTACCAAAAAGAGGCAAGTGCCACTAGTGGATTCGCTGTTGAAATTTTGGGAGTTGCTAGATGGACACGTAACGCTTGCAACAGTAGCGATACTCGTGACTTTTGGTGGGTGGATTCCGCTTCTTATAAACCCCGAGTCTGCCAAGAGTGTAACCGCTCATCAGCTGCCGGTGGTTGTGAGCGGACTTATGCAGTTTGCACTAGTTGGGTTGTTTATTTCGATATTTCTCTCTTTCAAGATGTTACCTCCACGTCCAGAGAGGTACAAAAGGCATAGAAGTATTCTAATGTTGTTACAGTGGCTTTTGATGCCAGTCACATCTGTCTTATATGGTGCGCTTTCGTCTTTGAACGCACAAGCGCACTTAATGTTTGCAAAATACCTAGATAAGTTTGACGTTACCGAGAAGGCAACAGTCAAAGAGATTAATCACGTTCAGCGCCGCTCGCGACGTTGGTGGCAATGGTGGAAGGCCGACCGCGTCGCCGGACCGAAGTAATTAGGTTGTGCTGCATAGCATACTGCATGCCAGTTAATTCATCGTACTTTTTGAGGGTTTTATAGGTAGCATCAGTAATTTCATTAATAGACACTTTTTTTGTGGGGTTATTTTTTTTATCTTTAACAGTCTCAGATTTACGGAACAGATGTGATTCTACAGTAAGAGCTAAGAAATAGCTGTCGTATTTAGCCTGATGCTGATCATGTTGCGCAGCGCGTGCAATACTTTGGATCAACTTTCCTGGATTGAAGGGCTCGGACGTAGCTTTGTCTGCACGATAAATTAAAAGACAGTCGCTCGCAGGCCGTTCGTAGGTGGTGAAGGCCTGGTTGCATTTAGTGCAGTTTCTTCTCCTCCAGGTTGAAGCATATTTTTTATGTGGTCGGGAGTTGGCGATGCCAGTTTTCATGTGGAAACAATATATACATATCATGTATATATATTGTCATACAACTATAAAAAAATCTAGTGGAAAAGCTTAACCGTATGGGGATAAGTATACAAGAATGAAAAACCACCAGACGAAAGGCAATCTGGTGGAAAAGCTCGTTTTAATAGTAACGCAGCTATTTTTTGTATTGTTTTCGAACTTCGGCGATTGACATATCGTATTCGAAGCTTAGTTGAAACCGCTCTAGTTCGGACGGCTTACGTGTTTGTTTTATGTGTTTTACATCAGCCATGTTTTTAATATAGCATAAGCATTTAAAAAAGTCAATAGCTGAATAGATATGACGATATATCATAGGGGGTATATTATATGATTGAATACGTTATTTTTTATGTGGAAAAAGTGTGTTAACTAAAAGGTTCAGAGAAATAAAAAAATCCTCGGTTGAGGATTCTGGTGGACGATAGAGGACTCGAACCTCTGACCCCCACAACGTCAATGTGGTGCTCTAGCCAACTGAGCTAATCGTCCGTACCTAGGTTATTCTAGCAAAATTAGAGTAAAATCGCAATATAACGTGGTCTTTTGTTGAGTTAGTTTTTCGGTATTATCCAGAGGTAGTGGTATACTGGTAGGCATGAATGATGATACGTTGTATGCAATGAGGCATAGTCTGGCGCACATTATGGCGTCGGCAATAAAAAAACTGTGGCCTGAAGCTAAGTTCGGTGTTGGTCCGGTCGTAGAAAATGGTTTTTATTACGACATAGACCTAGGCGAAACAAAGATTAGTGAGCAGAACTTTAAGAAGATTGAAAAGCTCATGCGAAAAATCATTTCCGAGAAGCAAGAGTTCATCTGCGAGAAGTGTCCAATCGATGAAGCAATTGAGTGGGCTAAGAGGGAGGGGCAACCATACAAAGTGGAGCTGCTTAACGATTTGAAGCGTGCTGGCACAACGGTAGCTAGTGACCTTGACGCTGCTGAGATGGGTACAATTGCTTCTGGAGATACTTCTACTTTGAGTGAGGTTTCTTTTTATACTAACGGTGATTTTAAAGATTTATGTCGTGGACCGCATGTGGCAAGTACAAAAGAGGTCGGCGCCTTTAAGCTGATGCGTGTAGCAGGTGCATATTGGCGAGGTAACGAAAACAATCCCCAGATGCAACGACTATATGGAGTAGCTTTTGAGACTCAAGAGGAGTTGGATGAGTATATTGCTATGCTTGAGGAAGCAAAAAAACGAGATCATCGTAAGCTTGGAAAGGAACTTGATCTATATACAACGTCAACACTAGTGGGTGTTGGGCTGCCTTTATTTACTCCTCGTGGTACTATTTTGCGTGATGTTGTGGCGCAGTATTCCAATCAGCTTCGGCAAAAATTCGGATTTGAAAAAGTATGGACTCCACATATTACAAAAAAAGATCTATACGAGAAGTCTGGCCATTGGGCAAAATTTGGAGAGGAGCTCTTTTTGGTACAAAGTCAGGAGACAAGCGACGAAATGGCGTTAAAGCCAATGAATTGCCCACACCATACGCAGATTTATGCTAGTCGTCCAAGAAGCTATCGGGATCTACCTGTAAGATTTTTAGAGACAACAACAGACTACAGGGATGAAAAGACCGGAGAACTCGGTGGATTGAATAGGGTCCGATCGTTGACGCAGGACGATAGTCATGTGTTTTGTCGTCCAGATCAAATTGAGGTAGAGATTAATAACTTGCTTGAGTCGGCGCGAACACTGTACGGCACGATAGGCATGGACTTGCATGTTCGGCTTAGCTATCGAGATGAATCTGAGGCTTATTTAGGTGATGCATTGTTGTGGAAATCTGCTCAAGAGCAGCTCAAGGCGGCCGTCGAAGCAAATGGACTAAAGTACTTTGAGCAAGAGGGAGAGGCGGCATTTTACGGTCCAAAGATTGACTTTATGGCGACTGACGCAATCGGTCGTGAGCACCAGGTGGCGACCGTGCAGCTTGATTTTGTTCAGCCACAAAGATTTGATTTAGAATATACCGGTGCAGATTCGATGCCGCAGCAGCCCGTCATGATTCACTGTGCGTTACTGGGTTCCATCGAGAGGTTTCTGAGTGTATTTATTGAGCATACTGGTGGATGGTTTCCATTTTGGGCAGCTCCAGAGCAGATAAGGATTCTAACAATTAATGATACGGTGATGGATTACGTTAGTGAAGTTACTGATATATTGTCGAGTACAGTTTTAATGACGCCAGTTAAGTTTAATGAAGTGCGATACGCAGTAGATAGTCGGAACGAAAGTCTTGGAAAAAAGATTCGAGAGGCGACAGCTATGAAGATTCCATTGCAGATTATTATTGGGCCAAAAGATAAAGATTCTCGAGAGATAAGCCTACGCACACAGGCCGGGGAAAGTCGAGTCTCTATCGAAGAACTAAAGGGTTATATAGAAAATATCTCAAAATAATACTAGCGAGGTAGTGTTGCTGAACAGGGCTGACTGAAGGAGATTATGTTGCAGATAGATGAGCATGAACAGGCTAACATTAGCGTACTCAGGTCTCGTGTCTATGAAATAATGGCGCAATTACCGCAAGAAAAAGTTACTACATATGGGGACATTGCCGCAATTGCCGGGTTTCCCAGGAGCGCACGTGCTGTTGGCGTGATTGCACACGGCGGACCTGAACACCTACCATGGCATAGGCTTGTAAACGCCAAGGGTGAGTTGGCTACCGGGTTCCCGGGGGGCCGTAATGTACAGATGCAGTTACTTGCACAGGATGGAATAGATTGCGACGAGGCTAGAAGAGTGTCTAACTTTTTGGGTAGAAGGTGGGTTTATGGAGAATCCTAGAAAAAAGCCACTTATTGTAATTGTTGGTCCAACGGCTAGTGGGAAGACCGGTTTGTCAATTCGTATGGCAAAAAAGTTTGGAGGCGAAATAATTTCTGCAGATAGTCGAGCAATATATAGGCATATGGATGTTGGTACCGCGAAGCCAACTCTTGAGGAGAGACAGGGTATTCCCCATTGGGGGATAGACTTAATTGAACCCAACACTTCGTTTTCCGCTGCAGAATTTAAAAAGTATACCCAAGAAAAAATTGAAGATATACGTATGCGTGGCAAAATTCCGATACTGGTTGGAGGTACGGGTCTTTATGTAGACGCAGTTATTTTTGATTATGATTTTTCAGCAGCATCAGTGGACGGGAAGAGAAGGGAAAGGTTGCTATCCATGAGCTTGGACGAGCTGCATACGTATTGTAAATTAAACAGCGTACAGCTTCCCGAAAATAAATTAAATAAGCGATATATTGTTCGGGCGATTGAGCAAGGTGGCATAAATCAATCAAGACGAGGTCAACCGATAGAGAATTCTATAATTGTCGGAATAACAACAGACAGACAGACGTTAAGAACAAGAATTGAGTACAGAGCTGAACAAATTTTTGAGTTGGGGGTTGTAGAAGAAGCAACACAATTAGCTCAGCGGTACGGATGGGATAGCGAAGCGATGACGGGGAATATATATCCGTTGGTACGGCGTCATCTTGAAGGTGAGATTGATGAAGAGGAGCTAAAGCAGAAATTCATCGTAAGTGATTGGAGGCTAGCAAAGCGCCAGCTGACCTGGCTAAAGCGAAATAAATATATTCAATGGTACGATATAAAAAGCGCCGAACAATTCTTATCGCAAAAGCTCGCGCAATTTAGTGTGTCGTGATACAATATATAAAAGGGAAGAATAAGAGACAAACATATGATTGACGCACTATTTGGTTCAAAAACAAGAGTAAAATTACTTCACTTATTTATGAATAATCCTGGGAAATCTTTCTATGTTCGGGAGATAACTCGGCTAATTGGTGAACAAATTAATTCTGTACGGCGTGAGTTAGCAAACATGCTAAAGGTAGGAATTATTATTAGCGACAGTGCTGATAATAAGCTATATTACGAGGTAAATCAGAGATATGAGTTCTATGTCCCATTGCGGGCTATTTTTGCCGATCAAAAAATGAGCGTGTCTAGTGTAGCTGAAGTAAAAGACGCAGCGCACAACTGGCGACACGAAATAAAATCGCTACCTCACGTAAGAGTTGTTGTGGCGGCTGGTATACTTGAAAAAGGTTCAACGAGCAAAGTTGATATCTTGCTTGTTGGCAATACGCCGGTCAGTAAAATAAAGGCTGTGGTAAAAATGATTGAAGAAGCCGAGGGTCGTGAAATAAATTATTCCGTTATGAAGTATGAGGAGTTTTATTATCGACTTAGCGTGAGGGATAAGTTTATAACAGAGATAACAAATGGCAAGCATTCTGTACTGGTTGATACTGACCACTTGCTAACAAGTCAGACGTAGTAGGAGGAGAGAATATGTTTGAAATAGAATGTAAGGGCGGTAATGCGGTAGTAATTGCAACAAAGGAGGTGACAGCTGTCTTTGATCCAAAGCTGTCTCTAGCGGGTTTGCCCGACGTTAAGGTCGCGGGAGCTGTTGAGCTTGCTACGGAGAGCAGGTTTGCGATTACAGGAGCGGGAGAGAAACTCGTAATAAATGGTCCGGGTGAATACGAAGTGGGGGATTTCTCTATTATAGGAATTGCATCTCAGCGCCATATTGATACAGAGAAAGACGAAAAACTATCAACGATTTATCGAGTGGAAGTTGGTGATGTTCGTGTTGCTGTGTTGGGTAATATTGCGCCTAAATTAACTGACCAGCAGCTAGAAACACTTGGTGTAGTCGATATATTAATTTTGCCAGTTGGCGGGGGCGGTTATACGCTAGATGCAACGAGCGCAGTTGCAATAACGCGACAGGTGGAGCCAAAAGTTGTCATTCCTGTGCATTTTGCAGATAGCGGCATGAAGTACGAGGTGCCTCAAGATTCGCTCGAGACATTTAATAGGGAGTTAAGTGCTCCTGTTGAAATTACTTCTAAATATAAAGTAAAGTCAGCAGCAAGTTTGCCTGTTTCTATGACAATGATTGGGATTACACGCACATCTGCGTAACGTAAATAAGATAATATAAAAAACATCCGGTTTAAATCTGCCGGATGTTTTTGCTAAATAGGCTAGGTGTTATGCCTCTACATTAGAGCCGCCGCTTTTTGGCAGTAGCCCCTTTTTCTTCAGTGTTCGAATAGCGTGGGTGCTAAGTGTCATTGTCACTTTTTGACCGTCTACTACGAACGTCTTCTTTTGTAGGTTTGGCTTGAAAGTTCGCTTAGTACGGCGCAAGCTAAAACTTACATTATGACCGTGTTGAGCGCGCTTACCAGTTAAGTCACATCGAGATGCCATTTGGTTACTTCCACTTCTTTACGTTAATTTAATTAATCTGTACCATTGTAGCTTTTTCAGTAGTTTTCGTCAAGCTTTAGCGTTCGTGGTATACTAGATTCTATGGAAATAGACATCTTTCATTTGGTGGCGGTACTAGCAATAATACTAGTTTCTATGACACTTCACGAGGCTATGCATGCCTTTATGAGTTATTGGCTAGGCGATGACACTGCAAAGTTACAGGGTAGGTTGACACTTAATCCGATCAAACATATCGACCCGTTTTTAACTATTCTTTTGCCGCTTATCCTTGCAATCACTGGTGGACCTATTTTTGGGGGTGCCAAACCGGTTCCCTTTAATCCAAACAGGGTAAAGTATGATGAGTGGGGCGCTGCACTTGTTGCCTTAGCCGGCCCGCTCACGAATTTTGTGATCGCTTTTATTTTATTCGGTATAGTGGCCATATTTAATATTAGTCCAATTAGTGATGTAGGCTCGGTCCTTATGTTGGCTGTCGGCATTAACCTTGGTTTCTTTGTATTTAATATGATTCCGATACCTCCGTTAGATGGCTCCCGAGCGTTATACGCACTGGCTCCAGATTTCGTACGCAGGGGAATGGAAGCGGTAGAGTCGTTTGGGCTAGTATTGATATTTGCACTTGTTCTACTGGGAGGATCAGTTATCGGTGCGATTATGAGCAGTGGAATCGGCGCCGTTCTGCAGCTATTCATCTGGGTATTTGGCATTTCCTAGCAAGGGGGTGTATAATAAGAATGTCCCAGCCAGACGCATATGATTTTCCTAACATCATATGATAGGGAGTTCAATATTCTGAGTTTCTGAGGAAATTCTATGAGAACACCCACCTTGCATTTACGCGGGGAATATCAAGCGCCCTGGTTGGGACCTTTGGTTTTTTCAGGGTGTGGCGCAGTTGGTAGCGCGTACGGCTGGGGGCCGTGAGGTCGCTGGTTCAAGTCCAGTCACCCTGACCACAGATAGCATTATTTACTTTATTAAGATTTAAAGAGAGGGTAGCATGAGGCAGAGAACCGGAGTCAAGGCTATTGTTCGTCGCGGGGATCAGACACTGCTACTTCGCCGGTCGGGAGGTCTTGAAAGGCTTAACGGGAAGTTTGAGGTCCCTGGCGGTAAGATTGACTATGGCGAGCAACCCGAAGATGCACTAAAGCGGTACCTAAAGAAGGATGCTGGGTTAGAAGCAAGAACTGTTCAGCTTTTTGATGTAATTACATATATTAGCGATGACAAGGACCGGACACAGTTCGTCTACGTCGTCTATCTTGTCAGTGTGGCTGACTATACAGTATCTTTGGGCGGATCTTACGATAAGGCGATATGGCAAAGTAAGTCAAAAATACAACACAGGGATATCACTGATTCATCAAAAGTATTACTGGGTATTAGCGAGCAAAAAACTTCTACAGATGAACAGGGCAATGAAGTCGTCACGATAGATGATAAAAAAACAACAGAAAGTGGATACATTATATATTCAGACGGGGGATCAAGGGGGAATCCTGGTCATTCTGCGGCGGCCTATATAATTGAAAGTCCCGAAGGGGATATTGTAGATAGGGGTGGGGAGTATCTTGGAATAACAACGAGCTATCAGGCTGAGTATCACGGTCTTCGCATTGGTTTGGAGAGGGCGCTTGAGCTGGGCATAAAGAGGTTGGAGTATCGACTTGACAGTTTGATGGTCGTAAATCAGATGAAGGGAATTTATACGATCAAGAATAGGGACCTGTGGCCAATTAATGAGAGGATCCTAGATTTACTTACACAGTTTGATGATGTGCAGTTTACGCATGTTCGCCGTGAATTTAATACGATTGCAGATGGCGAGGTAAACAGAATTTTGGACGATCATAAGGTAAAAGAATAGATATTGATATATCGCCAGACTTGATGATTATGGGGTATAATTAGGGCAGTGGTGTACTGGGCAATCGCTTGCGCTCCTAGACAAAGGTAGCGCAAGAGGAAAGTCCGGGCAGTATAGAACGGGACAGTCGCTAACGGCGACCAGGGGTAACCCTAGGGAAAGTGCCACAGAAACGATACCGCCTCTTGATGAGGTAAGGGTGAAAGGAGTGGTGTAAGAGACCACAGCGACGTGCGGTGACGTACGAAGGAGGTAAACCCTGTCCACTGCAAGGAGATACTGGTGATGGTTGTTCGCTAATCGGTATCGCTATCCGCTTGACCAGCTCGGCAACGAGTAGGCTAGATAGATGATTGCTCACGACAGAACCCGGCTTATAGGTACGCCGCTATTGAAAAACACCACTCAATCGTGGTGTTTTTCAATTGTTATCTTCGCTGAATTATTTGGATGCAGCTTTTACGACTGCTTCAAATGCTTTCGGTTCATTAGCGGCAAGCTCAGAGAGGATTTTTCGATCCAGCTCAATGTTAGCGGCTTTTAGGCTTGCCATTAACTTGCTGTAGGTGGTGCCATTAATTCTAGCGGCTGCATTAATTCTTGTTATCCAGAGTCCACGGAGATCTCTTTTTTTATTGCGTCGATCTCGGTATGCATATTGTAGGGCTCGAATGACAGCTTGTTTTGCTAGTCGAAAACTTCTAGTCCTATTGTGCTGCATTCCTTTTGCGGCTTTTAGGATTTTTTTGTGCTTAGCACGGGCGGTAACCCCTCGTTTAACTCGCATTATTTTACTCCTAGTGCTGTCTTAATATTTTTCTTCATGCTACCGTTTACTTTTGTTATAGTATTGATAGCTCGTTTGCGGCTTTTGCTTTTCTTAGCAAGTAGGTGTCCGCCGAACGCACGCTGCCGAGTTACTTTGCCTGTGGCAGTAAGTTTAACTCGCTTCGAGGTGCCTTTATGGGTCTTTAACTTTGGCATTATTTACTCCTTACTGTAATACTCAGATTGCGACCAGCCATCTGAGGTTTTTGTTCAACTACTGCATCATCTTCAAGCATAGAAATTATGCGCTCAATTAGTTCAAATCCGAGCTCTTTATGGGCCATCTCCCTGCCTCTAAAGAAAATCATGATTTTTACCTTATCGCCGTTTTCAAGGAACTTGCGAATTTTTCGTAATTTTATTTCAAGGTCGTTCTGACCGATTTTTAGACCGAGTCGCATTTGCTTTAGCTCGCTGGTCTTTGCTTTCTTACGATTTTTCTGCAGCTCTTTCATCTTCTGATACTGGTATTTTCCCCAGTCGATGATTTTTGCTACAGGAGGATTAGCATTGGGTGATATCTCTACTAGGTCCACTCCTGCCTCTTCCGCTAGTCGTCTTGCCTCTGAGTAGGTTAAGATGCCAAGTTGTTCCCCGTCTGTGCCGATAACGCGCAGCTCCTTAGCTCGGATCTGTCCGTTAACGCGAACTGATTTGTTAATCGCTGTTGCTCCTTCTTAAAGTTAGATACGAGTAGTTGAAATTACTCGGATACCATAATACCAAACTCCACGGGTGATTACAAGGGGTAGGGCCGGCTAAATTCACTGTTTTCTATATTGAAGGGCCTCAGATATGTGGTTCGGTTGAATAAGAGCACTTTTTTCAATATCTGCGATTGTTCTGGCTACCTTAATAGTTTTAAAGTAGCTTCTGGCGCTGAGCCGCAATCGATCATTCGCTAGATTTAGTATCGAAGCGGCCTCAGGAGATAGGTTTGTGACGGTGGCAATCTGTTTGCTACTGATATGGCTGTTGTATTTGTTGTTCGACTTATATCGTTGACGTTGGCACTCGGTTGCTACCTTTATGCTTTTTTGGGCAGCGTGATGCTGCTCGTAGGATGGTGATTTGTTGGATACAAGGAAATCCTTACTTGGTACGCAAGATACGTTGATTGTGAGATCAATGCGGTCCATGAGCGGCCCAGATAGTTTTCTTTGGTAGTTGGCTATCTGGCTGGTTGTGCAGGTACATTCTTTGTCTGTTTCTCCATAGAATCCGCAGGGGCAGGGGTTCATTGTTGCAACAAGCATAAAATTCGCAGGATAAGTGATGCTGCCTTTGGCGCGTGCAATTGATATTACCTTATCTTCTAAGGGCTGGCGTAGGGACTCAAGGACAGATCTAGGGTATTCGGGTATTTCATCAAGAAAGAGAACGCCAAAATGGGCGAGGCTAATCTCTCCTGGTCGAGGGTGGCTACCTCCGCCAATTATTGAGCTTCTACTTGCAGTGTGATGTGGAGAGCGAAAAGGTCGCTGTTCTATTGTGTTTTCGGTGCTTTCTCCTGCTAGGCTATACAGTTTTGTGACTGCTACTTTTTCTGGATCAGAAAGAGTAGGGAGTAGGTTTACTAATGTTTTTGCTAGCAGTGTTTTTCCGCTACCGGGCGGGCCATAGAGTAGGATATTGTGCCTACCGGCTACTGCAATAGTAATGGCACGTTTTGCATGGTCCTGTCCTGAGATATCGTCTAGTCGAATCATGTCAGCATCTGAGAGCGGTTTGCGTGACGCCGTCGGTCGGACAGTAGGAGTATTTGTAGTGATGTTTTTTTCACCTTTTAGAAAGAGAAATAACTCCTTGAGCGTAGAAACTGGTACAAGATTTATACCAGAAATTAGTTCGGCTTGATGCATATTATGATGTGGTAGGTACATCGTTTTGTAGCCATTTTCTTTGGCAGTTTCTACCATATTTATAATACCCTTAACCGGCCGCAATGATCCATCGAGCGCCAGTTCTCCCACGAACACAGAATTTTCTGTTTGATTCTTTTGCAGTTGTCCACTCGAACTTAGAATGCTTAGCGCAATTGCAAGATCATAGTGTGTTCCATCTTTTGGTAATTCGGCGGGAGCGAGGTTAATCGTGATACGTTTTTTGGGAAAATCTAGAAGGGAGTTTGTAATCGCGCTACGAACTCGTTCTTTTGATTCGTCGATTGCCTTGTTGCCCATTCCAACAATTTGAAGGGCGGGCAGTCCCTGTTTGGTGTCGCTTTCTACCTCTATTATTGCTCCCGAAAATCCAATTGGGGCTGCGCATGCTATCTTTGCGATCATTGTGTAATCAGTATGGCAAATTGCTAGTGTGAATACAAGCAGGCAATGTGGTATAATTATAGGGTAGATGGGGCTGACATAGCTTTCGACATTTGGACATTAACAAGATATTCTGCAGGTCGAATATTGCACGATACGCATATTTTTAGTTGCAAAATCTAAAGTTGCAAATGCATTTGCTAGCCTAAAGAGCGCTTTCGCTGCTCCAAAGATGGCATTTGCGCCAATCGCTGCCTAGTTTAGCGGTCATTCCACCTAGGCGAGGCAGCGCAGCTTAGGGGAGTGTTATACTTTTCGTTGCTTGCTGTGTATTTGGGAAGCGACCAATACACAGGACTTTTTTCGCGTAACTTGTGGTCCATTTTTGACTCACTTCTTAGGACTTCTTGTTATAAAACACATAAGTAGTCTATGCCTGTAGACGAATATCGGGTTACCATTTGGACCGGGGGGCAGTACCCCGCAGCTCCACCAGGAATATTCTCCTCCTTTTACGGGAGGTTTATTTTTTTTGAAATTAATTTTCAAACGGCTGTGGATTTGAGGCTTGTCGG